>JAEXNA010000167.1 GCA_023447635.1 Vulcanimicrobiota bacterium | reverse complement strand
GGCGCTTCCATTTTCAGGCCATGGTCGTCGAGACCGTCGGAGTCTTACCGACGGCCTGCGCGACGATTTTAGAAGTTGCCCCAGATGTACTGGTTGGTCACTTCGTGGTGATAGATGATCTCGCTGCGCTTGACGTTGGTTCCCAGTTCTTTGGCCGAACGTTCGGCGGCGGCCACCTTACGCTCGATGTACTTGGCCTTGTTGTCGGCTCCCAGCACTTCTTCCATGAAGCTCGACTGCTTGAACAGGCGGATCGCGTCGTAGATGTTGCCAGGCAGATACTTGGTACGGGTGCGGCGCTCTTCCGAAGAGATGGTCTCCTTCATCGGTCCGTCGAATCCGGTTTTCAGGATGGCGTAGAACGCCATGTAGGGGTTGGCGTCGGGAGCCACCGTACGCACCTCGATGCGGGACGACTTGGCGTTGCCCAGAGGGATACGCACCATCGAGGTGCGGTCGACCGGCGAGCTCTTGATCTGGTTCGGCGCCTCGAAATGAGGGTCCAGACGACGATAAGAGTTGACGCTGGGGTTCAGGATCAAGCAGAGGTCGTTGGCGCTGTTGAGCAGGCGGTCGACAAACTCCCAGGCGAAAGCCGAGAGCTTCTCTTCGCCCTTCGCGTCGTACATCTGATTCTTGCCCTTCTTCATGACGGACAGATTCGTGTGCATACCGCTGCCGTTGATACCGGCGATCGGCTTGGGTAAGAAGGAGGCGGTGTAGCCCATGACCGCGGCAGTCTGACGGGCCACCAGCTTGTAAAGCTGCAGTTGGTCGGCGGCCAGCAGCGCTTCCGTGTAGCTGTAGTTCAACTCGAACTGCGAGGGCGCCACCTCGGGGTGGTCCTTCTCGTTCTCGAAGGCCAGAGCGCGCTGGGCTTCGGCCAGGTTGTCGATGAACTGCTTGAGCGGATCGTGAGGCAGCGAGTTGTAGTAGCCGCCGGAAGAGACAAGCTCGAAGCCACGCTGGGTCTCGTAGGTCTGCTCGACGTTGAGTCCGTTGAACAGGAAGCCTTCGCACTCGACGGCGACATTGGCGACCATACCCTTCTTGTAAAGCTCGTCCGAGTAGTTCTTCAGCTGCCCGCGCATATCCGAGTGGTAAGCCACCCCTTCAGCATCCTGGATCAGACCGAACACGATCACCTTTCCCGGACCAAACAGGTCGCTGGGCAGCCAGCGGAAGGAGCCCCAGTCGATGGCCAGGCGCAGATCGGACTCGGACACCACGGAGAAACCGCGGATCGACGAGCCGTCGAAGGTCAGGTTGTCGTGCGACTTGAGCAAGAACTTCTTGTCGTAGTCGAGCATGTGGAAGCGGCCCTCGAGGTCCGAGAAGCCGACCGTCACGGCCTTGATGCGTTTCTCTTCGGTCAGGTACTTGAGGTAATGCTCTTCCAACTCGCGGTCGCTGACGCGGTCCAGCTGCTTCTGCTTGGCTTCAAGGTTCATCTCTTCGAGCTGATCATAAGGGATCTCGAGGAAATCTTTGAGTACGATGCCCGAAGAAGGGGCCGGTACCGACTTGGGTGCTGCGACAGTTTTCGCCATTGATGACTCCTGTTGTTTACTAGTTTCGGGAAGTTTTGCGGCAACTATTATGGTATTTATCCTAAAACCCTTCTCGGTTATCTTTGAGGCCCAAAAAATCTTGCCCATCGTCGGAAAGGGACAGACGAGGCCGCGATGGCAACCCGTGAGCAGGAGTCAGCCCCGTCCCCAGGAGGTCGGGAGGGGGCAAAAGAAAGCCCTTCCCATGAGCCAATCCGTTGCCGCCTTGCCCGCCTCTCTGGGGGGCGCTCCCCTCTTCTCCCCTCCCCTCCCCATGGCGTCCCCCCGCCTTCCCGACCCGGCCGTGCTGCTACCTCGCTTCGAGCGGATCTTGAGCAGCGGCCATTTGACCAAGGGTGCCGAACTCCAAGGGTTCGAGCAGGAAGCAGCGGCCTACCTGAAGGTGGCTCACGCGGTCGGCGTTTCGTCCTGCACCAGCGGGCTGATGCTGGTCTATCAGGCGCTACGGCGGCGTATCTCTCCAGAGATCGTCAAGCCCAGGATCGCGGTGCCGTCGTTTACCTTCATGGCTTCGGTTTCGGCCATGCTGTGGGCTGGCTTCGAACCCGAGTTCGTCGAAGTCGACCCGGCCAGCATGAACCTTTGCCTCGACGATCTGCAAAAAGTCTTGCAGGACAAGAACGTGGTGGCTGTAGTGGGTGTCCATTGCTTCGGCAACCCGGTTCCGTCGGCGAGCATCGAGGCGGTCTGCTCCGAGGCGGAAGTCCGTCTGATCTTCGACGCCGCTCACGGCTTCGGGTCCGTGCATCAGGGTGAGCCGGTGGGAGGCGCCGGCTGGTGCCAGGTCTATTCGTTGACTCCCACCAAGATGGTGGTGGCTGGAGAGGGTGGAGTGGTCGCCACCAACGACGCCGAACTGGCTCGAGAGCTAGAGATAGCGCGGGAGTACGGCAATGACGGCTCTTACGATTCGCTGATGGCCGGGATGAACGCGCGTCTGTCCGAAATGCACAGTGCGCTGGCCCGCGAGTCGCTCAAGATGCTGGAAGAGGTGGTGGCGTTCCGCAACACGGCCGCCGAAGAACTCAAGGCCGCCTTGGAAGGGACGCCGGGACTCTTGTTCCAGCAGATCACGGCCGACAGCCGGACCACCTACAAAGATTTCACCATCGCCATCGAGCCCGAGGCTTTCGGCTGCTCGCGGGACGCCATGGCCTGGGCGCTGGGGCGCGAGGGTGTGCCCAGTCGAGCTTACTTTCATCCGCCTTGCCACCAGCATACGGCTTACCGCGCCTTTGCTCGTCGGCCTCTCCCGCGCACCGAGCAGTTGGCCTCCCGCTGCCTCTCCATTCCTCTGCTGGGGTCGGAGACGACGGCTGGTCTGGCCGAAGCGCTTCGACGCATCCAGGCCCACGGCGCCGGTGTGCAAGCCGCCTATGAGGCGTCCCTTGAGCGCTGATGCCGGTAAGCTGACGAAGATTTTCTCTCGCCTCGAGAAGGCCGTCTCGAAGCTGACTTTCGCCCCGCCGGTGACCCACGTCTACAACCCGTTGACCTACGCCCGGGTCCCTTTCGCGCAGTATCTCGAACTGTATCTGGCCGGCCCCCATGGTCGAACCCTGCTGCTAGGGATGAACCCTGGTCCCTGGGGGATGGCCCAGACGGGAGTGCCCTTTGGAGAGGTCGCCGCCGTGCGCGACTGGCTGGGTGTGAGTGGCCCGGTGGAGAGGCCTGCGGTCGAGAATCCGGCCCGCCCGATCGAGGGGTTCGACTGTCGGCGTAGCGAGGTCTCGGGGCGTCGCGTCTGGGGGCTGTTTTCTCAGGAGTTTCCCGATCCGGCCGAGTTTGCTCGTCGCTTCGTGGTGGTCAACTACTGCCCGCTGGTGTTCATGGAGGAAGGCGGCCGCAACCGCACCCCGGACAAGCTACCCAAAGCCGAGCGCGATCCGCTCTACGCGGCCTGCGATACGGCACTGCTGGAGTTGCTGCGCGAACTGAAGGTGGCCCGCGCGATCGGCGTAGGGCGGTTCGCTCTGGACCGCCTGACCGCTGTGGCTAAAGCCGACTCGCTCGAGCTACCGCTGCAGACCATCCTGCATCCGTCCCCCGCCAACCCTCAGGCCAACGCCGACTGGTCTGGCAAAGTTCGACCCGTCCTGGGACTCTGAGCGTCGCCCGGGCTCGAGCCAGGGCCGACGAGCAAGGTTCTCGCCCTCCAGGGAGGAATGTGGTCGGCATGAAAACCGTTCTGAGATTGGCCCTGGCTCTCTGGCTGCTGGCCGCCCCCGTCTTCGCCGCCCCTTCCTTCCCGGTCCCCGCCGAATCGCGGCAGCTGGTGGTGGTGCTCAGCGACGGATGGGACGCGCCGACGGCCCGGATGTATCGCTTCGAGCGTGACAACGCCCAGGGCGAATGGAGCCCTATCGGCCAGGTGGTCACGGTCAACCTTGGTCGCACGGGGCTGGCCTGGGGACGTTCCGAGCTGATCAAGGACGCCGAGAGCGGATCCGGCCCTCAGAAGCGGGAAGGCGACGGCAAGTCGCCGGCCGGCTTGTTCCCTTTTCTCAAGGGGTTTGGCCACCCCGCCAAACCCGCCGGCTACAGCTCGGCCAATCTGCCCTTCATGGTGGTCGAGCACGAGCAGTGCGTCGATGACGGCGCCTCGCCTTACTACAACCAGATCGTCAAGCCGTCCGAGGTGGGCGGGCGGACCTGGAAGTCGGCCGAAGACATGAAGATCGGTCTCTACAAGATGGGCCTGGTGGTCGGACACAACTGCCCGGCCGCGAAACCGGGAATGGGTTCTTGCATTTTCTACCACCTGCAGTCCGGCGCCAACTGCCCTACCTCGGGCTGTACCGCCATGGACCGCGGCTCGTTGACCAACCTGCTGCTCTGGCTGAAGCGTGACGCCAAACCCGTCGTGCTCCAGCTGCCCCGCGCCGAGTTCAGCAGCAGCCATGACCCGAGCTGGCCCGAAATCCGCTAACTCTAATCTGGGGCCAGGCGTTCGCGAATGAAGCTCAGGAAAGCGCGGACCGAGGGCAAACGGGCACGGGCCGGAGGATAGACCAGGCGAAGATGGCCAGAGGTGACTCTCCACTCCGGCAGCACCAGGCACAGGCTCCCGTCCGCTAGACCGGGCTGAACCAGCACCAACGGCAGCAGGGTTACTCCTAACCCCGCCCGGGCCGCCTCGGCCAGCACGGAAAAGTCGTTGACCGCCAGGCGCCCTTCGACTTCCAAGCGCGCCACCTCGCCCTGCGGGCCGATCAGCGAAACCGAACTCTGGCCTGGAGCCGCGCCGGCCAACCCGGACAGTCGCCCGACTAACTCCTCCGGCGAGCCCGGGCTCCAATCTCCTAAAAACCGGGGTGCCGCCGCCAGGACCAACTCCATCGGCTGCAGCGCTCGCACCTCCAGGCGGGGGTCCTCCAGGGCACCGGTGCGCACCCGCAACGCCGCGTCGAAGCCTTCTTCGATCAGATCGACCATACGCGCTCCGGTGTTCACCTCCAGCCGAACCTTAGGATAGAGGGCGAGAAACTCTGGCAAAAGCGGAGCCAGCACATGTTGCGCCACGTCGACCGGAGCCGCCACCCGCACCGTGCCCTGAGGCTCCGAACGCATCCGCTCCAACGCCTCGAGCCCCGCCTTCGCTTCGACCATCATGGCCTGGCAGTGGCTCAGAAACAGCTCGCCTTCCGTGGTCAGGTGCAGGCGTCGTGTGGTACGCTCTAACAGGAGCACTCCCAACCGCCCCTCCAGGTCGGCCACCCGTCGAGACAGGCGCGACTTGGGCACCCCCAGCGCCTCGGCCGCCCGAGTGAAACTCCCGCGCTCGACCACGCAGGCGAAAAAATAGAGGTCGTTGAGATCTTCCATTAGCCCCTCCCTCTGCCCCGCAGAGATTGTCCCACACAAAGGACATTCTGTCAGGATATTGCCAACTAGTCAGAAATTCCCTCCGCCCATAGAATAGTCTCCAAAGGAGACGAACCGCTATGGACCTGAAAACCGCTACCGTCGGGGCCCGCCTGGGCCACGTGCATCTGAAAGTTTCCCACCTCGAGCGCGCCGTCGCGTTCTACCGCGACGTGCTGGGAATGGAGGTCATGGCCCGCTACGGCCAGCAGGCCGCCTTCTTATCGTACGACGGATACCATCACCACCTGGGTTTGAATACCTGGGAGTCGAACGGGGCTGGACCGCCTCCGCCTTTTAGCACCGGCCTGTACCATCTGGCCCTGGTCTATCCCACCCGCCAGGCCCTGGCTACGTTGGTTCTCAAGGTACTCGCCTCGGGCTACGAACTCGACGGCGCTTCGGATCACGGAGTCAGTGAAGCGATCTATCTGCGCGATCCCGATCAGAACGGGGTCGAACTGTACTGGGACCGACCGGCCGACGAATGGCCCCGGGACAGCGACGGCAGCATCGCCATGTACACCCGCCGGCTCGACCTCGAGGCGCTCCTGAAACTGGCGGTCTAAGGCTATTTGCCCCAGGCGAGGCTGCGGGCCAGGTCGTTGAAGGTGGCCAGGGCGGCAGCCGCCTGGCCCGCCGGGGCCGTCGCCTGCATGACCATCAGGCGGTTCTTCCCTACGCTGGCCGGCAGTGCCAGGTAGAGGCGGTAGTGCACCTGCTCCACTCCCTCTTTGGAAGGAGCCCGGTAAACCCATTTGTGACCCCTGGCCCCACTCAGCGTCAGCGCCTGATTGGTCTGCACCGGAGCGTCCATCGCCACGACCAGTTGGAAGGTTTCGCGACGGAGAATGCTGTCCCACTCTTTGGGCATAGGAAAGGCGCTAAAGCTGACCGTGGCATCCATCTCGGCGCCGCTCGCTGTCTGCAGGAACAGCACTTCGCCGGGATTTTTGGCGTCCCCGGGATAGCTCTCCCATCCCGTAGGTAGCGCCACCGAGAGAGGGTAGGAGGCAGCGCGAGCCCTTTGCGGGGCAGAAGCCGGCTCCTGAGCGAGCAGCGGCAGGGTCAGGAGCAGTAGGGTCAGCAGGGCTTTCTTGAGCATGCCCCGAGGCTTCGGACCCGAAGCCCCGTTCCCTGGAGATCCGGTGGGAGGGGGGAAACTTGCGGGGAGAAGAGGGAGCGCTTCGGGTCACGGAAGAACTTCCCGTCCATGCGAACCTCTGCCCTCCCCTTGCTCGCCTCCACCTGGAAGCGACTCTGCCTGACCCTGTTCTCCCTCTGCCTGCTGACCTGCGCTGTGATGGCTCAGGAGTCGTTAGCGGCCGCAGGAGGGGGCAGCGACGTGCGCAAGACCGTGGGCCGCAACTTCGTTCATGTGGTGCAGCCCGGCGAGAGCATCTTTACCATCGCCCAGAAGTTTGGTCTGGCCGTCGACCACGTGGCGTTTGCCAACGGCTTCCCGCCCACGGCTGTCGAGATCGAGCCCGGTGTGTCGCTCATCATTCCCAAGCAGCGTGTGCTACCGGCCAACCCGCCGCGAGACGGCCTGGTGCTGAACCTGCCCGAGCGCGGCCTGTTCGTTTTCCGCAACGGGCAGTTCGACCGCTTCGTGCCGGTCTCGATCGGCGACGAGAAGGGCTTCCCCACCCCGACCGGCCAGTACCATATCATCGAACGAATCCCGAACCCGACCTGGTATCCGCCGTCCTGGGCTAAAGAGAAAGGCCCGGTTGGGCCCGGCCCCAACAACCCCCTGGGCAAGCACTGGATCGGTCTCTCGCTTCCGCGCACCGGAATTCACGGCACCAACCAACCGCTCAACGTGGGTAACTCGGTGACCCACGGCTGTATCCGCGCCTACCCGGAAGCGGTCGCCCGCTTATTCAACGAGGTCAAGGTGGGCTGGCCCGTCCGCATCGAATACGAAACGGTCAAACTGGGACGCGACCCCGAGGGACGCCTGAAGGTGGTCACCTTCCCTGATGTGTATGGCAAGCAGTCGCCTCAGCAAGCGGTGAACAACCGCCTGGGCGCCGACCGTGCGGCCAAACTCGCTCCTCTGGTCAAGCTCGAACTGGGCACCACCATGGAAGTCGACCGTCACGGCGCCCTGCTCAAAGAAGTTCAATCCGATTCCGCTGCCCGTTAAAGCGTGACCGAGACCGGCCTCATTTATATGCTGATCGCGCTGACCGTGGCGCGTCTGATCGTCCACGTGCGACCCAGCACGCTGGGACGTCTGCAAAAGATGACCAGAGTCCGACTACTCGACGGTGTCGACTCCGTGGTCTGGGCCGGCCTGGTCGCCCTGATGCTGATCCACTTCGTGGTTCGCAGCTTCTACATCCCCTCCGGGTCGATGCTGCCGACCCTGCAGATCAACGACTTTATCCTGGTCAACAAGCTGATCTACGATTTTTCCCATCCGGTCCGAGGCGACATCGTGGTCTTCCGGCCACCCGGCGTGGCCGGCGCGCTGGACCAGACCGATCTGATCAAACGGGTGGTTGGACTACCCTACGATAAGATCGAGGTGCGCGACGGGGTGCTCTACCTCAATGATCTCCCGCAGCAAGAGAGCTACCTGCCCGAGCCGATCTTCAAGAACCACCCGCCCACCATCGTGCGGAAAGGGCACCTTTTCGTTATGGGCGACAACCGTAACAACTCCCAGGATTCGCGCTTCGTACCGCCCGGCCAGGTGCCGTACGAAAACCTGGTGGGAAGGGCAGAAATCCTGTTCTATCCCTTATCCCGCGCCCGTTTCTTCAACTTCAGCCCCTCCTGGTAAGTTCGAACGAATGGTGGCAAGTTAACTTTATGCACGGGAAGTTCATAAGTTGTTTACAAGGTTTACCCAACGTACACATCTAAGTCCCCCATCGCAAAGCCAGAGAAGTATAATGACTTCAGAACGAACGACGAATTGAAAGAGAGAGTGCAAAAGAGATGGACGTTACGAATAAAATCAGCGGATACGGCAGCAATCCTTACCAGACCCAGGGCGTAGGTGCCGCAGGCGGCGCGACGGCCGGAGCTGGAGCCGGAGCTATCAGCAACGACCAGACCGTCAGCGAAACGTCAGCCCCCAAGGGCGACGGAACCACCATCTCGGCAGAAGCCCAGGGCGCTGCCGGTGCCGCCGGAGCCCAGGGTGGCAAGGGCGGCAACTCTCAGCAGGTCGAGCAGGAGCTCTCTGCTGGAATCAAGGCAGCTCAGGTCGGTGGCGACAAGAGCCAGCTGAAACAGACTTACGATCAGGCCAAGCAGAACGGCAGCCTCGAGGGCGTCAAGCCGGAAATCCGCAAGCAGGCCGAAGAGCTCCTCGGCGTTAACGGCGCCCAGGGTGGCGGCGGAGCCCCCGGCGCTCAGGGTGGCGGCGACGCCAGCGGCGCTCAGGCTCCCGCTCAGGCCGGTGGTGGCGCTCCCGTCTCCGGCGCCGGCGGCGCTGCCGAAGCTGGCGACAAGCAGAACTACCCCTCGCAGCTCGGCGACCAGCTGGACAAGCTGCTGGGCAAGGACAACAAGGTCGGCGAGAACCAGGACACCAAGAAGACCGAAGACAAGGACAAGGAAAAGAACGCCGGTGAAGCTGGGGCTGCTGATGCCGCTGCCGGCGCCGCTGGCGCTGCCAACGCTGGCGCAGCCTCGGGCGCCGAAAACGCTGCTCAGCCTGACACCGCCGCCGTTGGTGGCGTCGACAAGGCCGCCGATGCCGGCGCCGGTGCCGATGCGGGCACCAAGCCCAGCACCTTCGAAGCCTAAGATACAAAAGACTATCGCAACGACAGCACTCTCGCATGAAAGGGCTCCCTTCGGGGGGCCCTTTCATTATATGCGGCCGTCCTCTTCACCCCGCCCAGGCGAAGAGACGTCCGAACTCGCCGAAGCGACCGGCAGGTAAGGATTCTGTAACAAAGCGCCGCCGCGACGCTGGCATACTGGGCCTATGAATATCGGCGTCAACTCTTTTGCTCCCACCCAGGCCTTTCGCTCTGCCCGTTCGGTCGAGACCCCTCAGCACGACCATGGTTCGGAACCCGGTAGCAACGAGCGCTCGATCCCTTCCGACAAGCTCGACCCGCCGCTGAACAAGGACCGCCTGCTCAACGACTTTCTCGAACTTGTCCAGGTGCCCGGCGCCAGCCGCAAAGAGCGCCAGATCGCCGACAAGATCAAGTCGGAACTGGGCGAGATGGGTCTCGAAGCGTTCGAAGACGACGCCGGCAAGAAGATCCGCGGCAACGCCGGCAACCTGATCGTCGATGTTCCCGGCAACGTCGAAGGCGCCCCGACCCTGCTGTTCGCTGCCCACATGGACACGGTGCCGCTGGCCGTCGGTGTGAAGCCGCAGATCAAGGACGGCTATGTCGTCAGCGACGGAACCACCGCCCTGGGCGGCGACAACCGCGCCGGTGTGGCCGAAATTCTCGAGGCCGTTCGCCAGATTCGCGAAGAGAATCTCCCTCACGGCGACCTTAAGCTGATCTTCACCGTGGCCGAAGAAGAGGGACTGCTGGGCGCTCAGGCTCTCGACGCCAAGCATCTCGAAGGCGTCGATTTCGGATTCGCCGTCGATGTGTTCGAAGCCAACCAGCTTTACACCCAGGGCCGCCACTGGCTGATCAACGGGGAAGAGCCGCCCAAGCGCGACCTGAGCACCCTGACCCACGACGATATCCACGCCGCCAAAGAAGCCGCCAAGCACGCTCCCGTCGTTCCGCCGTCGCACCTGCGTCTGACCGAGGCGGAGAAAAAGATCTTCAACTTCGCCACGGACGCTATGCAGGACCTGGGCTTCACCCCCGAGTTCAAAGCGATCGAGTGGGCCGGCACCGACGCCATCGCCTTCCGCGACAAGGGGCTGAACGCCATCAGCCTGGGCGCCGGCGAAGATAATCCGCACACCCGCAGCGAGCGCGTCGAGATCGCCGACCTCGAGCGCAGCACCCAGCTGATCCGCTCGCTGATCGCCAACGCCGCCGAACAGGGCACGCCGAAATCGGCCTGACCGCTCCCTGGACGTGGTATAATCGCGACATGGACGTCGCGACCTCGCTAAAACTTGGCCTGCCCCCTCTGGTGGCGGGCCTTGTGCTTGGCTGGGCCGGCTGGGTGGGTGGGGGACAGCTGCAGGCGCCCCCGTTGGACTACAGCCCGCAACTCCTGGTCCGCCCCAGCGACGCCGGCGTGGTCACCACGCGAGGCGCCTCTCCCAAGGCCGACCCTTCCCAGCCCGGCCGCTACTCCTTCGAGACGGGCGACTTCAGTCTGGAGCTCCGACCCGAAGGCTGGCCGGTCAGCAAAGTCGAGGTCGAAGAGCCCCGCGGGATGACCACGGTTCGAGCGACAATTCCGCGAGCGACCCTGGCGATCATCGTCAAAGGCGACAAAGACGCCGAAGCGCGCCTGACCGCGCTGCCCAACAAGGAGAAACTAAAGGTAGCTCAGGGCCAGACTCGCCTCGACCCTGGAGCTCACGAGCTGATGGTCGAGGCCGACGGCTACCTCCCCAAGCGGCTTTCCGTGAACCTCGCCCCGGCCGAACGTAAAGAAGTCACCCTGGCGATGGAGGCGTTACCTTCCCTACCGGGCTTCCCCGACATGGGCTCCCTCCCGTCCTCGGGGCCCCGTCCGGCTTTGCCCAGCGACCTCCTCCCCCGGTTACCTTCGAACCTGCCCTCCGGCTCTCCCGTTCCCTCCCCTCCTCCCTATCGTCCGCCGGCAGAGACCTATGCGCCTCGACCCGCCTACCGTCCGCCGGCTCCACGCCCCGCCGCGCCGGCCGTGAGCCACCCTGTGCCGGTCCCTCGCTTCACCCCGATCGCGCCCCCGCCACAACTCCCGGCGAACGATCCGGTTCCCATGTTTACACCGATCCGACACTGAGTGCCGCCGATTCGCCACCCCGGCAGGCCGATCCGGGGCCGTTTGACGAAGCGCGAAAAGCGACCTCTTCGGAAGAGACGTCGTGAGGGAAAGAGAGCGTGAACGCAGCATGTCCATCAAGATCATTCGAACCATCCTGATAGCTTTGAGCCTGATCTTCTCCAGCGGAGCACTGCTGGCCCAGATGCCCTTGCCGACCCAGCAGCTTCTGCTGCTGGTCGCCGGCCCCTCGGGTGACCGCATCGACCCTCGTGAAAAAGCCGTGGTGGCCCACCTCAACGGACTGCGCGGAACCTACAACTTCAGCCAGTTGCAAATGGGCACCATGCATTACGACCGTCCCAAAGAGGCGACTTTGCTGAAAAACACCCTGGGGTTCAATCCTCAGAAGGGCGTCACCGTGGGCCTGGTCCAGCTCTCCGAGCAGGGTCTTCCCGTGCGTACTCTCTACAAGATGGAGAACGTGACCCAGGCCTCGCTGCTGGCCGCGCAAAACGATCTGCTCGCGCGCTGGTCGACCTACACGGGGCAGCCTTTACCCGCCGCGCTACGTCCCGCCGGAACCCCGGGCGGCCCGGGAACCGGCGCCCCCATCGCTAATCCGCCCGTCGCCTCCAACCCCGTCACCCCGACCAGGCCCAATACACCTCCAACCAGCAGCCAGCCCTGGATTTCCAACGTCACCCCGCGTGAGGTGTACAGTTTCGAGGGGATCCAGGCCGTGGTGTTCGAGATCGACGACATGGCCCACGGGCTGTGGAGTAACGTGATGAACGCCCCTCTGCGCTCGGACGGCAACGATGTCCGACTTCGCGAAGAGACCAAAGCGCTGGCCGAAGCCACCGAGGCGCTACGCCGCGCCCACGAAGCCGGAGTGATCTATCCGATGCAGGAGTTGGCTCAGGTGGCTCGCGTCGGCCGCGCCTGGGCGCAGGCCGAACCTCAGTACTTCTTGCCCGTCCCGCTGCGCGGCAGCGTTCCTCATTTGATGGACCTGGTACTCCGAGTGGAAGAGATCGGCGTTCAAGGTAATCGGGCCCCGGCTGCGGCCCCCCCCACCCAGGCACCGACCCAACAGTACCCGCCTCAGCCGTAAAACGTCCACAAGGGCCTCGAGCCTCACCTCCAGAAGCGGACCGCAGACCACCGCCAAGGAGAAAACGTTTGCGTAACCTAGCCCTGACCCTGATCGGCTGCTCCATCTTGCAAGGAGCCAGTCTCGCTCAGGCCCCGCCGGCCACCCCTACCAAGGCCGACAGCCGCACCTATCACGGGAAGGCCGTGCCCGACCCCTACCACTGGATGGAGAACGCGGGCGACCCTAAGGTGAAAGCGTGGATCGAGGCCCAGAACAGCTACGCCGAAGGGCAGCTTTCGAAGTATCCCGGCCGTGAGGCGCTGGCCAAGCGGATCACGGAACTCGCGCTGACGGCGCCCACCCGCACTTCGCCTCATCTCGCCGGCAGCACCTTGCTGTTCATGAAAGACTCCCCGCCCGCTCCACAGCCCGTGCTGATCGCCCAAAACTGGCCTAACGGTGCAGAGAAAGTTCTGGTTGACACCAACGGCGACAAGAACCCATCGGCCATCACCGACTTCTGGCCCTCGCCCAGCGGGAAGTACGTCGCCTATGGAACGGCCGTCGGCGGGAGCGAACTGACCACCATTTTCTTCGTGGAGACCGCCACCGGCAAGAAGTTGCCCGACGTCCTGGCCAACGCGGCCGGAGGAACCACGCCCCCGGCTCTGGCCTGGGATGCCGACGAGCAGGGAGTGACCTATGTGCGCCTGCCCAAGGACAGCCTATTCGACGCCTCGCTGTACCATCACAAAATGGGCACCAGGACCGACAAGGACACCCCGGCTTACGGCCAGGGTCTTTCCAAAGTAGCCGAATGGGACCTGACCACCTCGCCCGACGGCAGCCAGGCCGCCGCGCTGGTGCACTTCGGCGACGGCGCTCCGACCCGAGTCGCGTTCCGTGGCGCCGACGGTTGGTCGATGAAGGTCGACGACAAGGCCGACGTTCGCCACGGTGGACGCTGGATCGGCAACGAACTGCTGACCGTGAACTTCCATAACGCGCCCCGTGGCGAAGTTCGTCTGACCAAACCCGACGGCACTTCGCGGGTGCTGATTCCGCAAAGCCAGTGGGCCGTCAAAGACGTCCATCCGATCCAGGGTGGAGTTCTGGTGTCCCGCGTCTGGGGCGAGCAGCAGCGTCTGGAACACTGGGGCGGCGACGGGAAACTGGTGCGTGTGGTTCCGCTTCCCGCCGATGGGCTTGGGCTGGGCACCATCGCCGCTTCCGCGAAATCGGGCGACGCCCTGATCACCTACCGCGGCTGGACCATCCCCGAGCGCTGGGTTTCCTACAACGCCTCGTCCGGCACCTTGAAAACCGTCTTCGAACTGCCTCCCGTGGGGAACTACGACAACATCGTGGCGACCCGCACCGAGGCGGTCAGCAAAGACGGCGCGCGGGTGCCGCTGACCATCCTGCACCACAAGTCGATCACTCCTAACGGCGAGCGTCCGACCATCCTTTACGCTTACGGCGGCTTCGGCGTGCTGCAGCAGCCGGCGTTCCTGGGTTCGACCCTGGCCTGGTTAGAGCGGGGTGGAGTCTACGCGGTCGCCAACATCCGGGGCGGCGGCGAGTTCGGCGAACCGTGGCACCAGGGCGGTATGAAGACGGTCAAGCAGAACTGCTTCGACGACTTCTACGCGGCTTCTCAGGCGCTGCACGAAGCCGGCTGGACCAACCCGGAGAAGCTGGGGATTATGGGAGGTAGCAACGGCGGTTTGCTGGTCGCAGCCTCCTTGATCCAGCATCCCGACGCTTTCAAGGCGGTGGTCGGGCTGGTGGGAGTGTACGACTCGCTGGGGCACGAGCGGTTCCCCAACGGCACCTACAACATCCCCGAGTACGGCAACACCGCGATCAAGGACGAGTTCGAGGCGGTGCTCGCCTACTCGCCTTACCAGAACGTGAAGTCGGGAACGGCCTACCCCGCCGTTTTGCTGCAGACGGGCGAGAACGACCTGCGGGTGGCGCCCTGGCAGACGCGCAAGTTTGGCGCGGCGCTGCAGGCGGCCAGCTCTTCGAAAGAGCCGATCCTCTTGATCACGCAGACCAACGCGGGTCACGGGCAGGGCGCTTCGTTCTCGCAGAAGGTCGGGAAGACGGCGCTGGCGCTGGCGTTTTTCGCTCAGCATCTGGGACTGCCGGATAACACCCTGCCCTACGAGTAGAGCTTGGCAGGCGCCGACTGCGGTCGTCGCCCCCGATAATGAAAAGAGCGCGTCCCCCTGAGGGGCGCGCTCTTTTCATTCGAGGATAGCTCCTCCGCGAGGCTACAGGGTGAAGAAGTAGCGCACCACGTGAAAGAACAGCGGCGCCGAGAAGCAGATCGAGTCGATCCGGTCGAGCACTCCGCCGTGACCTTCGATCATGGTGCCGAAGTCTTTCACGCCGCGGTCGCGCTTGATGGCCGACATGGTCAGTCCGCCGCAGAAGCCGGCCAGCGCGATCAGCAGGGCGAACAGCCAGGCCTGGAACGGGTTGAACGGGGTGGCCCACCAGAGCGCCGTGCCCACCAGGGTGGCGCTGGCGACGCCGCCGATAAAGCCTTCGACCGTTTTGTTGGGGCTGATGTTGGGAGCGATCGGGCGCTTGCCCGTGGTCTTACCCCAGGCGTACTGCAGCACGTCCGAAATCTGCACCACCAGCACCAGGAACAAGAGCAGTTTGGCGTTCTGCCCTTCGTAGCCCGGAATCTGCAGAGTCAGGATGGCGGGCGCGTGACTCAGGCAGTAGACGCAGACCATCAGCGCCCACTGCAGCCGAGCGGTGCGGGCGAGGAATTCTTTGGCATCGCCGCCGATGGCGTTCAGGGTCGGGATAAACAGGAAAGCGTAAACCGGCACCAGCAAGGCGAACATGCCGTACCAGTCCATCACGATCAGCAGATACTGCAGCGGAGTGAACAGGACAAAAGCCAGCTTCTGAGCTTTGCCCACCCCGACCGCGTCGTCCGGGCTCAGTCGAGTGAACTCTTTGAGAGCGCCCAGCGAGAGCAGGAAGAACAGCAGCGTGGTCGCGAGCAGACCGGCGTAGTTGGCCACCGCGAAGACGCCGACCATGACCCACCACGCTTTGATGCGCGCGTTCATGTTGTCGACGGTCGCTTTGCCTTTTTCGGACGTGACGCGAAGCTTCAGTACCGCGCCGATGATGGTCGCGATGACGAGAAGGATGGTGATTGTGAGGTACAGATGGTGTAGCTGACTGTCGTGCATAAGTGGGCCCCTCCAGAGTGTGATCTCCGGCTGATTCCCACTCCCCCGGCGCCTCCCCCTGCCCGGCACAAAGCTTTAACAAACCCGCCCTCGACGGTGGGTCGAAAGCGGGCTACAGGGACTAGTCTTTGGCGTCTTCCCAACTGGGACCGGCTCCGATGCTGACCACCAGCGGCACCTTCAGTTCCCAGGCGTGCTCCATCTGGTAGCGCACCAGTTCCGTCATCTCCTCGATCTCCTCGTCCGGGCACTCGAAGATCAGCTCGTCGTGGATCTGCAGCAGCATGCGCGATTTGCGATCCGGCTTCTCGGCCATCTTCTTGTCGATGGCTACCATCACCGCCTTGCAGATGTCGGCGGCCGAGCCCTGAACCGGGGTGTTCACGGCCATCCGCTCGCCCGCTTGCATGACGGCGAAGTTCTTGGAGTATAGCTCCGGGATGATGCGGGTGCGGCCGGCCAGGGTCTGCACTCTTCCCGTTACACGAGCTTCGTCCATGGTCTGGTCCAACCAGTTGCGAACGCCCTGGTACGCCTCGAAGTAGCGAGCGATGATCCCCTCGGCTTCCTTCTTGGGAATCCCCAGATTCTGCGAAAGCGCCGAGGCGCCCTGACCGTAGATGGTGGCAAAATTGACCGTCTTGGCCATCTCGCGCTCCCGCTTGTCGACCTCGTCCGGCGCCTTGCCGAACAGTTCGCCGGCGGTCCGGCGATGAACATCGAGGTTGCGAGCAAAGGCGTCGACCAGCGACGGGTCGGCGCACAGGTGAGCCATGATGCGCAGCTCGATCTGCGACCAATCCGCGACCAGCAGTTGATAGCCGGGTTTGGCTTGGAACAGCTTGCGGATCCGCTTCCCTTCCTCGGTCTTTACGGGCGTGCGCTGAAGGTCGGGCTCGGAGGTGATCAGCCGTCCCGTGGTGCTCACCGTCTGTCCGAAATTAGTGTGAACGCGACCGGTCTGCGGGTGGATGTCGCGCAGCAGCACATCGACGTAGGTGGTGATCAGCTTCTCGAACTTGCGATACTCCAGCAGTGTGCGGCAGATCTCGTGATCTTTGGCCAGCTTCTCCAACACCTCGGCGTCGGTCGAGTAGCCCGTCTTGGTCTTTTTCAGGACCGGCAGTTTCAGCTCGTCGAACAGCACCTCAGCCAGTTGCTTGGGCGAGCCGACGTTGAACTCTCGGCCGGCCAGTTCGAACACGGAAGCTTGAAGCTGGGCCAACTGGGTGCGGAACTCCTCGGAGAGCACCTCCAACCCGGGCTTGTCCACCTTGATACCGGCCACTTCCATCCGAGCCAGGACCTCGGACAGCGTCACCTCGTCGGCGCACAGTTCGGCCAAATCCAGTTCGGCGACCTCAGGCTGCAGCGCCTGGTAAAGCTCGGCCACGGCCTTGGAGTACGAGGCCGAGAAAGCGGCCACGTCGTCGGTCGAAAGCTGATCCAGCGTCTTGAACGCCTTCCCCTTACCGGTCAATCCATCGAGCGGCGGCAGTACGCGCTGCAGGCGCAGTTTGGCCACCTTTTCCAGGTCGTGCGGCATGCCTTTGGCCGGGTCGACCAGGTACGAGGTGGTCTGAGTGTCGTGGAAGGTGGCCTGGCTCGAGATGCCGTGTTGGAGGAAGAAGCGGAACAGAGCCTTCACGTCGTGGGCCACGATCTCGCCGGAGAAACCGGCGAAGAACGCCGCCCAGGCGTCCCTCCAACCGTCTTCGAACGGGGCGAACAGCACTTCCTCCCCTCCCACCCGAGCCAGGGAAAGGCCGGCTGTGTCGAACTCGAAAAAGCGAGGCAGCGCCATCAGGTGAACCGCCCATTGGCCATCCTTGATCTCGCCCAGTTCGGCCGGATCTTCCAAAATACGTAGCGCCTTCTGGTCCTGGTCGGCCCGCTCCTGATCCTTCTCGCCAGCCTTGAGCAGGCTAAAGAATTCCAGTTCGGAGAAAAGCTTGTTGAGCACGGCCTGGTCGGGGCTTTCGTAGGCAAACTCGTTCCAATCGATCTCCAGCCCGACGTCGCTATCGAGCTTGGCCAGACGGCGTGACAGCAGCGCCGACTCCTTGTGCTCGGTAATCAGGTTGCCAGCCTTGCCTTTGATGTTCTCGAGATTCTCGAGAATGCCGTCGAGGGAACCGTACTCTTCCAAAAGCTTGGTGGCGGTCTTCCCTCCAATCCCTGGAACTCCGGGGATGTTGTCGATCTTGTCGCCGCACAGCGCCTGGTAGTCCACGAACAGCTCTGGCGTGACGCCGAACTTCTTCTTCACCAGCCCCGGGTCGTACATGATTTCGCGCATCCCGTCGAACATGGACACCTTATCGCTGAGAAGCTGCGAGAAATCTTTGTCGCCCGAGACGATGATCACCTGATGGCCCAGCGCTTCGGCGCGTTTGGCGATGGTGGCGATCACGTCGTCGGCCTCGAAGTCCGTGATGCGCAGGATGGGGAATTTGAACGCCTTCACCGCCTCGTCGATCAGCGCCAACTGGCTGGACAGGTCGCCGGGCATGCGCTCGCGATTCGCTTTGTAGTCCGCGCTCTCTCTCTGCCGGAACGAGCCGCCCGGCGGGTCGAAGATCACCGCCCCGAAATCCGGCACCTTTTTCGACAGCAACTTGTTGAGCATGGTGATAAAGCCGAACACCGCGTTGGTCGGTTGGCCCGTCGAGGTGGAAAGATGGGCCGGAATGGCGTAGTAGGCCCGGAACAGCATGTTAGACCCGTCGATCAAAAGTAAGCGCTTCATCCCGGCCTCTTTCCAATCGGTCGCCTGCCACCTTCATGGAGGTGGCCTGTGAGTGGGATTCTGGAGTTGAGCGACGTCAGCAAGATCTACCCTATGGGAGAGCTGCAGGTGCGCGCCCTTGACGGGGTTTCGCTGCAGGTGCAGCGGGGCGAATTTTTGATGGTGCTGGGGCAGAGCGGCTCGGGCAAAAGCACGCTGCTGAACATCCTGGGCGGGATGGATCGGCCTAGCTCCGGCAGCGTCATCTTTCATCCGCCGGAGGGCGGCAAGCCGCTTCAACTGGCGCGAGCGCGAGACGGCGCGCTGACGCGGTTCCGCCGCAACTACGTCGGCTTCGTTTTCCAGTTCTTCAACCTGATCCCGACGCTCACAGCTTTAGAAAACGTGCAGGTGGCGACCGCTCTGAACAAGCGTCCCGGGCCGTTCAACGCCAAACGCGCGCTCGAGGTGGTGGGGCTGGGCGAGCGCGGCGGTCACTTCCCCTCTCAGCTTTCCGGCGGCCAGCAGCAGCGGGTGGCGATCGCTCGAGGGCTGGCCTCGAACCCCGAGATCTTGCTCTGCGACGAGCCGACCGGCAATCTCGATTCCGAGACGGGGCAGCAGGTGCTGGACCTTTTGACCTCGGTGCACCGCGAGTACGGCAAGACGGTGCTGATGATCACGCACAACCCCGAGACGGTGGCGATCGCCGATCGGGTGGTCGAGATCGGAGACGGGAAGATCACCTCGATTCGGTCCGCGACGTGACCTGGCAGCTGTTCAAAAAGCTGCTGCGCGACCTGTGGCGGCGCAAAGGCAGTCTGGGCGCTCTCTCCTTCGTCGGGCTGTTGGGGATCGCATTCCTCCTGTCGTCCTACGGCGTCTACTTCGACCTGCGGGACGCCCGCGACAGCTTCTACCGCGACTACCAATTGGCCGATTTCCGGGTCACCGTGAAGGCGGTCCCCGAGAATCTGGTGCGGCAGCTAGAGAAGGAGCCGGGGCTGCAGCGGTTGGAGGGGGCGGTAGCGCTGGAGGCGCGCATAGAGATCCCGGATTTCCCGGATCCGGTCCAGACAACGATGGTGGGTGTGCCGCGTGGCGGGAAAGAGTTCAACCGCCTGCTCCCCGTGGGCGGCGGCAGCCTGGAGACGCTAGAAGACGGGCAGGCCTTCGCCTCCTCGGCGTTTTATCGAGCCCACGGACTGGTGGCGGGCGACCGGTTAAGCGCTATTCTGCTGGGCCAGCAAGAGAGCTTCCAGGTGGTGGGCGCGGTGCAGTCGCCCGAGTTTGTCTACGTTCTAGCTCCCGGTGGAGGGCTGGCGCCGGACCCTCTGCGCACGGCGGTTCTGTTCGTCCCGCTACGCCAACTTCAGGAGGCGGGCGAGTTAGAGAACTCTTACAATCAGATCCTGGGCAGCTTTTCGGACGAGGTTCGCGGGCGGCCCGAGCGCGAGCGCGAGGTGCTGCGGCGGCTGCAGAAGCGGTTGGAGCCGTACGGCGTCTTCGAGGCGGTGCCGCGCTCGCAGTTTATCAGCGTTCAGTTCCTGGAGAGCGACATCG
Source organism: Vulcanimicrobiota bacterium (assembly GCA_023447635.1). GTDB lineage: Bacteria > Vulcanimicrobiota > Xenobia > Xenobiales > JADMJV01 > JAEXNA01. Next base: position 16,386 of record JAEXNA010000167.1, on the reverse strand, counting down.
TGGGGCTGAAGATCAGCGCTTCGGTGATGCCCTCGCTGTGCTTGATCATCGTGGCTGTGGTGCTGAACGTGGTGATCGGGCGTCTGGTGGCGGGGCAGCGCACCATTGTGGGCACGTTGAAGGCGCTGGGCTATTCGAGTTGGACGGTCTCGCTGCACTATCTGGGCTTTGGCCTGGTGGTGGGACTGGTCGGGGCGGTGGGAGGGGTGGGCGTCGGGCTTGTGCTGCAGCGAGCGCTTCTGAAGCTGTACCAGAGCATTTACGAACTGCCGATCCACGAGCCGGGCTTCTATCCCGATCTGGTGGGCATCTCGGTCGGGCTATCGTTGGGCTTCGCCTTGTTGGGGACCGCTTTTGGTGTGCGCGCGGCGACGCGACTGGCGCCAGCGGTAGCGATGCGTCCTCCTCCCCCGGAGAAAGGGGGCCGGATCCTGTTGGAGCGGGGACCGCTGCGGCCGCTCTGGAGTCTTTTGCCGTTCTCGGCCAAACTGGTGCTTCGCGCTATCTTCCGCAACCCGTTCCGCAGCGCGGTGACCTTTGGTTCGTCGTTCGTGGCCACCACCATCATGGTCGAGTCGCTGGCCATGGGCGGGGCGATCAGCGTGCTGATCGACCGGGAGTTTCGCTGGGCTCAGAAGCAGGACCTGACCGTGCTGCTTCGAGAGCCTCACGACCGGGTAGCGATCACGCGCGAGTTCCTGACCCTGCCGGGGGTCGAGTATGTGGAGGGCCAGCTTTCCGTAGCGGCCACTCTGCTGGCTTCTTCCCCTTCGGGAGACCGGGAGCGGCAGGTGCTGATCCAGGGCCTTCCGGAGGCGCCGCTGTTGGAGAATCCGCTGCGCCTGACGCCGGGCATGGAAGAGCGGTTGGGAGGGGGCGAGCAAGGGCTGTTCCTATCGCGCAAGCTGGCCCAGCTTTTGGGAGTGGATGTTGGAGACAGCTTGACCGTCGAGCTTCGCCGGGGCACCCGCCGGGTGGTGCCATTGCGAGTCGTTGGGCTGGTCGACACGATGCTCGGGCTGGGGGCGTATGCCAACGCCGAGGTGCTGTCGCGCCTGATCGGCGAGGGGAACGTGACCGACAAGGTACTGCTTCAGGCCTCGCCCGAGGTGCGTCCTTTGCTGGTGGCAGAACTGTCGCGCCGCCCCGAAGTGCTGAGCGTGACCTGGCGCGCCGACAGCCTGCGCCAGATGGAGCAGACGCTGCAGCAGAATCTGGGCGTGATGCTCACCGTGATCATCGTGTTCTGCGGTTTTCTGGCTTTTGGAGCGGTGCTGAACACGGCGCTGGTGGCGCTGGCCGAACGCGAGCGCGAGGTAGGCACGCTGCGGGTGCTGGGCTACACGCCGCTGGCGGTGACGGCCATCTTCAGCGGAGAGAGTTTGCTCCTGAACACGCTGGGGGTGGCTTGCGGCTGGGGCGGCGGCGCTGCCTTGACCTACGGCATCGTGCGCGCCTACGACACGGAAATCTTCCGCATGCCGTTTGTCTTCAACGGCGACATCGTGCTGCGCTCGACGCTGGCGATGCTGCTCTTCCTGGCCGCCTCGCAGATGGTGCTGGGGCTGATCGTGCGCCGTCTGAACTGGCTGGAGGTGCTGAAGATCCGAGAGTGAGGGAGCCGGAGGGCTATTGGCTGCCCATAGGAACCGAAGTCAAGAGGGCGAAATAGATCGTAGAGAGAGACAGACTCTCTAAGGCTTGGCGGACGTGCCCACGGCCCGCCCCGACAGCGGGTCTCAGACCTGGAGGCGACACGTGACGAAACAAGATGTGCTAAACCTGGTACAGTCCCTTCCCGACGACACACCCTTTGACAGGATAGCCCAGGAGATCGAGAAGATCGGATTCCTCGCTTCCGTCGATCGGGGCCTGGAGCAACTCGACCGAGGCGAAGGGGTTCCGCACACGGAGGTCCGAGTATGGTCGTGCCGAGCTTAGAGAGCGCCTTCACGGAAAAAGTATCGCCTCATCTATCGACTGCGCCCTGGTCAATTAGAGATCGCCGCATATGGCACACGGCCAACCCCAACCTGCCCGCGCTGTAGCCCGCCAGACTATCCGTCCCGGCACCCTGCCTAGCTGCCCAAACCTCATTGAGGCTTCAAGCCGTGCTCCCGCACCAGATGGTCGAGGAGTCCCTGGCAGGCGGCGAGGCACTGGTCCAGCACTTCTTCGAAGCCGTCAGCGCCGCCGTAGTAGGGGTCTGGAACGCTGCTGCCTTTGCCGGATGCCGGGTCGAAGTCGCGCAACAAATACAGACGCTCCGCATGATTTCCTCTGGCCAGAGTCTTTAGCGAAGAGAAGTTGTTCGAGTCCATGGCCAGCACGTAGTCGAACTTCTCGAAGTCCGGCTCCTTGAACTGGCGGCCCCGGCTGGGCAGCGCGATGCCACGGCGAGCGGCGTGTTTCGCCGAGCGCTCGTCCGGGGGCGAACCGATGTGGTAAGCCGCCGTGCCCGCGCTGTCGACGCGAACCTGGTCGGAGAGCCCGTTCTGCTCGAGCAGATGCAGCATCACGCCCTCGCCGGTGGGAGAACGACAGATGTTCCCGAGACAGACAAAACAGAGACTGATCATACGGCCACCGTTCTCACCTTGACGCTTGGGGTCCTACGGAGTAGCCTCATGTCCAAGATGCTCAGACCCACCACCACCTGGAGAAGCGCCTTGCGGGGAGGCGCGCTCACGCTGGCGCTCCTGCTCGGCGGATGCTCCAAACCGCTGGAGGTGGAGGTGGTGCCGGTCGAGACGCGCCGCCTGGAAGTGAGCTTTTCCGAGCGCGCCGAGACGATGCTCCGACGCGATTTTCCCGTCAGCCTGCCGACCACCGGGCGGATCGGTCGCATCGACCTGGAACCCGGCGACCGGGTGCGCAAGGGCGAGACGCTGGCCAGTTTCGACCGCGTTCCGATCAGCAGCGACGTCGAGGCCCAGGCGGCCAGAGTCGAGTCGCAGCGTCTGCAGCAGCAGGCGCTCTCGGACTCCAGCGTCGAGTTCAGCGAGACCGAAGGCGCGCGGCGCCGTCTGCAGGCCGTCAAGGCCGAGAAGGCCCGCATCGGTCCTCTCATTGCGGCGAGCCAGACCGAGGTCTCTAACGCGGAAAAAGAGTTGGCCCGCGTGACCGCGCTGGTCTCCAGCGGCGCCCTCCCCTCCTCCCGCACCGAGACCGCTCAGCTTGCCCTTGACCAGGCCCGCGCCAACCTTAGCTCACGCCAGGCCGAGAGCGTGGTGCTGCAGGCCAGAGAATCCGAAGCGGCGGCCTCTGTCTCGTCCTGGCAGGCCAGACTGTCCCGGCGGCAGACCGAGGCCGCCGCCCAGCGCGCTACGGTTACCGAGGCGCGAACGCTGCAGAGCAAAGGCGAGCACGAACTGGCGCAAGCCCAGATCGTCTCGCCTATCGACGGCGTTGTGCTCTCACGCGAAGTGCGCGGCCCCCAGGAGCTGGCGGCCGGCACGCTGCTCCTGAAACTAGGCCGTATCGAGGACCTCGAGGCGATCTGCGACGTTCTCTCTCAGGACGCCCTGAAGCTGCAGAGAGGGACCCCTGTGCTGCTCGACCCGGGGTCAGAGAAGCCGCTGCACGGCGAAGTGCGACTGAAAGAGCCGCAGGGGTTCACCAAACGGTCGTCTTTAGGGGTAGAGCAACAGCGGGTACGAGTCCGCATCGGGCTGCTGGATCCGCCGGAGGACCTGGGCACCGGCTATGAACTGTGGGCCCGCTTCGTGACCGACCAGAAAACGGCGCCCTCCCTGCCCGCTTCGTGCTTCGTGCGCCAGGGCGACGGCTACGTGGTGTGGACGGTTCGGGGTAAGGTCCTGTCCCGGCTAGCCGTCGAAGTGGGCACTAAGGGCGACAGCCACTGGGAAGTGGTGGGATCGGCCCTCAAAGAGGGCGACCGGGTGGTGCGCACCCCGGGCGAAGGGCTGGTCGAGGGGTTGGAGGTTGTCGTCGCCGCATCCGCTCGCGCTACCCCACGCTAGCCGCCGGTTTCAGCCCCGGACTTCGGGGACCCGGTAAGGGCCGATTTCGCTCGACCATCAAGAATAAGCGGAATCGCCAGGGCCGTCGTGGGCGATCTGGTAGGATCGGCGCATTGATCCCCGCGCGCCCTACCCAACGCGCCATGCTGTTACACCTCGGACATGTCCAGTTTACAAAACTGTTACATGGATTTCAGTGACTTTTCACGACTGTCCGGTAATCTATGGGCAGATGAAGAGAGTTGTTAAATACTACAGCGGTTTCCAGCACACCACCCTTCGTTATCGCGTCGGCGCCGGCGCCTTCCTGGATGTGACCATGGTCAAATCCGGCCCCGGTCGCACCGACGGCGAGTACCTCTGGACCGCCGAAATCGAGGCTCCGGACGGCGCTTCCGTGCAGATGTCGTTCACCGACGGTGTTCGCCGCGACCCTCGCACTCGCCACTATGAGAGCAACTTCTTCGTCACCTACGTCTGCGAAGGCGAGATCTTCGACTACAGCCCCGAACTGGAGTACTCGAAAGTCACCCCCTCGCAGAAGGCTTACAATCCGCAGTCTCTGCCCACCATCTCCTCGAACGTGCTGGGTCGCGACGTGGCTTACCGCATCTACTTGCCGCGCGGCTACCGCCAGAACGCCAGTCGCCGCTACCCCGTGCTGTACATGCTCGACGGGCAGAACGTTTTCGAAAACTCCGGCTACGGATCGTGGCAGGCCAAGGAAAGTCTGGACCGCCTGATCCGCCGCGGGCAGATCCCCGAACTGATCGTGGTGGCCGTCGATTCCGGGATGAGCCGTATGCAGGACTACATCCCTCCGGAAGACGGCGGACAGGCCGACCGCTTCGCCAAATTCCTGGCCGAAGAGATGAAAACTTTCATCGACAACACTCTGCGCACCCGTCCGGGACGCGAACACACCGGCATCATCGGCTCTTCCCTGGGCGGCGTGCTGTCGTTCTACATCGGCTGGAAGTACTTCCACCGCTTCAGCCGGGTCGGCTCGATGTCCGGTTCGTGGTGGCTCAAAGGGTTCCGCGATACCCTGTCCAGCCAGCGCAAGCGTCCCTTGACGGTCTACTTGGACTCGGGCGATTCGGGCTACGCGGCCGACTGCGTCGGCCACACCCGTCACGTTCGCGACATCCTGGAAGGACTGGGATTCGAACTGGGCAACGATCTGCACCACGCCATCGGGCACATGGACGAACATAACGAAGGAGCCTGGAGTCGCCGCTTGCCGCACGCGCTGCGCTTTCTCTTCCCCGCCGCCTGAAGGAGCCGGGTATCCAACCGTAAGTTTTATCAAGAACCAGAATCCGACGACGAATCCTGAACTTCAGCTCTGCCAAAGCCCCGGCCATCCAGGTCCGGGGCTTTTTGTAGGACACCGCTTGTCCCAAACCGAACAGCGGTTTAGGACAAGCGGCCCCAACCTTCGACTGCGCCATCTCGCGTAACAGTCCCGGCTCGCCCCGAGCCCTATCCCGGTGGCCGCGCAAAGGAGAATTCCGATGAAAAATATCCGCTTGAGCGGTCTGCTCTTAGCCCTGCTGTTCTGGATCGGCAGCCCCATCCTGGCCCAGGAAGGAGGAGCCGCCGCTGCCGAGGCGCCCAAGGCGTTTTTCCAGGCTGTCAACGCTCAGGACTTCGGTACCGCCTGGGGTCTGATGACGGAAGCCAGCAAGAACCGCATCAGCACCTTGCTCTCGGAAGAGACCAAACTTTCGGTGCCCGAACAGCGCGCTCTCTTCGATAACAACGACCCGAAAGTCCAGACCCAGTTCTGGAACGACTTCCGCGAGTCTTCCAAAGCCAACCTCTACGTCGGCTTTACCTACACCTACGGCGGTCCCGGCGAGGACGGCCTCGAAGTCGTCAAGGTTTCGGCTCCGCAGGCCACCGAAGGGCAGACCATCGATCTGTTCGTGAAGAACGAAGGCGGCTACAAGTTCGGCCTGGTCGAAACGTTCAAGATCTAGCCCTAAGCTGGAGCCGAAAGAGAAAAAGACCCCGCAGTCCTGGACCGCGGGGTCTTTTTCTACGGGCCGACTCCCTCGAAAGAGGTCCGTGGAGAGAGCGCTCTATCGCTTCAGCACCGGGGAAGTGTCGGTGCGATACACAGGATAGAGGCCGAACCGGCTGTCCCAGGCGGGATGGCGTCGATAGAAGAAATCGCGCCGCGCGTTGGGGTCCGCGGCAAAGGCCGCGTCCTCGCGAAGCTTGGTCTCGAACTCGACCTTCAAGGCGGGGTTCACCTTCATCATCTCTTTGGCGACGTCTTCGACGACGTACTCTTCCATGTACTCCTTCTGCTCGAAGTGCGCGTTGAAGAAGCCCCAACCCGCCAGCGAATCGGGCGCCTGCGGCTCGAGCAGCGTCATCGCCAGCCGAGCGGCCGGCTGGTCGATCGGAACGAACAGGCTGCCCGGAGGCAAGCTGTGCGGCTCGGAACTCCATTCGCCACGGAAGGTGGCCGTGGTGCGTCCTTCGACCGGTCGTGGCGAGGGGGTAAACTCACCCGCTCGGAACACCTGCACGGGCGACTCGGCCAGCCCCTTCTCCAGCACGGAGTAGCGAACTCCGTGAGTATCCAGTTTGTCTCTCACCAACTCGGCCTGCCCGGCCGGTACCAGATAGCCCGCTCCGGGCGCCTTGACCACCAGGTTGGGGACCACCCGGTCGAAGTACGGCACTTTCCAGTCCTGCGGGGTCGAGGTGTCGTAGACCACTACCGGAGCGCCCGAGATCGCAGAATCGACCATCGTGTAGGCGTAGCCGGGATAGCTGATCTCTTTCCCCTGACTCTCGTCGGTTTTGAAGCTCAGCGCCACCGGCTTGCCGGCTAGCTTCGACGCCGCCTGGTCCGCCTGATGGGCCAATTTCTTCCACTCTCGCCCGTGCTCGGCCGTCTGCCGAGCCAACTCCAGCACGGTGTTCCGGGTGATGCGAACACGGGTGGGATAGCCTTTCCAGGAATGGGTCTCGACCAGCATGGCCATGCGGTTATGCAGCGGCCAGTAGCCGGTGGAAAAACGCGGCGTATTGGCGCTGAGCGAAAACCCCGAAGCCGGTTTTTCATAGTCGCGAAACGACGGATAGAAGTCCAGCGGCATCGACCCCTGAGCCTTCAGCCGCTCGACCGTCTCGAGCTGCATCTTACGGGTGGCCGGCATCAGCACCGGGTCGCCCGCGAAGCGCGGCTCGACCATCAGGGCGATGTCGGGCTGGAACTGGGCCCCGTCGGTGGCGTGCAGGTCGACATAAAGGATCGGGTCCCAGGCCCGTAGCAGGGCCAGCATCGCCCGCATCTCGACACTGTCGGCCTTGGCATAGTCCCGGTTCAGATTCAGGTTCTGTGAGGTCACCCTCCAACCCATCTCCCTGGGACCGTTCTGATTAGGCCGGTTCCAGGCGCCAAAACGCTCGTGCCCGTCCACGTTGAAGACCGGGACGAAGACCAGCACCACTTTGCGCAGCAGCGGGTCGTCCTTCTCTAGAAGGTCGCGCAAGGCCCAGAAGCCGGCGTCCTTGCCGTCGATCTCGCCGGCGTGGATGCCGCCCTGGAAAAGCAGCACCGGAAGGTCGAGCTCCCTGGCCTTCTCCGAAGACAGAGCGCCCGAAGCGGTGACGACCATCGCCACCATCGGCCGCCCCTCGGGGGTGGTGCCGAAACTCTCCCAACGCACCTTTTCCGGCCACTTCCTGGCGAACGCCTGGCAGAGCGCCGGAACTTCGTCGTAGCGCCCGGTAACTTGAAAGCCAGAGCGCTCCGAGACGGTGGTCAAGCCGGACGCCCGGTCAGGGACAGGAACGTCGGGCTCAGCGATCGCCGGCCCAAGCAGCGCGGCGCCCAAAACAAAACAACCCGCCCACCGGCGAAAGGCCCGTGGGGGGTTGCACGATGGCGACAGGACCACTTAGTTCAGATCGCCGTTCTTGATGTACCAGGCATCCCACGGGTAGGTGCTGGATAGGACGAAGTCTTTGTAGCCGTCCTTGTCGAACTTCGAATCGGTGCGGGCCTCGACTCGATGATCGCCCAGCGGCACCTTGAAGGTGCGCGAGTAGCCGGGTTCCAGCTTACCGCGCTCGCTGCCCGAGATGTAGATATACAGCTCGAAGCCGCTTTCGTTGTATATGGCGAGCTCGCCCGACGTGGCGCCGATGCTCTGAGCGCTGACCGAGACCGGTCCGGCCATCACGGCCGCCAGCAGAAGAAGAGAGAACAGTCTTACTAGCCTTTTCATAAGCCTCCCCTTCTGCCAGCCGTCAAAGATGCCCTCGCCCCGTTTCTAAAAGTATCCTTAGGAACGGGTGAGCCTTCGGGACCGCTCAGAGGTAGAAGCCGCCCGACACCTCGATACGCTGCGCCGTGATCCAGCGGTTCTCGCCGGTCAACAGCGAGGTCACCGCGCCGCCCACGTCGTCCGGCAGACCGACCCGTCCCAGCGCGGCCATAGAAGCGTAGCGCGCGTTGACTTCCTTGTTGTCCCGGGTCACTCCACCCCCGAAGTCGGTCTCGACGGGTCCCGGAGCGATCACGTTGCAGGTGATGCCGCGAGCGCCCCACTCTTTGGCCTGATAGCGAGTCAGCGTCTCCAGAGCGCCCTTCATCGTTCCGTAGGTTCCCAAGCCGGGCACGGCAAAACGAGCCAGACCGCTGGAGATGTTCACCACCTGCCCCCCGTCGGCCAACAGCGGATAGAGCGCGTTGCTCAAGAAAAACGGTCCCTTAAGGTGGATCGCCATCAACTCGTCGAACTCGGCCTCGAGGGTCTCGAGGAGCGGTTTGTTCAGTCCGATCCCGGCGTTGTTCACCAGGTAGTCGAAGCGATCCCTACCCCATCCGGCCAGCACCTCGCGCACCGCTTCGACAAAGGCTGGGAAAGTCGACGACTTGCCGACATCCAGCTTCAAGGCCGCGGCCTTCCTGCCCATCGCCTGCAGAGCCGCAACAACCTCGGCCGCCTCGTCCTGACCGCTCCGGTAGGTCAGGATCACGTCGACCCCCTTCTCGCCCAATTTCAGGGCCGTGTTCTGGCCCAGTCCGCGGCTTCCGCCGGTGATAATCGCTGTCTTCATTCTCTTGTCGTCCTTTCGTCGTCTCTTCTCCGTCACTGTAACTAACTAGAAAAAAACGATAAACCGGCAAAACAGTGACACATTGTTCGTGAATGCCGTACAATAGCCGTCTATGGAACGATGGGAAGCTATGCGTATCTATCTGCGGGTCGCCGAACTCGCCAGCTTCACCCGAGCCGCCGATAGCCTGGGCCTACCCAAGGCCAGCGTCTCGGCGGCGGTGGCCCAGCTCGAAAGTCTGACCGGCGCCCAACTGCTTCAGCGAACGACCCGAAAGGTCACCGTCACTCTGGACGGTCAGGCGTTCTACGAGCGCTGCCGAGAACTGCTGGCCGACGCCGAAGAGGTGGAATCGATGTTCCGAGGGGGAGCCGACCTGCAGGGGCGTCTGCGCATCGACATGCCCAGCGGGCTGGCCAAACGGCTGATCTTTCCGATGCTGCCCGAGTTCATGCAGGCCCACCCCCGGCTGGAACTCGAGATCTCCAGCACCGACCGACAGGTCGACGTGATCGGCGAAGGGTTCGACTGCGTCCTGCGAGTGGGCTCTCCCGGCGACCCCAGTCTCATGCAACGTCCGCTGGGCGAACTGCCGATCCTGAACTGTGCCAGTCCCGACTATCTGCGTCGCTTCGGCCATCCCCAAAGTCTGGAAGACCTGGCCTCGCACCACCTGGTCCACTACACACCCAGGCTGGGAGCTCGCCCCCTGGGGTTCGAGTATCGGGTGGGAGACGGCTACCAGGTCGTGGCGATGGGCGGCCCCGTCACGGTCAACAACTCGGACGCCTACCGGTTGGCCTGCCTGGCCGGGATGGGGATCATCCAGGTACCGTTCCTGGGGGTCCGGGACGACCTGGCCCAGGGAACTCTGGTCGAAGTCCTCCCCCACCTGGTAGCCGAGCCGATGCCTGTGTCCCTGGTCTACCCTCAGCGGCGCCACCTCTCCCGCCGGGTGAAAGCGTTTATGGACTGGGTCGAGGCGACTTTGCGGAAGGATATGGACGAGATGGCCCCGGGGGAGTTTGACCCGGCACGGTGAAGAGGGAGAGATGGCGCAGAAGGTTGAGATTTCTCGTGGAGCCCTGAGCGGGCTGGTCGCCGCCCTGGTGGTGTGCCTGATGGCGCTGGCTTTTCTGATGGGCCGGCAGAGCGCAACACCCCAGGCTGCCGCCTCGCCGACATCCGAACCCTTGCTTCTAGCAACGGATGGTGGAGTGGTCGACTTCGAGACTCCCCTCCCCCCACAGCGCCTTCCCGCCGCCGCCCCTCCGTTCGCGGCGCGCCCGGCCACTCGCCCCTCCCGTCCGGTCGCCGTGCAACTTCGACGCTCGGAGGGCCGGCCAACCCCGCGCTCTGGGCCTGCGGCCGCTCCTCAGCCGGTCCAGGTAGCCGTCGCCTCCGAAGCCGCGCCGGCGCCCATCCGGGCGAACCGACCTGCCCCCTCCTCCCGAGTGGAGGAGTCCGACGATTACCCTCAAGCCGGCGGCAGCTCGGCCCCCGCGCCCCGAGCGGCCTCTCGACCCTCCGCCTCCCAAACCTCCGTCGCCAGGACGGTCAGTCCGGCCGAGAGCGACGCCGTCCATCGCTACTTGCAGCAGGTCGACGCCGCCGTCGCGGGTACCCAGAGTATGGACGACGCCAACGCTTTCGCGACCCAACTGCTGCAGCAGAGCATGCAGGGCGACACCAGCGCGTTCGATCAGCTGATCGGCAGTAGCGAAAGCGCGCTGCGCGACCTCAAGGCGATCCAGCCGCCCGCTCGCTGTAAAGAGCATCACTCGCTGATGGTCGGTCAGCTAAACACCGGCCTCGCCCTGCTGCGCAAGGTCAAGGGCGCCACCGTCTCTATGGACACAACTTCGCTGGCCACTCTGTCCATGGCGGGCAAAGATATGCAGAGCGACCTGGCGCGTCTCCAGCAGCTCGACCGTGAGCTTCGCTCCCTCTGATCGCTACGACGCGAAACGCTCGCTAAGCTTTCAGCAGCTCGCGGCGTAGCCGGCCGTAGGTCTGCTCCAGCTGTTTCCAGAGGTTGCGGTCGACCCGCCCCTCCACCGCCTCTTCCCGCAAACGGCGGGCCAGCTCCAGACAAGGGTTCTCGCCCAGGAACGCTAGCTGCTCTTCCAGCGCCGAAGCCGCCAGCACGGTCGGTTCGGCCAGCTCGTCGCGGACCGACTGCCCCAGGGCCGACAGCTGTGTCGGGGTTTCGCTAAGCACCCCCTCGATCGCGGTGCGCATCAGCTCCGTATCTCCGGCGAACAGCGCCAGGGTGGCCTGCGGGTCGAACGCCTGCTCTCTGCGACAGTTACGCAGCAGCGCGATCAGGTCGTCGATCTTCAGCGGTTTGGACAGGTAGGCGTCCATGCCCGCCTCCAGGCAGCGAGTGCGGTCCTCTTCCTGAGCCTGGGCGGTCAGCGCGTAGACCGGAATCGGCCGCTTGCCGTCTTCGGCCTCCTTGGCCCGAATCTCGGTGACCGCATCGAGGCCGTTCATGATCGGCATCTGCAGGTCCATCAGCACCAGGTCGAAACCGCCCTTTTCCCAGGCCTTGACCGCATCAAGGCCGTTGTCCACGACTTCGACCGAATGGCCGCGCTTTTCTAGCATCGCCACCAGCACCCGCTGGTTGATCAAGTTGTCTTCGGCCAGCAGCACCCGCAGCGGCTCTTCCATCTCGTCCTTACGCGACGGGGTCGACCCGCTGAGCACCCTCTGCAGGGCCCGTCGCAGGTTGGTCACCAGCACGGGGCGCTGCAGCCAGCCCGAAATCTCCAGATCGTTAGCCGGCAGCTCTCCGGTCAACGGCAGCAAGCCCAGACGATGGGTTGACTCGCCTTTCAAGCGACCCGCAAGGGCCGCGAGGTCCGAGGCGGACATCTCGAAATCGACCACCAGCACGCCCGGCGCTCCGTCCCGATCGACCGAGGCCAAGGCCTCGCCGACACTCGAAACCACTTCGACCCGAGGCCAGTGCCAACGGTTCAGCAAGTTGGCCAGCGACTCTCTCTGAGCGCTATCCGGAACCACCAGCAGAGCGCTCAGCTCGGGCGGTGGGCTGTCCGGACGGGTGACAGAAGAGGCCGTGGGCACCTCCAGCGGGCACTGAAAATGCACCTCGGTGCCTCCCCCCTCCGGGGCCTCCAACCACAGTCTCCCTCCCATCGCCTCGGCCAGCCGCCGGCTGATGGAAAGGCCCAGACCGGTGCTTTTCCCGCTGCCGGTCGTGCCTTCGACCCGGGTGAACGGTTCGAACACTCGCTCCCGGTCCGCCTCGGGGATGCCCGGGCCGGTGTCGGTGATAACCAGATGCAGCACCATGCTGCTAGGGGTCGCCTCTTCCGAAACCAGGCGCAGGGTTACCGAACCCTGCGCGGTGTATTTGACGGCGTTGCTCAGCAGGTTGACCAGGATATGCTTGACCTTGTCGGGGTCGCCGATCACCCGGTCCGGAGTGTTGGTCCCCATCGGAGCGGCCAGACGCAGCCCTTTGCTCCGGGCCAGCGGAGCCAGCGGAGTGAGCGCTTCGGCCAGGATCTCGAGCAGAGAAAACTCGCTGCGCTCGACCTTGATCTGGCCGGCCTCGATACGCGAGAAGTCGAGAATCCCTTCGATCAGCGAGAGCAGGTTTTCGGCCGAGATGCGGATGCTGTCGGCGTACTCTAACTGCTCGGGGTGCAGCGGAGTGTCCAGCAGCAGGGTGCACATGCCCAGAATCCCGTTCATCGGGGTGCGGATCTCGTGGCTGACCCCGGCCACGAAGCCGGTCTTGGCCGCCGAGGCGCGGTCGGCGCTGTCGCGGGCCTCTTCTAACTCGCGCCCCCGCCGCTTCAGCTCGCCGAGTAGCCCCAGCAGGTCCAGCGCGACGCCGGCCTGAGCGGCCACGCTTTCGATGATCCGCTCGTGCTGCTCATCGAACATGCCGGCCGAAGAGTGGCCGAAAAACAGACCGCCCAACACCTCTCCGCTACGCGAGCGGACGGGGGCGGTCAGGTACGAGGTCACTGGCAGATGACCCGGCGGCAAACCGCGGTAAGGCGGGTTCTGCCCGAACAGCGGGCTGCGCCGCACGTCGTCGTAGCGTAAGGTCGCTTCGCCTCGGAAGGTGGGACCAAACAGCCCGGTAGCCCGCGGCATGGGGAATCCGGCGAACGCCTCCTTGGGGACGCCGGCCAGGGCGTAGAGCAGATACGAACCGCCTTGATCGTCGAGATTGTTGTAGAAAAAAGCGCCAAACTCGGCCCCACACAGAGCGGTTGCTTCGTCGGTGATACGCTGGATCAGCTTCTCCTGATCGACCTCGAGCAGCGCCTCGGCGATGCGTCCCAGGATCTCGACCGAGCGAGCCTCCTGGCCCCACTGCTCTTCCCGGCGGACCAGCCAGCGGGCTTCTTCGGCCAGGACCGCTTCATAGGCGGGGTTCACTCCATGACCGGCCTCGCTCAGCGCCAGCGCCAGGTTGGGCACCAGACGCCCCAGGGCCGAGGCCGCCGAAAGCGCCGCCGAATCCGAGGCCAACACCACCAGAGCGACCAGCGAACCGTCGCTCTTAGGGCTGGCGTAGGCCAGGGCCCGCGGCTCGTCGGTCAACGGCGCGTAGGCTTGGCGCAAGCCCAGAGCGGTGTCGCCGGCGATCGCGTGGAGCACCTCCCTCACCACCTCGGCCGTGTCCGGGTCCTGGGCCAGAGTCAGGCCGTGCAGAAGCTCCCAGTCGCCGCTGTAAGTGTAGAGCCGCACGTCGAGTTCCAGTCCTGGTCCGACCCTCTCCCACATCTCGCGAACCAGGGTCGCCGAGCGACGGGCCACCTCACGCGCCTCCAGCGGCTGGGCCATCAGAGCGCGGATCGCCTGGGCGCAGAGGCCGACCTCGGTGGCGGGAAGAGGTGTGCAAGGCTTGGCGCCACCGACTTTCATTCGGGGAGGTTTCCTCGAGTTGAAATCTTACCCTTCAGTAGAGAGCATGGGGTGGCGTCGCTCAGCGGGGGGCCGCCGGCGCTTTGACCGCCATCAGCAGTAGGGAAACCGCGCCGAAAACGCCGACGTACAGCAGGTTACCGCTCAGCAGGGTCAAGATCATCCCAAAGAGCGCTCCCGATTGAAAAAAGGACAGCTTCAGCAGCATCACCCTGGAGTTGTAGCCGCCCATCTGCTGAGTGGCCAGGCGACTGATGGCGGGCTCGACCAGCAGGACGAGGATGGCAAAAAGCGTGATCAGCAGTTTGCTCATCAGGCCGACCGAAGAGGGGTCCAAAGTCGGTGGCAACGCGTTCTGAGTGACCAGCACCCCTGCCACCAGCAGGTACATCGGAACGGTCGCCATGAGCGCTAGTTTCGTCGCCATCAGGATGGATTCGGAGGAAACCGTCTCGTCCCTGGGAAGGCACGGAAGGTGAGCTCCCAGCGGAAAAAAACGTCAGGTAGAGAGGCCGAGGCTGCTGCTTCAGGTGAGGCCGCCGATCCCGGATCGGTGAGGGGCGGCGAGGGCCCGCTCGAGCGGACCCTTCCCGAGCTTCTGGCGCCCGATCTCGACATCGTCTTCGTAGGGATCAACCCTAGTCTCTACGCGGTGGCTCGTGGTCACTACTTTGCCCGCCCGCAAAACCGCTTCTGGCCCGCCTTCTCCGGCTCCCGGATCAGCGAAGTGATGCGGACCGAGGTGGGGGTCCCTCTTTTGCGACCCGAGCACGACGTGCTGTTCCCTCATTTCGGCTTCGGCTTGACCGACCTGGTGCGTCGTCCGACGGCCCAGGCGGGCCACCTCAAGCCGTCCGAGTTTCGCGACTCGGCGCCCGATCTGCGGGACCGACTGCTGAAGGTAAAACCGAAGCTGATCTGTTTTCACGGGATGATGAGCTATCGTCCGTTTCTCAAGCACGCCATGGGGCTCGACGACCGGGGGGCGGAATTGGGCGCCCAGCCTCATACCTTTGCCGAGGCCCCGCTCTGGGTCGTGCCCAACCCCAGCCCCGCCAACGCCAGGTATTCGTTGACCGATCTGATCGGCTGGTACGACAAACTGCACGATTCGCTGACTCCACCGACACCGGCGGCCTGACAGGTTCTGCAGTCCATTAAGAGGACGGAGGTGCGGTAGCGGGCGAACGCGGGCGGTATGAAACGTCTTCCTCGCCTCTTGCTGCCGCTGTTCTTCGCTCTCCCCGCCCTGGCCGACCCGGGCCAGCCGATCGCTGAAGTTACCAGCAAGTTCGACGCCCTGGCCAGTCAGATGTTCCAGGAGAGCGGTGCGCCCGGCGCCTCGGTAGCGATCGTCTACAAAGGCGAGGTGGTCTACCGCAAAGGGTTTGGCGTGCGCAAAGCGGGCGAAACGGCGCCCGTCGACGCGGACACGGTCTTTCAATTGGCCTCCTGCTCGAAGCCGATCAGTTCGACCGGGGTAGCCGCCCTGGTCTCGCAAGGAAAGCTGAAGTGGGAGGACCGGATCCAGGCCGCCTACCCCGAATTTGCCGTGGGCGACTCCTGGATCGCCAGCCATCTGACCTACCGAGACCTGCTCAGTCACCATAGCGGGTTACCCGAGTTCGCGGGCGACATCCTCGAGGATCTGGGCTACTCGCGCGGCGAGATTCTGCACCGCCTGCGTTTATTGCCCACGGCCTACGCCTTCCGCGACGGCTACGCCTACACCAATTTCGGCTTCACCGCCGGGGCCGAAGCCGCCTCGCGCGCCGCTGGTCTGTCGTATGAAGACATGATGCAGCAGACCGTGTTCGGTCCTCTGGGAATGACCTCGACCTCGGCCCGCTTCGAAGACTTTGTCGCCCACCCCAATCACGCCAGCACCCATCAAGTGAGCAAGGGCAAGGCCGTTCCCACCGTGCGGATGCCGCAGGCTCAGGCGCCCGCGGGCGGGGTCAGCAGCAGCGCGACGGATATGGCCCGCTGGATGAATCTGCACCTTGCCAAAGGGAAGGTCGACGGCCAGGAGTTGATCTCGCCCGAGGCGCTGGGCGAGACCTACCAGATTCATTCGGTCACGGGAAAGAACCCCGCCAACTTTTCGGCCTCCGGCTACTACGGACTGGGTTGGAACGTCTCGTTCGACGAGAGGGGCCGCATGAAACTCGGCCACTCGGGCGCCTTCGAGATCGGCGCGCGCACGGCGGTCACCCTGCTGCCCCAGGAAGAGGTGGGGATCGTGGTGCTTACCAATTCGTATCCCAATGCGCTGCCCGAGGCGCTGTCGGCCAGCTTTATGAAGCTGTATGACGGTCAGACGGCGGACCTCGAGTTTGCTCGCAAGGTCAACGGTCAGGTCATCGCCATGCTCGAAAGCATGCTGGGCGGCGAGGCGCCC
>JAEXNA010000098.1 GCA_023447635.1 Vulcanimicrobiota bacterium | reverse complement strand
ACTGGGCCCAGACGCCGGCGGCCTCGGCGGGGAACACTCCCTGGAGCGGTATCCCATTGTCCTCGGACCCCACCTCCCACGGCTGGGGGCAGGGTGGGACGGCCACGGTCGAATCGCCCGCCTTTCCCGAGCCCGAGTTCACCGACGGTTGGGGCTCTGCCCCTCCCACTCCCACCGCAGCCGCCGCCTCTTCCTGGCTGGGGTCGGGGGAGGAGGAGGAGGACGGTTGGAGCGGCTCTTCCGGATCTCCTGGGGAGGTCGAGGAACAGCAGCCGGGCTGGCTGGGCGCGCCTCAGACCGCCACGTCTTTGCCTCCTCTGCGCGAGACGTGGAACGAGGACGACCCGGACGATGCCTGGCTGGAAGAGGTCGAGGACCAGGACGAGAAGCCTGCTGGCGAACGTACCCCAAACGGTGCGGCGCCGGTCGAGGGGCATCCCGCCAGGATGTGGGCGGCAGGTCTGGTCGCGGCGTTTCTGCTCGGCGCCGGCGCTCTGGCCTTGCGCCCCCAGACTCCCCCGCCGCCCGACCCGGCCGTGATAGCGCAAGAGCGTCTTTCCGAAGCGTTGGCTGACGGTCGTTTTATGGCCCAGGCCGGCCAGGTCAGTCTGGCTGGCTCGGTCGGCGTGAAGCCCGACCCGGAGATGGCCGTGTTCCAACTTCGCACGGCGATCGGAAAGCTCAAACAGGGGGCGGCTCCGGTGGAAGAGATCCGGGAAGCGCGCCACGCCCTGGCTCGCTCGCTGGTGGCAGCGGGCCTGCTAGAGGAAGGCTTCAGCGCCTGGGCGGAGCTGAAGTCGGCCCCCGAATACCGAGCCGAATCCGAGAAGGCGCTGACGGCCGTGAGGCAACAGCTGACCACCGCCGCCGCGACCCACGCCAGAAACGCGGAAGGGCTGCTCAAGGCCAAACAGTACCGCAAGGCCGAAACGGCGGCGCGGGAAGCGGTCCGCCTCTATAAGATGGTGGGAGGGAAGGCTTCCTCTCGTGGGCTCGCCTACGGCGCGCTGGGCTACGCCAACCTTGGCCTGGGACGAAAAAGCGAGGCGATGGAGAATCTGCGCCAGGCCCGGACGCTGTATCCCCAAGGCGGGTACGGCCGAACCCTGGCTTCGCTGCAGGCCGTGGAAGCGCCGCCAACAGCCCAGCAGCCCGCTTCTCCTGAGGCGCCTGTTCACGTGAAAGCCAGCATCACTGATGACAGCGACTATCCCAACGGCACCGCGCCCCAGGTTAGCAGCAGCGGTGGATCTGGCAAGGCCATAGAGGGTGCCGCCGCCCCCGAGCTTACCGCACCGCAACGGCCGCGGACCGAAGAGATCAAGGCGGCGCCGGCCAGGAAAGACCCCCCGCGCCGTAAGGTAAGAGACGGCCTGGATATGACCGACCGCAGCCAGCGCAGCTAAGAGTCTCGAGGCTCGCAGGGGATCCGATCCCCGAGGGAAGAAGGTAGCGGGCTATGATTTTGCACCCCGTCACCCTGCTGGCCTTTGATGCCGACGACACCCTGTGGCACAACGAGACCGTCTTCAAGCTCACCCAGGAGCGGTTTGCCGACCTGCTTTCCGACTACTCCGACCCGGCAAGGTTGGGTCAACGCCTGCTGGCCGCCGAGAGGCGGAACCTGGCTTACTACGGCTACGGAATCAAAGGCTTCACGCTGTCCATGATCGAGACGGCCATCGAAATCACCGAGGGCAAAGCTCCGGCCAGCCTGATCGCCGAGATCCTGGCCTACGCCCGCGCGATGGTCGAGCACCCCGTCGAGACACTGCCCGAAGTTCGGGAGACGCTCGAAGAGCTACAGAGCCGGTTCCCTCTGGTACTCATCACCAAAGGCGACCTGTTCGACCAGGAGCGCAAGCTGGCGCAGTCGGGGCTGGGAGAGCTGTTCCGGGCGGTCGAGATCGTCAGCGAGAAAGATGCCGCCACCTACAGCAAGCTGTTCCAGCGCCACGGTCAGGGGGCGGAAGGGGCGGTCATGGTCGGCAACTCTCTGAAGTCCGACATCGTGCCTGTCCTCGAGGCGGGAGGCTCGGCGGTTTACGTTCCCCACGAGCTAAGCTGGGAGCTCGAGCATGCGGAAGAGCCGGTGGCGGCTCGACGCTACCACCGGCTCGAAAGGATCGCTCAACTCCCCTCCCTGCTCCAGGTCGGAATCTAGAAGCGAGTCGAGAGCCCCACGGTAGCGGCCCAGTCCAGGCCGCCGGAGCTGAACCCCTTGAACACCGCCGCATCCAACTGCATGTCGTCGTCGACCAGGTAAGTCACCACCACGTCGCCCGCCGTGGTAGTGATACCGCCGGGAGCGGTCGGTCCGAACACCGCGCCTTCCAGGTAGACCGCCCACTTGTCGTTCAGGGTCTGAGTCACGCCGGCCGTCGCAAACGGTTGAACCACCCGGTCCCGATCGTCTCCCGGAGCGTTGGCGCCGACATTGAAGAGCAAGCCGGTTTTCGGGCCGACCGGAAAATCGACGGCAAACGACAGCGAGGGGTTGATCGAGCTCGAGCGTAGCGTCGGGTTACCCACAGGGACGGTCACGCCCACGACCATGCTGGCCGAGACGTTCTCGTCGGAGTGGAAGTTCCACTTGAAGCCCGGGGTGACGTCGGTGAAGCCGGCGTGGCCGTCCTTGAAGTTCATCCCGCTGGTGCCCAGGCGGAACTCCATATCGGTTCCCGTTCCGACGCGCAGCATCAGGGGGGTTTGGGTCAGCCTATAGGGATCGTCCCGGTTGACGGTGACCAGGACCCCGGTCTCTAGAGAGGTGACCCCGCTACCGACCACGTTACTGGAGTTGGCGAAGGAGGGGCGGTCGACCCGGATGGTGGCCGGGATGGAGGGAGAGGTCTCCTCGGCGGATTCCTCGGAGGGCGTTTCCTGAGCGAATGCGCTCACGGAAAGGGACAATAGCAATGCTACGGTGAGGTTTTTCATCATCGTTTTCCTTTGAAGAGTATGGAGAGGATTAGGGGAGTTTGGCCAGTTCGAGGTTCAGCTCGACGACGTTGACCCTGGGTCGACCCAGGACGCCGAAGGTAGGAGCCTCGGTCAGGCGGGTAACCAGTTCTTCGAGCGCCTGAGGCGACTTTTTGCTGGCTGATGCTACCCGAGGGATCTGGACCCGGGCCGCTTCGGGGCTGATATGGGGATCCAGACCGCTGCCTGACGAGGTCACCAGATCGACCGGGACCGGGGTCGATCCCAGGTTCAGCGCTTCGAGCCGCGCCCTGGCGTTGTCGGCCAGAGCCGGGTTGCTGGTGCCCAGGTTGCTCGCGCCGGAGGCAGCCGAGTTGTAGGGCTTCTCTGCGGTTTGCGAGAGACGGCCCCAGAACTGTCCCGGTTGGTCGAACGACTGACCGACTAGCTCGCTGCCTGTCGGTTTGTCCGCTGCCCCCAGAAGGCTTCCGTTGGCAGCAGCCGGCATCAGAAGCTGAGAGGCGCCGGTCATGGCCAGGGGATAGACCACGCCGGTCAGCAGGGTGAGCGCCACAAAACATCGGATCGCCGTTTCCAGGAGAGACCCGGGTTGAGTGTTGTTGGTGTTCATAGCGTTCACGCGACTCCTAAGGCGACCAGAATGAGGTCGATGATCTTGATTCCGACAAACGGGGTGAGCAGGCCGCCCAGTCCGTAAATCAGCAGGTTATCCCGCAGCAGCCGGTCGGCGCTCACCGCCCGATACGCCACGCCCTTGAGCGCGAGCGGGATGAGGAACACGATGATCAGAGCGTTGAAGATCACCGCCGACATGATCGCGCTTTGCGGTGTGGCCAGACCCATCACGTTGAGCTTTGAGAGCCCGGGATAGATGGGAGTGAACGCGGCGGGGATGATGGCGAAGTACTTGGCCACGTCGTTAGCGATGGAGAACGTGGTCAGGGCGCCGCGAGTCATCAGCAACTGTTTTCCCACCTCGACGATCTCGATCAGCTTGGTAGGGTTCGAATCCAGGTCGACCATATTGGCCGCCTCTTTAGCAGGCTGGGTTCCGCTGTTCATCGCCACGGCCACGTCGGCCTGAGCCAGCGCCGGAGCATCGTTAGTTCCGTCCCCGGTCATGGCGACCAGTTTCCCGGCCTGCTGGTACTCGCGAATTCGGGCCAGCTTCATCTCTGGGGTGGCTTCAGCCAGGAAGTCGTCCACCCCGGCTTCGGCCGCGATGGCGGCGGCGGTGACGGGGTTGTCGCCGGTGATCATCACCGTCTCGATGCCCATCTTGCGCAGCTGAGAAAAGCGCTCCCGGATGCCCTGTTTGACCACGTCTTTGAGATAGATCACGCCGATAGCGCGGCCGTCTTTGACCACCCAGAGGGGGGTCCCGCCGGCTCGCGCGACGGTGTCGTTTTCGGCCATCAGTTCGGGCGGGACCGTGCTGTTGCCGGATTCTTTGAGGTAGCGCTCGACAGCGTCCTTGGCCCCCTTGCGGATAGCCGAGCCCTGCCAGTCGAGACCGCTCATGCGGGTCTCGGCCGAGAAGGCGATGAAGGTCGCATCGTCGCCCACGGCCTGCTCGAGCAGGGCGGGGAAGCGGCTGTCGGCCAGGGTGACGATACTCTTCCCTTCCGGGGTCTCGTCGGCCAGCGAGGACAGGCGAGCGGCCCGAGCCAGGTCGACCTCGCTAACCCCATTGGCGGGATGAAACGAGACCGCGCGACGGTTGCCGTAGGTGATGGTGCCGGTTTTGTCCAGCAGCAGCACGTCGACATCGCCGGCGGCTTCGACGGCTTTTCCGGACGTTGCGATCACATTGCGCTGGATCAGGCGGTCCATGCCAGCGATACCGATGGCGCTCAACAGACCGCCAATGGTAGTCGGGATCAGGCAGACCAGCAGAGCGACCAGGACGGTGGCGCTGACCAGCGCCTTGCCCGGCGCGGCCGCTTCTGCGAACGGCGCCAGCGACAAGCAGACCAGCAGGAAGATGACCGAGAAGCCGGCCAGAAGGATGGTCAGAGCGATCTCGTTGGGCGTTTTCTGCCGTTTGGCGCCTTCGATCAGGTTGATCATACGGTCGACGAACCCTTGACCGGGGTCGGCGCTAACTCGGAGCACCAGCCAGTCAGAAAGCACGCGGGTGCCTCCCGTCATCCCGCTCCGGTCTCCACCCGACTCCCGGATCACCGGCGCGGATTCGCCAGTAATGGCGCTTTCATCGACCGAGGCGACGCCGCGAACGACCTCTCCGTCGGCGGGGACCAGTTCACCAGCTTTGACCAGGACCAGGTCGCCTTTACGAAGCTGGGACGAGGGACGTTCGGTCACGTTCTCCGTGTCCGCCGGCGTTGCGACCACGCACGCCAGAGTGTCGGAGCGCGCGGCTTTCAGCGAGTCGGCCTGAGCCTTTCCGCGCCCCTCGGCCAGCGCTTCGGCGAAGTTGCCGAACAGCACGGTGAACCACAGCCAGGCGCTGACCGCGCCGTTGAACATCGCTTCAGGGTAGCGCCCATCGGACAGAGCCACGCCAGTCGCCAGCAGCGTGTAAGCGCTGCCGACTTCGACGATGAACATCACGGGGTTCTTGACCAGCACCCGGGGGTCGAGTTTGCCAAACGCCGAGCGGACGGCGCCTTTGTAGATATCTTGTTTTTCCATAGCGGGCCTCTAGTTCAGGAACTCGGCGATAGGGCCGAGCGCCAGAGCGGGTAGGAAAGAGAGCGCGCCGACCAGCACGACCACGCCCGCGGTGAACACCACGAACAGGGCGCTATCGGTAGGCAAGGTGCCTTTGGTCGCCTCTTTGGGAGATTTGCGGGCCATACATCCGGCTAGCGCCAGCACCGGCACCAGGATCCAGAAGCGACTCATCAGCATGACCAGCCCTCCAACCAGGTTGAAGAACGGTCGATTGGCGCCGAAGCCGCCAAAGGCGCTGCCGTTGTTGTTGCCCATCGAAGCCGTGTTGTAGAGAAGTTCGCTGAAGCCGTGCGGTAAGGGATCCTGCACCGCCTTGCCAAACTCTCCGGTCCAGCAGGCGGCGGCGGTAGATAGCAGCACAGCGGCACATGGTACTAGAATGGCGATCGCGCAAAGCTTGATCTCGGCCGCTTCGATCTTCTTGCCCAGGAACTCCGGCGAGCGCCCGACCAGTTGACCGGCCACGAACACCGCGACCAGCATGAAGAGCAGCAGGCCGTACAGGCCGCAGCCCACCCCGCCGAAGACGACTTCGCCGGTCAGCATCAGAAAAAGCGCGCTCATCCCTCCCAGCGGGTTGAACGAGTCGTGCATGGAGTTGACCGAACCGTTCGAGGCAGCCGTGGTGATCACGGCCCAGAGCGCCGACGCGTCGGTCCCGAAACGGACCTCTTTGCCCTCCATATTGCCCGCTGAGGAATCGATCGGAAGTCCGGCGAAGGCCGGGGCGGGTTGGGCTTCGGACCAGACGGCCAGGCCCAGGCAGGGGAAGAAGATGACCGACATCACGGCAAGCGCCGCCAGCCCGTGGCTCAGTTTCCCCACGTACCGTGCGTAGGTGAACGCCATCGCTACGGGCAGGGCCAGGATCGCCCAGCACTGCAGAAAGTTGGAGAACGGAGTGGGGTTTTCCAGCGGATGGGCCGAGTTGACGCCGTAGAATCCGCCTCCGTTGGTGCCCAACTGTTTGATAGCGATCTGCGAGGCGCCCGGTCCCAGCGGGATGGTCACCGATTCGCCAGCCATCGTGGTGACGGTGGTGGGGGCCGACAGCGTCTGGACCACACCCTGACCTACCAGAAGCAGCGTCATCACGACGGCCAGCGGTAGCAGATAGAAAACGGTGGAACGGAACAGGTCGACCCAGGCGTTGCCCAGTCGGCCTTCTCCCTTGCTGGCAAGACCTCGGCAAAGAGCGGCCAGCACCACGATACCCGTTGCTGCCGATAAGAAGTTCTGCGAGGTCAGGCCGACCATCTGGGTCAGGTAGCTCAGTCCGGTCTCGCCAGAGTAAGCCTGCCAGTTGGTGTTGCTGACGAACGACGTTGCCGTGTTGAAGGCCAGGTCGGCGGGAACGGCAGCGATTTTTGCCGGGTTCAGTGGCAGCACGGCTTGCACGCGCTGCAGCAGATAGACGGTCAGGTAGCCGAAAAGATTGAAAAGTAAAACAGCCTGAGCGTAGCGCTTCCAGGGCATGCTTTCGCCGGGTTCGACGCCCAGCAAGCGATAGATCTTGGCTTCGACCCCGGTGGGGGAGCAGGGAGCTTCGAGCACTCGATGCAGCCACCAGCCCAGGGGCGGAGCCGCCACGGCGAGTGCCAGAAGCGTTAGGAAGATTTCGAACACAACAGAGAACCTTTACTGAGATTAGTTGAATCGTTCCGGAAACAGTACGACGTATCCGGAATACAAGGTGAGTATGACGGCCAGTACGGCGGCGAGAGTCCCCATGTCAGCGGGACCGTCGCGTTTCCAGAGCGCCTGCGATACGCTCGCAGAGCTCGCAAAGTCCGACAGTGGCGGCCACGAACAGGGCCAGCAGTAAGAATCCGGCAATTTCGAATCCCATAATTTCCTTTGTCCTTTCGTTAGGTAGAGGCCCTGACCCGGGCCGAGCCGGAGGGCGAACCACCCTTGCCTTCAAGGCTAGCGCCCGGAAGATGTAGAGCGGGTAAAGAGCCGGCCGGAGCGGATTCAGAAAAGATTAAGGAAGGCGATTTTGGACCGTTCATGAGATAAGCTATCGAAAGTGAGCTTTACCTTGCGGCCCAGTCCCGAAGGCTACATCGAACAGATCCAGCGCGAGCGCAAGGGGCGTGGGCTGCTGCGTGTCTATCTGGGCTATGCGGCAGGCACGGGGAAGACCTACGCTATGCTTGCGGCGGCTCGAGGCCTGAGGGCCGAAGGGCGCGATGTGGTGGTCGGCCTGGTCGAAACCCACGGGCGCCAACAGACCGAGGCGATGCTCGAGGGTCTGCCGCTGCTGCCCCGCAAGACCGTCGCCTACCGCGACCGCAGCGTCACCGAGTTCGATCTCGATGCCGCCCTCGAGCGGCGTCCCGCCGTCCTGCTGGTCGACGAACTGGCCCACAGCAACGTGGGCGACGGGCGCCATCCCAAACGCTGGGGCGACGTGATCGAACTGCTGGAAGCCGGCATCGAGGTGCACACCACCCTCAACGTGCAGCACCTGGAAAGCGTGGCCGAGGTGGTGACCACGGTGACCGGCGCGCCGGTGGCCGAAATCGTGCCCGACAACGTGTTGGAAGAGGCCGAGGAGATCGTGCTGATCGACCTGCCTCCCGACGCCCTCCTGGACCGCCTGGACGCGGGCAAGATCTACCGTCCCGAGCAGGCCCAGCGAGCCCGCCAGGGGTTTTTCAAGAAGACCCACCTCCTGGCGTTGCGCGAATTGGCCATGCGCAAAGCAGCGCATCACGTCGATGAAGACGCCCGCGACCATCTGCGCCAGAACTCTCTGGCCGGCCCCTGGCCAGCCGGGGAGCGGCTGCTGGTTTGCGTCGGCCCCAGTCCGTACAGCGAGCGCCTGGTCCGCGCCACCAAACGGCTGGCCGACGCCATGTCGGCCACCTGGGTCGCCCTGCATGTCGACACCGGAAGCCTCGAGCCGGCCGCCCACGAGAGGGTCGACCGCCATCTGCAGTTGGCCCAAAGGCTGGGCGCCGAGGTGGTGACCCACACCTCGCATTCGCTGGTGGATCAGGTGCTGGAAACGGCGGCCGCCAAGAACGTGACCAAGGTGGTCACCGGCCGGACCCCGCAACGAACCCCTTTTCACGTCTGGCTCCGACCTTCACTGGCCGACTCCGTGCTGCACGGCGCTCGGGGCGTGGACGTGCTGGTTCTGGCCGGCGACGACGAAGTCGGCGAACTCGAACCGGTAGCGCGGCCGCGCTCGCCTCTGGCGCCCGGCCCTTATCTGATGGCGACGGCTATGGTGGCGCTGGCAACCGTGTTGGGCATGCCTTTGACCGAACTGGTCAACCCCACGGTTCAGGTCATGCTTTACCTGGCCGCCGTCGTGGGCAGCGCCTACCTGTACGGCACCGGCCCCTCCAACCTGGCTTCCCTGCTCTCGGTGCTGGCTCTGAACTTCTTCTTCGTGCAGCCGCGCTACACCCTGGGCGTGCGCGAACCGTCCTACTGGCTGGCCTTTTTCGGGCTGCTGCTCAACGGTCTGCTGGTCAGTCGCTTGACCGCCCGGGTCAAAGAGCAGTCCCGCTCGGCCCGGCTCAGGGAAGCCGACGCTTTGACCTTGCTGGCGCTGAGTCGCGACCTGGCCCAGGCGGAAAGTCGCAGCGCGCTGGCCGAGGTCGCTTTGACCCATCTCAGGAAGACCTTTGGCGCTGCTGTGCTGCTCACCGTTGCCGGCGAGGGTAGGTTAGAGCCGGCTCTCGGCAACGGGGTCGCTCTCGACGAGCGAGAGACCGCCGTCGCCGATCGCGCTTTCCGCAGTTCCAGCGCGACCGGACGGGGCACCGACACACTGCCCGGCTCGGCTTATCAGTGGCACCCATTGCGCGGCCCCAGCCTGGTGCTGGGCGTGGCCGGCCTGGTCGACCCCGTGGCCCTGGGCGCACGTCGCCGGGAAGACCTGTTAGAGGCGATCCTGAACCAGGTCTCTGCGGCGCTAGAGCGTCGCAGCCTGAGCGAGGCGGCTCAGGAGGCCAAGCTTCTGCAGGCCTCGGAAAAGCTGCATACCGCCCTGATGAACTCGGTCTCCCACGACCTGCGGATCCCGCTGGTTTCTATCCAGGGGGCCTTGACCACGCTGCAAGAGAAGCCCAGCCTGCTCGACGACGAGCGTCGTCAAGCGGTGATCGGCAACGCGCTTTCCGAGACCGACCGCCTGAACCGCCTGGTCGGCAACCTGCTGCAGAAGACCCGACTGGACACCGGCCACCTGACGCTGAAACGGTTGCCCTGCGATGTCGAGGACCTGGTCAGCCATACCCTGGGGTCGCTGAGCTACAGGTTGGAGGGGCGCCCGCTCGAGGTCGAGGTTCCGGCCGACTTGCCCCTGGTGGCTATGGACTTCGTGCTCATCGCTCAGGTGTTGACCAACCTGCTGGAGAACGCTCTAGCCTACTCCGAGCCGGGTACCCCGATCACGGTCGTTGCCAGCACGGAAGGCGAGTGGCTCGGGCTGGAAGTTCGGGATCGTGGGCGTGGGCTGGGCAGTGCCGATCCCGAGCGCCTGTTTGAAAAGTTCGAACGCGGTCCCGACGACAGCACCCCCGGGGTGGGGCTGGGGCTGTCGATCTGCCGCGGACTGGTCGAGGCCCACGGCGGCCGCATTCAAGCCGCACCCCGCTCTGGGGGCGGCGCTGTTTTCCGTTTTACACTTCCCCTGGAGGCTCACGATGTCCCATAACGAGACCCACCGTATCCTGGTGGTCGACGACGAGGTCGCGGTGCGCCGCTTCTTGCGAAATCTGCTGGAAGGAGCGGGGTTCACCCTGTTCGAGGCCGGCACCGGCGGCGAAGCGCTGGAGGCGATGAAAAAGAAACATCCCGACCTGGTGCTGCTGGACCTGAGGCTGCCGGATATGACCGGGGTCGAGGTGCTCCAGGTCATGCGAGAGTGGAGCAAAGTCCCCGTGGTCATGCTCAGCGTGCAGAACGAAGAGGTCGATATCGTGGCCGCGCTCGACGCCGGGGCGGACGACTATCTGAGCAAACCGTTCGGTTCGGCGGAACTGCTGGCCCGCCTGCGTTCGGCGCTGCGACGGGCGGTGCGCGAAACGGCCAACGAGACCTTTACCAGCGGCGACCTTCTGGTCAACCTGGAAACGCGCGCCGTGGCGGTGGCGGGAGAGGCGATCAATCTGACTCCGACCGAGTACGACCTGCTCAAGGTGTTCGTGCAGAATCCGGGCAGAGTGCTGACCCACGTTCATCTCCTGAGGTCGGTCTGGGGCAACGGCTACGCCGAAGATATCGGGGTGCTGCGCGTCAACATCTCGAACCTGCGCAAAAAGCTCGAGACGGGGGGCAGCGGGCGCCGCTTGCTGTTGACCGAACCTGGTGTCGGCTATCGCATGCTGACTGGCTAGAACCGGGGCGGAGGAGGGGAGCCCTGAGGGGCGGGCCGAGAGGAAAGAACGCGTCCCGACAGAGCTTGAGGGAGATTCTAGCTGCTCCCAGGGGCAAGATTTTGGCCCTTCTTCGAGAAGGGCGGCCACCTCATGCGATTCCATCGACATCTCTTTTTTACCCTCATGCTCTTTATGGGCTGCCTTTCGGCGGGCTTCGCCGACGGGTTGACGCCGCTGGACGTGGCCAGGCTGAAGTCGGTGGGCGGGGCTCAGATCTCGCCCGACGGCCGCTACATCGCCTACCTGGCCTCGCTGCCGCGCGACCCTAACGACGCCGACTTCAAAAACGGCCCCTCCGACCCCGAACTGCACATCTACGACCTGCAGACGAAGACCGACCGCGTCTTCATCACCGGCGACGACAAGCTTCGAGGTGTTCACTGGACGCCCGACTCTCGCGCCGTGGCGTTCCTGACCAAGCGCAAGGACGACAAGAAAACGGGCCTCTACTTCCTGCCTGTCAACGGCGGTGAAGCGGTCAAGCGCCTGAGCTTCTCCGAAGATATCTCGTCGTACAGCCTCGCTCCCGACGGGAAACGGGTGGCGTTCATCGCTCGCGACAAGACCCCGGCCGCCGTCGAGAAGCGCCAGAAACTGGGCTTCGACCAGGAAGTGTTCGAGGAAGACTGGCTCTCCTCGCACCTCTTCGTCACCTCGCTCGACGCCGACACCAAGGCGCTGGAGCCGGTCAAGCTGGAAGGTCACCTCTCCGAAGTGCAGTGGAGCCCCAAAGCCGGCGACGACCGCCTGCTGGTGGCCACCGCTCCCAACCCCGGAGTGGACGCCAGCCTGGTCTACCGTCGCTTGCACGTCGTCAGCCCCGCTGGGCAGGTGCTGGCTTCGATGAACAACCCCGGAAAGCTGGGCCACTCCGAGTGGAGCCCGGACGGCCGCTATGTCGCCTACACCGCCGGGATCGACGCTCACGACCCCGACGAGAGCGGCTTTTTCCTCGCCGACTCGCAGACCGGCTCGGGCAAGGACCTGATCGCCGGCTTCGAAGGTCGGGTCGACGACTTCGCCTGGAAGTCTAACGGACAGATCCTGGGCGCGGTCAGCGTCGGCGCCGATTCGAAGCTGTACAACTTCAACGTGGGTGGTGGCAAAGAGGTCGCTCCCAGCAACCCCGAACTTAACTACCTGGAAGTCGACATCGCCGACAACGGCACGGTCGTGGTCGGCGCCGATAGCTGGAAGCACCCGCGCGAACTGTTCGTCAACGGCGCTCGCATCACGAACTCCAACCCCTGGCTCGCCTCCAAGGACCTGGCCAAGCAAGAGGTGATCTCTCACCCTGCCCGCGACGGTCTGCGTCTGGAAGGGATCCTGGTTCATCCGCTGCCCGGCACGGTCGAGGGACCGGCTCCGCTGATCATGGCGGTGCACGGCGGCCCCGAGTCGCACGTCGACGACGGCTGGAGCACCGGCTACTCCAACCCCGGCCAGGTGGCTGCGGCCCAGGGCTACGCTGTCTTCTATCCCAACTATCGCGGTTCGACCGGACGCGGCGTGGCTTACGCCAAGACCTCGCAGGGCGACCCTGCCGGCAAAGAGTTCGACGACCTGATCGACGCGGTCGACTATCTGGTCGCCCAGGGGATCGCCGACAAGGCGAAAGTCGGCGTGACCGGCGGCAGCTACGGCGGCTACGCCACGGCCTGGTGCTCCACCAAGTTCTCGGACCGTTTCGCCGCCGGCGTCATGTTCGTTGGCATCTCGGACAAGGTCAGCAAGGTCGGCACTACCGACATCCCCGATGAAGAGTATCTGGTGCACGCCCGCAAGCGTCCCTGGGACAACTTCGACTTCTTTGCCGAACGTAGCCCTATCCGCTACGTGCAGCAGGCCAAGACCCCGCTCTTGATCATGCACGGCAAGGATGACCCCCGCGTTCATCCCACCCAGTCGATGGAGCTGTTCCGTTTCATGAAGGTGCTGGGACAGACCCCGGTTCGCCTGGTGCTGTATCCCGGCGAAGGGCACGGCAACCGCAAGGCGGCCGCCCGCTACGACTACAACCTGCGCATGATGCAGTGGTTCGACCACTACCTCAAAGGCGCCGGTGGCGACAAGCCTGCCCCCGAAATCGAGTACAAACTCGAGTCGTTCTCGGCCAAGTAGGCTCGAGTCCGGAAACGAAAGAGAGGCCTGGTCGCACGACCAGGCCTCTTTTTCGTTCACTTGCGGAGAGATGACGCCGTTTCAGGCGTCTCCTCCCGGTTTTAGGGAGCGGGCGGGTAGTTGGTGTTCGCGCCGGTACTGACCGGGTCGTAGTCCACTGTTCCAGAACCGATGACACCGACGTAACCGGCGGGGTCCCGGCCCCCCCAGAAGTTCTCCGTGACATCGAGGATCTGAGAGGTACCCGAGAACAGGGTGACTGACCCGGTCCCCAGGAAGTCGTTGTTGAAGGTCGTCAGACTGTCTCCCACCTCGAGTCCCGGAGTGAAATGGAACACCGAACCGTTGACGAAGCTGTTGAAGAGCACCGTCGCCCCGAGGGGTCGGTTGATGGCCAGGCCGACGTTGGCGTTATCCTCGAACACGTTGAACGAGACCACGATATCGCTGAACTGTCCGAAGACCGAACGCAGGCGAACGCCCTCATTCCACCCGGTGATAGTGTTGCCGACCAGCGCGAAGCCCGTGTGGGAACCACTGAGCTCGCCGCCCTGCAGAACCCCCTGGCCTGAATAAGCGACGCCCACGATGCGACTGTTGCGAACCGTGGTGTTGCTGGAATCGTCGGATGCCAGGATGCCGACCCCTCCGGCTCGAGACACCACCACACCGGTGACGGTAACGTTGCTGTTGTCGATGGCGATGCTGTTCAGCGTTGCATCGACCCCGGTGAAGGCCGGGAAGGTCGTTCCCGCCGGCAGTGCCCCCGAAGGAACTCGGCTGCGCGGGCCTCTCAGCTGCAGAGCGAAGAGCTGAGTCTGGTTTCCGATAGCGATGGTGCCCTCGCTCGAGTAGTCGCCCGGCGCCAGTGAGACCACCGCGCCGGCCTGGGTCACGTTGCCCAGCGCCTCGCCGATGGACCAGAAGTTCATCGAACTTCTTTCGGCGTCCCGATTCACGGTCAGGTACTGAGTGTCCCCGTCGATCACGATGAAGTCGCGCTGGGCCTCGGCCGTTCCGCCTCGTCCGTCGCTAAGGGAGAGCCTCAGGCTGCCTTCCTCGGTAACGGCGTTCCCCGGCGTGGTGAGGACCAGCGAGTCGAGGAGATTAGCGATCGCCTGGGGAGTAGCGTTAGAGTTCAGGGCGATGGACAAGGAGTTGGTCAGGTTGCCCGTGACCGTCCCGATCGCCGTCGAAGGAACCCGCAGGGTAAGGACGGTATCGCTGCTGACGTTGAGCGTACCGCCGTTCAGGTTCGCCTGGTCGTCGCTGACCGTCGTTCCATAGACGGTGGCGTAGCCCGCGCCCGCGATCAGGTAGGACTCCATCACGCTTTCAGGGAGGGTGATGACGGGAGGTTGGTTGCCGCCCGCGTTGCTCACGTTGACCGCCACGGTCTGGCTGAAGCTACCCGCCGAAACCGTGATTTCGGTTTCGCCCACGGCCAGCGCCGTCACCACGCCGTCAGACGAGACGTTCACCACCCCGAGGCCGCCGCTGATCAGGTAGTTCAAACCGTCCGCGTTGGTCAGAGGCCGGTCAGGGGCGTCGCTGAACGATCCCGTGACGACCAGGGTCGCCACGGCTTGATCCGAGGTGCCGTTGATCTGCAGCGCAACGGGGCTGGAGGGAGCGACGGAGACGATGCCGTCAAAGGTGCTATCGAGCACGGTCACCGAGGCCGAGCCGTTCAGGGCGCCGACGCTGGCGGTCACGGTGGCGTTGCCGACCGTCTCGGCTCGCACCACGGCGGTGGCGTCGGCCGCGCTGTTGAGGCTAAGTTGGGGACTGGTGGACCAGGTCACGGTGGTGTTCTGTAGCGAGAACGGATCGCCGTTCTGGTCGAGACCGCTGGCGCTGAACCCTTTGAGACCACCGACCAGCATCGACTCTCCGTCGGGTGCGACGAGCAGGCTGCTCAGGACGGGACCTCCGCCGACTTCCAGGCTTGCGCTGCCGCTGACCGCGCCGACGCTGGCGCTGATGGTGGTCACGCCGTCGGCCAGTCCGGTCGCCAGTCCACTCGACGAGATAGTAGCCACGGTCGGGCTGCTGCTGCTCCAGGTCAGAGCGGCCAGAGGAGCGGTATCGCCCGTAGAGTAGGTTGCTGTCGCCGCGAACTGCTGGGTCTCTCCGACCTCGATCTGGGACGTCGACGGTCGCACAGTCAGGGCCGTGACGCGGACCGGGGTTTCGCTGGCCGAGGCGAAATCGACCACCGTTCGACCGCCTGCTGGAACGCTGGCGTTGGCGGTCGCTTGAAGCAGGGGCGTGCCGTCGGCGGCCAGAGCGGTCACCACGACCGAGCGGGTCGCCGTGTTGACCGGGTCGATCACGATCTGCGAGGCGAACTCCCGCACCTCTTCGTCGAGCAGAGCGCCGCCTCCGTCAGCCACGGCGTAGAACCGGAAGCGCAGCCGCACGGTGTCCGACGGGACCTCGAGAGCCGCCTGGGCTCGCACGAAGTTGAACACCATGCTGCCCGTCCCTGTTGGCGGGGCTGCCGTGCCGGTGAAAACATAGTCATCCTGGCTGCTCCCGCAGCCGGTGATCAGAAATAAGGAAAAAGAGCCAGGGCAAGGCGACGGAAAAGACCGCCACCCCGCACCGAACCTTGTGTTCGATCCATAGAACCTCCAACGGGATGGTTCGGAGAACGGCTAGGAAAGTGCGCGCTGCACGCCCGGTCGCCCCCCCCGAACCGTCCTTCTTAGCCTGGTAGTAGAATTGTCCTTTGCGGCAAACTCGGTTTTACCACGGAAAGCGACCTTCAAGGAGGTTCCGCCCGCTGGGCGCGAACGGGCGGGCGTGCTGAAGAAACTGCTCCTAACCGCCACCGTGGCCGCTGCTCTGACCTTCCCCGCTCTAGCCGAGGCGCCGAAGCCTCACCTGCGTTTTGCCTTTGTTGGTTGCAACCGCGTGGGATTCACCGAGCAGACGCCGGACAACCCCAGCACGGCCAACCGGCAGCAGTTTCTGCAGAGCTGCGCGGACCTGAACCTGAATCCGCCGTCCTACTTCTTTTTCATCGGCGATATGGTGACCAACTACGCGGCCGGGGGAGAGGTGCTGCGGGAGCAGTTGCAGGCCTGGATCGACCTCTACGAGACCACGGACCTGGCGAAGTCGACGACGGTGATGGTGCCGGTGGTCGGCAACCACGAGGTGCTCAAGTCCACCCAGGACCCGGTCACGAAAGTCTGGACCGACTACCCGAACCGGGACACTCTGCCGGTGTGGAACCAGGTGCTGGACCGCTATCTGCGCTGGAGCGATGGACCGACCACGAAGGGCGACAATCCCGACGGCCTGACCCAGGATCAGGATAGGCTGAGTTTTACCGTTCGCGAGGGCGACGTGCTGTTCTTGTGTATCAACACCGACACGTTCATCGACGACACCACTATCGGCGATGTCCCGCTGGTCTGGATCGCGGAAAAACTGAAAGAAGCCGAGGCGGACGATTCGATTCGGCACATCTTTTTGCTGGGGCA
Organism: Vulcanimicrobiota bacterium; assembly: GCA_023447635.1. Classification (GTDB taxonomy): domain Bacteria; phylum Vulcanimicrobiota; class Xenobia; order Xenobiales; family JADMJV01; genus JAEXNA01. Next base: position 17,608 of record JAEXNA010000098.1, on the reverse strand, counting down.
TAAGCCGGTGACCCGCCCGGGTGTCCCGGGCAGCATGATCCGGGACGGCGAAGAGGTGCAGCTAGACAAGATGATGGCCGAATCGGGCAAGTTCCGCGCTTTCCTGACCGCTCACTTTCATCTGTGGGACTGCCGCCGCACCGAGAACGGCGTGCTGCAGGTGATCGCCGGCAATTCGGGCACCAACCCCAGCAGTCCGTTCGGACCGGACGGCAAAGGCTACTTTGGCCACACCGTGGTCGAACTCAACGACGATGGAAGCCTGGTCATCGAGAACTGGGGCCGTCCTATTCCTACCCCTTATGACAGCAACGAGCCCCAGCCGCCGGCCACTCTGATCGAGCGGATTCCGGTTCCGGCCAGGGCTCGTTAGGAGGCCCGAAGGGACGTCGTTCCTTACCAGGAGCGGATGACGAAGTTCCAGTCGCCGCGCACGGCCTGTCCGTTGCGGGCCGTCGCGGTCACGATGCAGTTGTGCTGCCCCTGGTCCAGGTCGTAGTTCGGCGTCCAGTTGATACGACCGCCGCGGACTCTGGCCCCGCCGGTAACATCTACCCCGTCGACGGTCATGCGGATGTTACGCACGTCGCCGTTGAACACGGCGCTGATCGGCGGGCGGGTCACCGTAACGACCGAGCCGGGAGTAGGGCCGTACTGTAACACCTCGGTCACGGCGCCGCCGTTCCAACCCTGGTTGCCGTTATTCCAGTTGCCGTTATTCCCGTTGTTCGGGCGGTTCCCGTTGTTGTTCCAGTTACCGTTATTGTTCCAGCTTCCGCTGGGGCGGTTCACGATCTGGAAGTTCCAGTCGGCGGTAGCTCCGTACCCTGTGCGAACCTGCACCCGGTGGGTGCCGTAGTCGAGGTTGTAGGGCGGCACCAGGGAGACGGTGCGACCTCGGTGGTCGGCCGCGTTGGTGAACTCGGTGCCGTCGATCCAGATACGGGCTCGACCCACGTCGCGGTCGAAGGTCGCACTGATGGTGGGGCGGCTCTGGTTGGTCTGCTGGTTGGGACCAGGAGAGAGGTTCTGAGCCAGGCCGGGCAGGCTCAGGAAAAGCGAGAGAAGTAGCGTGAGACGTTTCATCGAGAAAATTTCTCAAGGCCTGCTTCTGGCTCCTGTCGGCGGGGGACCGGAGGCCGGATGAAAGATAGAAGGAGATTGGAGGCCGGAGGGGGTTGGAGGCGCAGCGGAGAGATCGGGTCAAGGAGTTCCTCCCGAGGTGGAAAAAGGTCGCTCGAAGGGAGCGTGGGTCGTTATGAAAGCCAAACACACCGCCGAAGGAAAGCGCCTGGCCGAAGATGAGAGCCGGTCCAAAAACTGGAAACGGTGGGGTACCTACCTTCCGGTTCGTCAGTGGGCCACCGTTCGCGAGGACTACTCGAAAGGCGGCAACAGTTGGGGCTCCTTTGGTTACGAGACCTCGCGCAGCCGGGTCTACCGCTGGGGCGAAGACGGCCTGCTGGGCTGGTGCGACCGCCAGTGCCGCGTCGCTCTGGCGCCCGCTCTGTGGAACGGTCGCGACGACCACCTCAAAGAGCGCCTGTTTGGCCTGACCGGGCCCGAAGGGAACCACGGCGAAGACGTCAAGGAGGTCTACTACTTCCTCGACGCCACTCCCACTCACTCGTACTGCAAGGCGCGCTATCGCTACCCTCATGCGGCTTTCCCGTACAGCGAACTGCGCCAGGTCAACTCTGAACTCGGTCGTGACGACGACGAGTACGAGATCACCGACACCGATCTCTTCGACGACGGCGCTTTCTTCGACCTCGACGTCGAGTACGCCAAGGGCGATCCCGACACCACGCTGATCCGCTACACCGTCAGCAACCGCGGCTCAGAGGCCGCTCCGCTCTGTCTGCTGGCCCAGATCTGGTATCGCAACGTCTGGAAGTGGGGGCGTGAGGGCGAGGACTACGGCCCCCGACCCGAGCTAGGGTTCGTCGACGGGCAGAGCCTGGAACTCGAGCACGACGAACTGGGCGAGATGTTCTTCGCCTGGCGGCAGGCCACCGAGGAAGTGCTGTTCACCGAGAACGAGACCGATCTCGAAGGGCTGTACGGGGCAGCCAACGAGACGCCTTACGTCAAGAACGCCTTCCATCGCTACCTGGTCGAGGACCAACCGGAGGCCGTCAATCCACAGCGGCGGGGGACCAAGGCCGCTGTCCTCTACCGACTCGAGGTTCCCGCGGGCGGCTCGGTTAGCTTCGACTTCGTCCTGGGCGCGGGGGCGAGCGCCGGCGAGAAGCCGTTCGGCAGTTTTGACGCCACCCTGAAAAAGCGCCGCCAGGAGGCCGACCTGTTCTATCAGGCCCTGGACCCCGGTTTGGCGCCCGAGGACCGCGAGATCTGGCGACAGGCCTATGCCGGTCTGCTCTGGTCGAAGCAGTTTTACTTCTACGCCGTGCAGCCGTGGCTGGACGGCGATCCGACGCAGCCCGCTCCGCCCGAACCGCGCTATCGTGGGCGTAACCTGAACTGGGCGGGCAATCTGTACAACCGCGACATCATCCTGATGCCGGACACCTGGGAGTACCCCTGGTACGCGGCTTGGGACCTGGCCTTTCACGCCTACCCGGTCGCCACCGTCGACCCGCACCTGGCCAAGGAGCAGCTTCTGCTGATGCTGCGCGAGTGGTACATGCACCCGAACGGGCAGCTACCGGCCTACGAGTTCAACTTCTCGGACGTCAACCCGCCGGTCCACGCCTGGGCCTGCCTGCGCGTCTATCGAGCCACCGGGGGCACCGACCGAGCCTTCCTGGAGCGCGCCTTTCACAAGCTCTTGCTGAACTTCACCTGGTGGGTCAACCGCACCGATGCCGACGGCGACAATGTGTTCACCGGCGGCTTCCTGGGACTGGATAATATCGGGGCTTTCGACCGCAGCCGCTTCCCCCGTTCGATCGGCGAACTGAAACAGGCCGACGCCACGGCCTGGATGGGGTTCTTCGGCCTTCGCATGCTGCAGATGGCGTTCGAACTGGCCAGCGAAAACGAGTCGTATCAGGACATCGCCTCGAAGTTCTTCGAGCACTTCGTGGCCATTTCGAACTCGGTGAATTCGGACTGCGGTAACGGACTCTGGCACGACGAGGACCGCTTCTACTACGACTTCGTGCTGCCTCACAACGGGCCGCATATCCCCATGCGGATCCGCTCGCTGGTCGGCCTGCTGCCGATGATCGCGGTCGAAATTCTGGACCGCGAGCAGATCGGCCGGATGGACGGGTTCGAAAAGCGGATGAGCTGGTTCCTGAAAGAAGACCCCGACCTGGGCCGGCATTTCCAGTTCAGCGAGGACGGCAACCGCATGCTGCTGTCGCTGGTCCCCGAGGCTCGTTTCCGAGCGCTGCTCGAGCGGATGTTCGACGAGGACGAGTTCCTTTCGCCCTTCGGCATCCGCTCGCTGTCCCGGGTTCACGAGGACGAGCCGTTCAGCATCGACTACGGCGGGCAGACCTTCGGAGTCCGCTACGAGCCGGGCGAGTCGCAAACCGGCATGTTCGGCGGCAACTCGAACTGGCGCGGGCCGATCTGGTTCCCCATCAACTATCTGTTGATCGACGCTCTGAAGCGCTACTACGCCTTCTATGGCGACAGCTTCACCCTGGAACTTCCCACCGGAAGCGGCAACATGGTGACGCTGCTCGAAGCTGCGCGGGAGCTCGAGAACCGCCTGGTGTCCCTGTTTCGGGAAGATGAGGGGGGAGTTATTCCGGCCGTTCCCAACGTTTCACAAAAGGAACCCAGAGAGCTCTGGACCGAGGGCAAGCTGTTTCACGAGTACTTCCACGCCGACACCGGCAAGGGGTTGGGCGCCTGCCACCAGACCGGATGGACCGCCCTGGTGGCGCGGTGTCTGGAGGACCTTGCCGAGCCCAAAGACGCGACCTCGTGTCGCACCTCGCTGTAGCCTGGGCCAGGCCTCGGGAACTCCTTTCGGGTTCGACGCGTCGTAGTCAGGCGGTCTCGGCTTCGAGAGGGGAGAACCTTTCGAATCCGCGAAAGCCGGGTCAGTTTTTTCCAGGAGTGTGGGTTATGAACGGAAGAGTGAAGAAGGCGCTGGGCGCCGCCGTCGTGGCGATGGTGATGGCGGGCTGCGGGAGCAGCAACGACTTTGTGGTGACCGCCTCGCCGCAAGGGAACACTCCGCCGACGGATCGCCAACTGGCTGATCTGGCCGCGGTCGAGGACCCCGAAACAGCGCTTCGCCTGGTCCCGCGCGACCATCTCGACGATCTGGTCGTCGGCGGGGTCAACCGGCAGGGGACCGACGTTCCGCAAAGCCTTTCCGTAGCTCAGCTCGAGGCCGACTACGAGACCCTGTTTGGTTCGCTGAGCCAGCCGCTGGGAGTGACCGAGAGCACCCCTGAAGTCGTAGCCAACATCGATTTCATCAAGAGCCAGCCCGACGCCGGCTACTTCGACCTTGACGCCCAGCCGATCGAGAACAATGCTGCCGGGGTCACCGGGGTGGCCTTTCAGACCCTGAACTACAGCACCACGGTTCCGCTGCCCCAGGGGGAGCAGACGTTCTCCGTTTCGGGCGGCGTGCTGATCCCGCAGGGGATCGACAAATCGGAACTTCGTGGCGTCGTCGTCTATTTCCACGGTACGACTTTCAACAAGGCACAGGTCGGATCGGATTTCCAGCACGGTGAAACCCAGCTATGCGCCCAGGTTTTTGCCTCCCAGGGCTACGTGGTGATCACCCCGGACTATGTCGGTCAGGGTGTGGACTGGCAGAACGTGCATCCCTACGTCCTGTACCCCGAAGTCTCGGCTCAGACGGCGGTCGATATGGTCGACGCAGCCATCCCGCTGCTCACCGAGACCTTTGACCTGCAGCCCGGCGACCCCGCGCTGAAGCTGTTCTCGACCGGATATTCCGAAGGCGGATCGTACGCGCTCTGGTTCAATACCTATCTGCGGGCCAACCCTCAGCTTCAGGACCCGTTTTACCAGTTGACCCACTCGGTAGGCTTAGAGGGCGCCTACAGCACTTCCGATGTCACCTACGACTACCTCTTCGACAACGTCAGCACGGAGGGTGGCAACCCTTACAACATCCAGTCGAGCACGGTGGTCAATCTGGCCAAGCCCGCCTTGAGCGCCGACGCCTTCTTGTCTTACGCCACCTACTCGCTGGGCGCGACGACCACGGCGGACTACGACGAGGTCTTCAACAGCCAGTTCTTTGCTATGCGGGCGTCGTCGCTGATCCTTCAGCCGGCTGTGGCCGTGAATGGCCAGCACGTTAACATCGCTCAGGCGTTTGCCTTGCCCAACACCACGGTTTCGACTCAACTGGTCCTGGCCGGTGTCGGCCAGAGCGGCAACGGCAGCACCTATCCTGGAGTGCTCGAGCTTCCGATCTCGACGGCCAACAGCGTAGCGGCTCTGGTCAACGGCCAGATGCTGCCTGGAGGCGACGGAGCCGCGGCGCTCCAGGCCGCCTTGGAAGGGGCCGACCTGGACCTGAGCGGCGTTCCCGACGACAGCGTCAGCATGGTTAGCCTGGATAAGGACTCGGTCGTGGTTCCCAACAACCTGGACACCATGGTCGCCCGCTATCCTGGCAAGATCAAACACGCGGTCAAGATCGACCACACCCAGCTGAACTCCCTCTCGCCCTTCAGCGACGTGATCGAGCGTCCGATATGGGTCTATCCCGACCACGGCCAGGGACCGATCTTCGCTTTCCTCTATGCGCTGAAGATCTTCAACGAGTATCAGGACTGAGCGCGTTCTCCAGGAAGCGCAGCGAGCGGACTCCGAACCAGCTGAAGCTCTCTCCGTCGACAAAGGCGTAGGGAGTCTTCAGCCGGTCCAGCCCCTCTCGTTTGCGTAAGAACGGGTAGGGCTCGGAAGAAAACAGCAGCAGTGTGCTCTCGGGGAAGGCCTCGAGCTCGACCTGGGGGTACGGCTTGTCGAACGGATAAACAGAGAGTCCCAGATGGGCCAGGACCGAGCCGATGAAAGTCTCCGGACCCACCGCCATCCACGGATCCTTCCAGATCACGTAGACCACGTTCTCCACCTCTCCCCGGGGCCGCCGGCCCCACTCCACCACCCCCGGCAGGAGGGTCAACTCAACCTGCCGGGGGCGCTGCAGGACCTTGTGCCACCGCTGGGCCAGAGCTTCCAAACGGCTGTTCTGCAACTGCTGAGCGAGCTCGGAAAGCGCCTCGGGCATGGAGCCGATCCCGCGCACGTGGCTGGCCCAGTAGGGTAGCCCGGCCTCGGCCATGGCGAGGGGGTTCTCCTCCTGGTCCAGGACCACGAGATCGGGCGCGGCCGCCTGGACCTTGTCCAGGTTCCAGTCCTTGGTCCCTCCCACGATCGGGATCCCTCCCACCACGGTTTCGGGGTGCAGACAGAACCGGGTCCGACCGACCACCTCTACCCCGGCCCAGAGAAGAGTCTCGGTCCAGGAAGGGACCATAGAGACGACCCGAGTCATCGCCTAGAAGGTCCGGTCGGCCAGAAACCTCTGGGTGCGCTCGAGGTCCAGGGTAGGGTACGCTCCGCTCTGGTCCTCCACGGTGTGGCTCAGCTGCTGCATAAGCAGTCCTTCCGCCTTGACGCTGCTGATTCCCGGGTTACGACGATGGATTTCGGCCATCAGGGCGGCAACCCGAGGGGCCGCGAAGGACGTGCCCTCGACGTCCTTGACTCCGAGCCTGGACGACTCCAGCCAGCCGGGGGCGTAGATATCGATCTCCGCGCTGGGGCTGGTGTAGGCGGCTCGCCGGGTGAAAAGCTGGCCCGGGGCGTGCTCGGTGGAACCGACCAGGGTCACATCGTTGTTCTCCAGGACGTTTTCGGTCATGTTTCCTGGCTCTCTCAGCTTCTGGGTGGGGACCAAGCCCCTGATGAGATGCATGTCTTCACCCTGGTTCCCAGCCGAGACGACCACCGAGTTGTGGCCCGCCTCGAACGTTTTCACAGCCTGATTGTAGAGCTTTCGATCGGCTTGCACAGCGCTTCCGCTGTAAGCGGCCTCGGAGGCGTCAAGAAGCCCCTGGAGAAGCTTGGCTTGCTCGATGTCCCGCACTTCGCGGTCGGCGCTACGCAGCTTGGTCTCGTCGAGCCCGAAGGCCTGGATCGCGTTGTCGAGCAGCCCTCGAGAATCCAGAAGACCCGGGTTGCGGTCCTCGGGAGCGGCCCGCATCGCGGGACTTAGCTGATCGTAAAGGGAGTTGGCGCTTTTAGCAACGTTGAGTCCATAAGATATATTCACGGCAGAATCTTTCACGCCGTGTTTGGTAAGCCCGTTCAGGTATTCTGTCGACCTCTCGAGCAGCGAGCAGGCCTGGCCGGCGGCATAACTCTCGAGCTTGCCGCGGGCTTCCCTGGCGCTTTCCGAGGGGGTGGATACCTTGGAGGCCCACTCGGGGAGGCCCTGACCGTAGCCCGGGACAGAACTCTCCTGTCCCAGCAGCGGTCCAGAAAAGCCGAGCTGGCGAGCCGATTCGGCTACCATGACTCCGTGGGTCACATCATTGATGTCCGACCAGTTCGCGAACGACGGCGTGAAGGTGTCATTGACGTAGAGAGTGCCGGGAATATCATTGGCGGGTTGGAAAGCGCCACGATATTCGACCCCGGTTTTTTCCATGGCCGAAGGTTGTCTTTCGGCCGGCCCGATGGGGAAGGGCGGGGCGAACTTCAGCGCGGCATTAGCCACCCGGCCGACGAGACTGTTGCTATTATGAAAAGAGAGTTTGTCCAAGGGACACCTCCGTGAGAATCTGGGATATTCGCAGATTACCGGGAGATAGGACTCGCTTCAGTGATCGTCGTCAACCTTCGCTAACGGAATTCTAACCCGCCGCCATCGCTTCCGAACCGCTCGGTCAGATATTCTTGCCGCACAGCCTGGTAGAGGACGAGCAAGCCCCGTCCCCGGCTGACAAAGAAAGAAGGTCCCGATTTGAACGCCACTTACCCTATGGTGACCCTGCGCAACGCCGTGATGTTCCCCTACGCGATGATGCCCATCACGGTGGCCCGGGAGACCTCGCAAGAAGCCGTTCGCGTGGCCACCGAATCCGAAGAGAGCACTCTTTTCGTGGTCACTCAGACCGACCCCGTGGTCGAAAACCCGACCATCGACCAGCTTTACCGAGTGGGCACCCTGGTGCGCATTCAGAAGATTTACCAGCACGGGCGCCGCATCGAGGTGCTGCTGACCGGCATCGGCCGGGCCCGCCTGCTCGACATGGATTTCAAGACCACCAAGGGCGGCAAACATCTCGAGGCCGAGGTCGAAATCCTGGCCCCTCTGACCGACGAAGGCTCCGAGGTCGAAGCGCTGCACCGTGAACTGCAGGGCGTGGCTCAGAAGTTCCTGGAGCTGGCTGGCCCTCATGGACAGAACCTGGTCCCCCTGACCACTCATCTTACCGAGCCGCTGCAGCTGGCCTATTTCCTGGCTCCCGCTGCCGGCTTGTCGATCGAGAAAAGTCAGAAAATCCTGGAGGCCGAGAGCCGCATCGACGTTCTGAAAACCACCCTCGAGACCCTGAAGTACGAGCTCGAGGTGGCTCAACTGCGCCGCGAGATCAGCTCGAACACCAAAGAGAAGCTGGACAAAGAGCAGCGCGAGCATATCCTGCGCCGCCAGCTTCGCTCGATCCGCGAAGAGCTGGGCGAAGAGGGCGGTGAGGCCGAAGAGGTCGAGACGTTCCGCAATCGACTCGAAGAGCTGCAGCTCAGCGACGAGGTTCGTAAAGAGCTGAAGAAAGAGATCGACCGGCTGGAGCGGGCCAATCCGTCCTCGCCCGACTACCAGATCACTCGGGGCTACGTCGAGCTGGCGCTGGACCTGCCCTGGGACACCACGACACCCGACGAGTTCAAGCTGGGCGAAGCGCGTAAGGTGCTCGACGACGACCATCACGGCTTGGAAGAGATCAAGGAGCGTATCCTCGAGCATCTGGCCGTGATGCGTCTCAACAGTGAAGCGAAGTCACCGATTCTGCTCTTTGTTGGGCCTCCCGGCGTCGGTAAAACCTCGCTGGGGCAGTCCATCGCCAAAGCGATCGGACGCAAGTTCGAACGGGTCGCCTTGGGCGGACTCTCCGATGAAGCCGAGCTGCGCGGGCATCGCCGCACCTACGTGGGCGCTCTGCCGGGGCGTTTGCTGACGGCGCTACGGCGGGCCGGAACCAGAAACCCCGTGCTGATGCTCGACGAGGTCGACAAGCTGGGCCGCGGCTTCCGCGGCGACCCTGCGGCAGCCCTGCTCGAAGTCATCGACCCGGCTCAGAACGACAAGTTCCGAGACAACTATCTGGACCTGCCGTTCGACCTGTCCAAGACGATGTTCATCCTGACCGCCAACACGACCGACGGGATCCCCGGACCGCTGCTCGACCGCATGGAGATCATCCGCCTCTCGGGCTATACTGAAGACGAAAAGTTCGCGATCGCTCGTCGCTACCTGGTGCCCCGTCAGTTGCAGGATGCCGGACTCAAAGTCGAGGACATCGAGGTCACCGACGAAGCGCTGCACGAGCTGATCCGCTCTTACACCCGGGAAGCCGGCGTGCGCTCGCTAGAACGTTCGCTGGCCAAACTCAGCCGCAAGCTGGCGCTGCGCCATCTGGAAAACGAGACCGGTCAGCCGGTGAAGGTAGACCAGTCGCTGGTCTTCGACCTGCTTGGCCCGGACCGGATCGTCAAGGATAAAGCTCGCGATAAAGACGCGGTGGGCGTAGCTACGGGTCTGGCCTGGACTCCGGTCGGAGGCGACGTGCTCTATGTCGAGGCGCTGCGTATCCCGTCCGGGAAGGGGCTGACCGTAACCGGACAGCTCGGCGAGGTGATGAGCGAATCGGTCAAGGCCGCGCAGTCCATCATCCTGAACCGGGCCGAAGACTTCGGTCTTTCGAAGGAAACCGTGTCCGAAGGCGGGCTGCACGTGCACGTCCCGGCGGGAGCGATCCCCAAGGACGGTCCGTCGGCGGGCGTCACGATGGTGACGGCGCTGGCCTCGGCCTACACGAACATCCCGATTCGCCACGACGTGGCGATGACGGGCGAGGTGACGCTGGCCGGCCTGGTCTTGCCGGTAGGCGGGATCAAGGAGAAAGTGCTGGCGGCCCGCCGCCAGGGAGTCAAGACGGTGATTCTGCCCGCTCTCAACGAAAAGGATCTGCAGAAGCTGCCTCAGTCGGCGCGCGACGAGATGGAGTTCGTGCTGGCCGAGCACGTCGAGCAGGTTCTGGCGGTCGCCCTGCCGGAAGTCTCGAAGCGACTGGGACCGGTGGCCAACCAGGCGAAAGTGATTCGCCCCGAGCGGGACGGCCGCGGCGCAGAGCGCGTCGAGGCCAGCCTGCAAGATAGTCTCGCCTAACGATACCCTGAGTCGGTCCAGGAAAGAGCCTCTGCCCACGGGTAGAGGCTCTTTCCTTAGATTTGAGGGACGACCTTGAAGACCCAGAGCAGAACATCACAGGTGGGCTCGTACACCCCGTTCTTCTGGAAAATAAGATAAAAGTTGGCGAACTCGGCAGCACAGAGCCCGGCCACTAACACGGCGGTTAGCAACGCCGAGATCTCTGGCCTTTTGATACGGTCGGTAGCGGTCCGTATCTGCATCCAGCAGAGCCATCGAAGGGGGAAGTCCGCCGCGGTCAAAAGCCGCGGTACGATGAGCGGAAAGGCGGTAGGGATAGCCAGAGTGGTTAGACTTATCACGGCCAGGAGGCGGCTCGAACGCTCCTTGCCTCCCACTCCGAGCAGTCCGCCCCAGGCCATGAGGCTGACCAGAGGGCTCAAGATCAACGAGGCCAGTAAATAACCCCACCAGGGGCCGTTGGCATGGAGAAGGACGAACTGTGGCATCTGTTTGGTCAGATAGGCTTGTATCAGCGCTAGAAACGGCGATGGTCCTCCGCAAAGCCAGAGTAGTAGAGCCAGACCGACCGCGGGGCCCAGAGCCAGAGCCGCCCACGTTCTCGGACCGGGCCACCGCCCCTCGGAGGTTCGGACAAAGAGCAGGGCAAGGAGGGTGCCGAGCCAGACAAAGGCTGACGTCTCCTTGCACAAAAGCAGCAGCGTCCAGGAGGCGCCTAACAGCAGTGGAGGCCAGAGCTTATGCGAACCTTCCAGGCACTCCCACAGGAGCCACATCATCAGCAGCATCCAGAAGCTGAAGTAGCCGTCCATAAGGGAGCGGTGAGCCATATAGACCTGCAGGGGCGCTACGCTCATAAGCGCCGTGATGGCCAGCCCAGCACGGTTGCCGCCGAGCCTGTATCCTAGCGCCCCGGACAGAGGTAGCATCAGGATCGAGACCATCGCGCTAACATCCATCAGGGACTGGTAGGACCCTCGTCCGCTCAGCGAACTCCAGGCCCAGGCGTGTAGCAGGGGTAGGCACCGCATGGGTGAGACTCGCTTCTCGGAGACCCCCGCCTCGCCCGCCAGGTAGCTTTTCACCAGGTCCGGATAGCTTCCGGTCTGTCTCAGGGTATCGAGAAAGCTCGAATAGAGCCGCTCGTCATAGCCGGGCCCCAGAGCCCCGGCAAAGCTATCGCTCAGGCGTAACCAGGCTCCGAAGGCCACGATAAGCAGGCCGGCGAGAAGAACAGGGGCGTTGGAAAATTTTGTCGATGTGAGCATAGCGTACCGCTTCGGCCTCTATCAGGTCGGGCAGGACGTTGCTTTAACGTAGTCGACCGACCTCCTGGGGAACTCGGAATCCAACTGGCCGGGTTCTTATCGGCGGCGTGGGTTTCAGCGCGGCAGGGGGCCGGAGGTGAACGCGGCAGCGCTGTTCTGCCCGATCGGAGTGGGAAAGGGGGGAGGGGCGGCTTGTCCGGGCGGTCGGACCCGGGATTGCAGAGCGGCCGACGGCGGTAATCCGGGGACGGAACCGGCTCGCGAGTCTATTGGTCCACAGCAGCCTGCGAGGCACGACACGGTCAACAATGCGATAGCAAACACCCTTCCCACAGCAGCGAGCCTTCTTAGCGGCGAAAGCTACCCCTGGTGGGGGGCACTAGGCAATCCGGACTATTTCACGGCGCGGTGTTTCTTATGGTGGCGCTTGCCCGGCTGGGGCCCCAGTTCGCCCAGCGGCCGACTCTGAAAGATCCAGCCGCGTTTCCAGAAGTACAGCATTTCGAGCACGGTGATTCCGACCATGATGGCTATACACAGCGGGTAGCCCCAGTACCAGTTCAGCTCGGGCATGTTCAGGGGCGATTTCTCCGGGTTGAAGTTCATCCCGTAGATGCCGGCCACGAAGGTCAGCGGGATGAAGACGGTCGAGATGATAGTCAACAGCTGCATGATGTCGTTGGTCTTCTGCGACTGGCGGGCGTGGAAAGTGGCCATCAGCTCGGCCGAGGTTTCGCGCAGTTCGTCGAGCGCTTCGACCAGTTCCATGAGGTGACTGTGCAGGTCGCGATAGAACGGACGAGTCTCGGGCTGGATCAGGTTGCCCTCGTAGCTCAGCAAGGTGGCGATCGCCTCGCGAAAATGACGCAGGGTGCGGCGCAGGGTCAGCACCGAGGTGCGCAGCGAGCAGATGCTGGTCCAGAGCTCGGGGGTTGGGCGGTCCCTGACCTGCTCTTCGTAGCTGATCAGGGTGTCGGACCAGCTGTCCACGATGGGAAAGTAGGCGTCGATGGTGGCGTCGAGCAGGGCGTAGGCCAGGTAGTCGGCGCCTCGCTCGCGGATGGTGCCGCGAGCTTCCCGCAGGCGCAGACGCACCGGTTCGAACGGGTCGCCGGGGATGCCGGCCTGGAAGGTCAGGACGAAGCGGTCGCCGACGAACATCGAGATCGGCTCGGTAGCGGCGCTGTCGTCGGCCAGGGTGGCGAAGCAGATCTGCAGGTGGGTGCCGAAGTCGTCGGCCTTGGACTGGTGGCTGTAAAGGACGTCCTCCATGGCCAGACGGTGGATGGCGAAATGGTCGCCCAGTTTCTGCACCAGGTCGACGTCGGCCAGACCGTCCACGTCCACCCACATCACCTCGTCGACCGGGCAGAGGTCTTTGAAGTCCAGCGGCTGGGGGCAGCTCTCCCGAAACTCCGCCTTGTGGTAGCGGATCAGGCGAACTTCGGTGGGGCTGGAGATCGGGCTGGCTACCAGGGTGCCGGGCACCGCCCCCACGGTCTGCCGGTGAGAGAGCTTTTTACGCTTGCGTCGGGACATCTCCCGAGACGATTCGAAGCCAGTTCGGATAGCCCTAGCGCAGGGAGAGAGGTCTTCTTTTCGAGAACTCCCGGGATAAGGGCGCCTTTGCACTGCTCGAGGAGGTTGTTTCTGATGGAAAGATTACGCTCGCGCCGCCTGCTGGCGGTGGTTGCCGGAATGGTCCTGGTACTCCTGGCCGGTCTGGCCTGGCTTTACCGTCTGGGTTACTTTGGCGGTTCGGCTTTCGATCTGGGCGCCCGGCTTCCGGCCTCCTCCCGCGCCGCCTGGATGGTGCACCTGCGCGGTCAGGTCGACTATCGAGCCTGGGGCCAGGACCTGCGCGAGCTCTCCGAAAAGCTGCCGGCATCGCAACGTCAGCGCCTCTTCCCCGGCGGGGCCTCCTCTTCCGGAGAGTTCCTGAGGTTCACCGACGGACGGATGGGAGGTGCCCTGCTGGAAGGCAAGGCCTCGGTGGGTTTGATGGGAGTTCGGGACAAGGCCGGGTTGGAGACTCTGCTAGAGTCGAAGGCGGTCGCCGGAGCCTCACCCGAACTGCTCGAGGGGTTGAGCTTCCGCTACCTTTCGGGGGGCTGGCTGGCCGCTCAGGACGGCTCCTGGCTGTACCTTTCGAACTCGGCCGAAGGGGCGCGGGCTCTGGTCGGCAGTGTGGCGGGTCGTCAGGCGCTCGGAGAGAGGGCAGATTTTCAGGAGGGGCGTGGCAAGGTCGAAGGCCGAGGGGCGCTGTTCGCGGCCTATCTGAACCTGGACGCCTTGCTGGGCGACCTGAAGACGGTCCCGGTGGAGGGGACGGACGCTGGCACCTGGGAGGGTCTGGCGGGCCTGCGCTATGGTGTGGTGAGCGTGAGCTTCCAGGAGCAGCAGAGCCAGGCGTTCCTGAAGGTCGCCGACGACGGGTCGTCCCTGTCCCGGGCGCTCCTGACCCCCGGCGGGCTGGACGCGACAGCTTTTGGGGCCTACTCCTCCAACGTTCCGGCCGCCCACGCTTTAGACCTGAAGTGGAGTTTCCAAACCGCTCTGGCGCTGGCTTCGCTCAGCCCCCGAACCCGCACTCAGGCGGGGCTTCTGACCGCTGGAGCGATGATGGCTAATCCGTTTGCGGCGTTGGAGGGCGACCTGGCCCTGGCCAGCGACTGGCCCTCCACCCTGGGTCCGGATCTGGCCTCCCGGCTGCTGGGGTCCCCGCCCGTGGCGAAGTCGGTGTCGACCTCCCTGACCTTGAGCGCGGCGCTCAAAGATGTGCCGCTGACCCGGGCCTTGCTAGAGAAGGTGCTGACGCCGTCGCCCAACGGGGCGAGCGGGCAGCAGACCGTCTACGCCACCCCGTTCGGCTCCCTGCTGCTGGAGGCGGGACCGCCCGGACGGCTGAGCCTGTCCTTCGGGAAGGCCAGTATCTGGAAGGGACAGGGCGCCTCGGTGGGAGGGCGGGACGAACTGGTCCGAGCGCTGGAATGGGGAGGCCAGGGGATCGTCTACGCCGACGACCTGGACCTGGGCCCGCTGCTGGACGGTTTCGAGGCCGGGCTGGGCTCTGACGGTTCGCCCGAGGCGGACTTTGGACGAACCCTGGTAGGCAAGATGCGCGGCTGGCCCTTGCGCGGCGCTTCGTGTCTAGCCGTACAGCAGGATGGGCTGGCCTGGCGCTCCCAGGGACCGGGCGGGCTTGGGCTGGCGGTGCTACTAGGGATGGCGGGGAAGGCCGCCGGAGCCTTTTAGAGTCCCTATCCCAGGAGCTGCATGGTACCGCGGGTGACGCCGAACTGCTCGATCACCTGGATGCGAGAGATAAGTTCGGCGATGCTGATCTCTCGACGCAGCAGTTGACCGTAACCTTCCAGCACGCGCACGGCTTCCTCCCGCGATTCGCGCACGAACTCGACCCGGAAGCGGCGCACCCCGGCCTGGGCTAGCTCGGCCATCAGGAACGCTCCGCTCTGAGCCAGCGCGTTGAACACGGTGTTGCGGCAGCCGACGTCGACGATGACGGGATGCTCTAGACCTACCCGGTCTTTCAGCGAGACCTGATGCTCTTCGCAGGGACGTCCGCAGGTGCGATAGTCGCGCCCCTGAGACAGGGTGTGCGAGTAGACGCAGTGCTCGGTATGAAAGGTCGGGATGTGATGGTGTACGGTGACCGCGACGCGAGCCGGGTCGACGGCGCCCAGCAGCGCCATCAACTGGTCCTTGTCCAGATCGTGCGAGGCGGTCACGGTGTCCAGGCCCATATGCAGCAGGTGGTTCGCGGTCAACGAGTTGGTCACGTTGAGCGAGAAGTCGCCGTGCAAGGTAGGGCGTTCCGCCAGGTCTTTGAAGTGCATCAGGGCGCCCCAGTGGCGCACCAGCAGCGAGTCGGGCTTGAGCCGCTCGAGGCGGCGGTCGTAGACCTCTTCGCCGGGCTTCTGCACCCGCACGGTGGCCAGCCCGACTTTCAGGCCGGCGGCTCTGGCCTTGTCGACGGCGCCGTTGAGTGCGACCAGCTCCATCCAGTCGAGTTCGACCTCTTTGATACCGCTGTCGATGGCGGCCTGGAGCTGTTCGTCGTTGCGGCAAAGCGCCACGATGTGGGCCTCGGTGGCCTCGCGCGGTTCGGTAGGGCGGCGTAGCGAGGCTAGCTGCGAACTGCTGCGGACGCGCCGGTTGGGTCCCTCCAGGATCCACGGCTCCAGCTGTTCCACCAGGTCGCGACGGATCTCGCGCAGGTTGGCCAGGGGCAGGAACAGGCCGCCGGGCAGGTCCAGTTCCATGTTTTCAAGATGGAACGGGGTGCCGCCCAGCGCTCCCAGGTTCTCTTCTAGCACGGCGCGGTCCAGCTCGCGCTTTTGCGACGGCTGCAGCGCGACGGCGCTTTCCGATTCGGCTTCGAACTCGTGTACGGTGGCGCGCACGGTGAGCAGTTCGCCTTCGGCGCCTTTGACTTCGAGTCGCATGGGCAGGCGGCAGTGCGGCGTGTCGACGCGTTTGACCACCAGCTTGGGGTCCGAGGTCACGAAGACGCGGGCGCCCTTGCGTACCTTCCGAAGGTCGGGACCCGGAGTCCCAAAGGTCAAGGCCAGGTCGCCCAGGCTGTCGTCGACTCGGAAGATCGGTCCCCCTTGCTCTTTTTCTTGCTCATCGCCCTGACTGAACACCACGCCCATGCCGGGTTCGGGGCGCAGGGGCGCCAGGGGGGCTCCAGAGGCAGCGGCGGTAGAGCCGCCGAGGGCGGGCAGGGGAGAGGAGACGACGCCTTTGGCTTCGGGGACGGGAAGGGGAGTGGTATCGATCACGACTTTGTGGCGCTGCACGTCGACCACGGTGCCCAGGAACAGGCCGCGATGGCGCGGGGTTCTTCCGTCGACTAAAGTCTGATGGTCGCTGCCGGCCAGGAAGCCGTCGCCAAATCCGCGCGAGTAGACGATGGTCAGGTCGCGCAGGTCTTCGGACAGGCGCTGCGGGTCCTGGCGCTTTTCTCGGATCGAGTCGACCCAGCGGCGCATGCTGCCGACCGCGTGGTGAACGTAGTCGGGACCTTTCTGGCGCCCTTCGATCTTCAGGGTGTGCACGCCGATATCGAGCAGGTCTTCGACCGCGCGGAAGCCGGCCAGGTCGCCGGGAGAGAGCAGATAGCTGACATCGCCCAGCGGCTGGACTTCGTTGTCCACCACAAGTTCGTAGGGCAGGCGGCAGGCCTGGGCGCACTTGCCCCGGTTGGCCGAGCGGCCGCCCCAGGCTTCGCTGGACAGGCACTGACCGCTCCAGGAGACGCAGAGCGCCCCCATGATGAACGCTTCGAGTTCGACGTCGGTGCCCTCGCGGAAGGTGCGGATCTCTTTGACCGACAGCTCACGCGGGACCACCACCCGGGTGACTCCTAGCCCTTTGGCAAACTCGGCGCCTTCGGGGCTGGAGATGGTCATCTGGGTGCTGGCGTGGAGTTCGAGTTCGGGGCAGATCGCTTTGGCCAGCAGCGCCAGACCGGGGTCCTGCACGATCAGCGCGTCCACTCCGGCGCGAGCCACGCCGCGCAGGATCTCCTCGAGTTTGACCAGTTCGGATTCGAACACCAGGGTGTTCAGGGCAAGGTAGGCCCGAGCTCCCGCGCGGTGTACCCTGGCGACCACTTCGGGCAGCGTGTCCATGCGAAAGTTCGAAGCGCGAGCGCGCGCGTTGAACCCTTCGTCGAGTCCGAAATAGACGGCGTCGGCGCCGGCCGCGAGGGCGGCTTCCAGCGACGCCTGGTCGCCGGCCGGGGCCAAAATTTCGCCGTGGGTGGTAGAGGAGACTGCAGTCATAGGCCCTTTATAACATAACGGTTCGCCATGGGATGCGCTGGAAGGAAAAGTCTTTTGGCCGAGCGGTTGAAGAGACGCGGCGGCGCCGGTGAGCCGCCGGCGTTCACGCCGACGTGGGCGGCGTCTAGCCGCGCCCTCTGGCATCACGCCGCCGC
>JAEXNA010000054.1 GCA_023447635.1 Vulcanimicrobiota bacterium | reverse complement strand
GGGTGGCGGTGGGAGTAGGACTCGGAGGTGGGGAGGGGGCCTCGGCGGAGGCTACCTCGCCTGAGGGGGCGAGTTCCGGAAAGCTGTGGGAGGGCGTGGTGCTGGCGGCGTTCGCGCACGTGATCATGGCGGTGGGGATCCTGATGGTGCGCGACGTGCTCAGGGCCGAGCCGGTGGTCTGGGTCTGCGGATTCCGCTTCATGCTCGCAACGGTTCTGCTGGGGATCTACGCGGTTCTGAAAGGGGAAGATCTGAAGGCGCCGTTCCGTCGTTTCGATCTGTACAAGTGGACGCTCACGCTCAGCGTGCTGGGCCCCTACCTGGCCACCATCTTCTGGGCCACCGGCTTCAAGTACACCACCCCGGGACGGGCCGCCATCTACAACCAGCTCAGCACCGTTTTCATCATTATCCTGGCCCGCCTGTTCCTGGGCGAGCAGATGACACCGCGCCGTTTCGCCGGAGTGGTGCTGGCCGGCCTGGGCTCGCTGCTCGTGGCGACGAGCGGACAGGCAGGCTGAGAGGGCTCCGTGAAGTCCGCCCGGCCAGGGCTTGGAGCCGTGGCGAGCCGACAGGGCTATCGCTCGATCCAGGAGATCATGCGGATACGGTCCTCGACGGGGAAGAACTCTGAAAAGCGCTCTTCGAGCAAACTGCCGAGTCCGCTACCGCCCGCCCCTCCTCCCCCAGGGGTGATGTTGCCGTTATCGAGATCGTCGACCAGAGGCGCCGTTACGTTGGCGAACAGTTGCCGATGGGGGCCTGGCAGGGGTGCCCGAGGCACCGTGGATCGCTGGTATTCGGAGTAGAGCCAGTCCTGGATGCCGGCGATGTCTCGGTCGTGCTGGATAGTCCAACTGCGCGTCGTCGACGTGACGAAGCCGGGACCGACCGTGATTCTTATCGGCCGTCGGACTCCGGGGGTGACCTGCTCGACCTTCATGCTGAAGCCGTACTGGTAGCCCGGCCGGGTTCGGGTGAGAGTCGAAAGGTCCATAGAAGCCGGGCGGCCCGGTTCGTACTTGCCCAGGTAGGCGGTGTCGTTGCCACTCGGGCCCTGTTCCTGCACCAGGTCGAACCTGGGCTCTTCGTGCAGGATGTTCACCCGGTCCAGGGCGATCCCGGTCGAGGCGTTTCCGGTCAGAAGGGAGCCCACCAGAGTCATCTCGCTCGCCTCTAGCCCGTCCTCGGCGTAGAAGATCCCTCGAATTCTTGAACGCTCCGCGCCGGTGCCCGCGAGCTGCACTTTTCCTCCAGAGATGATGGCCAGTTCGGTCGGTGTTTCGACCTGGGCACCACCGATAACACGCACGTCGCCAGTGGCGATGATCGCTCCGGCTCCTCTTACCCCGCCCCTCAAGGTCAGGTCGCCGTCAACAAAGAGCTGCGCGTTGTCCAGCTTCAGAGGGCCCGCGAAGTCCAGCGAACGGCTGGCGCGCGCGGTGCCGGAGATCTCCCCGACGTTGCCATCATTGAGGGTAAAGTGGTCTGTGCCGTTGCCGGCCGGGTCGAAATCGTCCGGATTCAGGGTGGGGATCTCGACCGGGGCAGAGCCGTTGCGAACCTCGCCTTTCACCACGACCTTGTCCGGCGAGGATATGTAGACCGCGCCTACGGTTTCGACGTCGCCCAGGATCCGACTGCCGTCGCCTAAGGTGATGGCTTGGCTCCCGCTGCCGTTGGCCACCAGATCCGCCGGCAGCATCAGCGACTCGTCGGTTGGCGGCGGCCAGACTCCTTCGGGCAGCGAAGCGACGAGGACGCCGTTCCGGGTCTCGATGCGTCCGCCCGAGGCGATGGCCCAGGGAAAAGGCGGGACGCGCAGCACCGCGTCGACGTAGCGCTCGACCCCGTTCGAGCGGCCAACCGCCGTGAGGTAGACGGTGCTGGCAGGAACCAGGGCTCCTTCGGCGCCGGGAACGTCCTCTCTTCCGTCCAGGTTGTTGGTCGAGTAGGGCATGGACTCTTCGCGGGCATCGGCCTCGTTGAAGGTAAGGAGACCGACGGCGTCCGGCATCTGAAGGCGAATCTCTTGCTCGGCAGACCGACTCTGGCCGAACTCGGGGCTCTCCATGATCTTGGAAATCGCAGCAGAGATGGCCGAACGAGCCGCGTTGGACGCCTGCTCTGCGCCCCGCTGTCGGCTGCTCATGCGCAGATGCGTTATCACCAGACTAGAGAGCGAGAACGCCACCACCGCCAGGACCGAGATGGCCAGAACGGTTCCCCCTAGCGAAACGCCGCAAGGCCGACGTCCTTTCATTGTGAGCTGTTGACCAGGAACACGCTGCGCTCGAGCCGCAGGATGTCGAGATTTTTGGCAAAGACCAGGCGGAAATCTACCCGCGGCCCGGGGTTGATGGTCACTTCGAACTCCTCTACATCTTCGATCTTTAGGCGAGGAACGCTCTCTTCCGGCATCGCCATCAGATCCTCGAGCGAAGGGGCGACAGCTCGGCTCGGCGGGTTACTCAGGGCGTACGAGCGTTTTTGCAGCACCTTGTTTTTCCAGGAGAACAGCGTCAGGTCTCTCGACCAGTTCTGTCTCGATCCGGACAGTGTCCCTTGCAGTTGGTGAATCGAGAGCCGTTTCACGGAGCCCGCATCGGCCGCGGCTACGCCGGCGCGGCTGGTTCTTCGTAGCGCCGCAACGAGGTGGTTGCTGGCGATCGCACCTCTCTGGTCCAGGTCGACGCGAGTGGTGCCCTGGCTGGATAGGCGGAGAGCCGGGATGAGCAGCGTGATCAGCAGATAGAGGACCAGCGAGCCCAGGAAGCTCGCAACCAGGACTTCGACCAGCGTCAGTCCGGCGGGTCTAGCGTCGGATCGAAGGGACATAGAACTCCTGTACGACCTTGCGTTGCCGAACGCCAAGGCTCCAGTCGGCCTCGCAGCGCAGACGCTTGAGCCTTTTGGGAAGGTGGCCGTCGACGGCGCTGACGGTGGTTCTCAGGCGGACGACCCGGCCGTCGGAAAGCGTATGCTGCTCGTTCTCGTCGTAGCCGATCGGTAGGTCGGCGAAAGGTCGGGCGGCCAGCACTTCGACCTTGTTCTGGGCGACGTTCCTGGCCAACTGGTCCGTGCGGGTCTGTTGAACGACGGCCATGGAGCTTGGAAGAAGATTGAGGACCGACACCAGCAAAAGGACCAGTAGCGTCATCGAGACCAGCGTCTCGGCGAGAGTCAAACCGCGCCGGAGGCGCAGGCTGCTCGGTATCCTGGCGTGTCGTGAACCCATCCCCGGTGTTTACTTTATCACAGTGAGAAGGATCGCGTAAGGTCGGGTTTAATTCTAAGAGCGGGTATGTCAAGGTGGTTCAAGGCTTTGCTGTCGACACTTTGGCTTTTCATGGCTCTGCTGGCCCCGGCGCAGGACGGCCAGGCTGGCTTCGTGATAGAGACCTTCCCACCCGGCGCGGAGATCCGCGACTACGGCGCCAAGTACCTGGGTCGATCGGGCGAGCCGATCGCGCTAAGCCCGGGCAACCACAGCCTGACCTTGAAGCTGGAAGGCCACGCGGGAACCAACCTCACTCTGAGCGGAAACGACGTGAGCAAGGGTCGCTATCCAGAGCGTGGGTCCCTGGCCCTTCAGCCGACCTCATTGAGCCAGGCCGCTCGGAACTGGCTGGTCTACCGCTGGCACTACCTGCTGGCCGCCACGGGGCTGCTCTGGTTCGCGGTCAAGGGGCTGCGCCAACAACGCCAGCTGCGCCGATATCAGCGCGTGCTGGGCGATATGGTCGACGCGAGTGAGGTAGGGTCGCGCTCGCTGGTCATGCAGCAGGTGGGCGGATATCGCGTGTTGTCCCATTTGGGCAAGGGCGGCATGGCCGACGTTTACACGGGGGTTCCGCAGGACTCTCTGGACACCGACTCTGCGGTTGCCATCAAGGTGATGAACAGCGAGTTACGAGACCAGCCGGAGTTTGTCGAGCGGTTTCAGCGGGAGATCGTTGTCTCTCAAGGGCTGGCGCATCCCGGCATCGTCGAGACGCTCGAGTGGGGCTGGCACGGCGACCGGCTGTATCTGGCTATGGAGTTGGTCGAAGGACAGCAGCTACGCAAGCTGCTGCCAGAGCTGCTCGGGGACCGGAAACGTTCGCTGGATCTCCTGTCCCAGCTGATGCAGGCGGTAGACTACGCCCACCAGCGCGGGGTCTATCATCGCGACCTCAAGCCCGAGAACGTGATGGTCACCTCGACCGGTCGGATCAAAGTCATGGACTTCGGATTGGCTAGGGCGGTCGACTCACGCACCCTGACGCAGCCCGGTACGACCATGGGAAGCCCGAAGTACATGGCTCCCGAGATGATCACGGGTCAGGGCGGTGATGACCGCGCCGACCAGTACGCTCTGGGCGTGATGGCCTACGAAATTCTGACGGGACAGCTGCCTTTTGTCAGCGATGAAGCCCTCTATCTGCTCTACTGCCACGCCACTCTCGATCCGCCCGCCCCGGGGCTGGGCCAGGCGGTGGACACGGTGCTACTGCGGATGCTGCGAAAGGGGCCCAGAGATCGGTATCGCGACGTCGAAGAGGCACGCGCGGCCCTGTTGGAAGCGCTGGGTTCGCCGTGCTAGCGCTTCGCGGCGAATCGGCCGTTCGCGCCCTCTACGAAGAAGCCGCCTCGACCCTGGCCGGCGGGCTGCGGGCCGATCGGGCGGCCATTTTCTATCTTGACGACCAGCGTACGCTGGCCCTGGGAGGGGTCCATGGGATGGCCGCTTTCCCTATGTCGGATTGCCCGATCAGCCAGTCCCTTCTCGACGAGGTGTGGACCCGTGACCGGAGCGTCGTGTTCGGAAACGTGCCCAAAGACACGGACGCCCGAGACAACCTGAGCTTGCAGCTTTCGGGCGCGGTGTCGCTGCTGTGCGTTCCGTTCTACGACGACTCGGACAAGCCGGCCGGGGTGCTGTACGCCGACACCGATGGACGAGTCAACGCGTTCCATCGAGACGAGCTGTTGTTTGCGCGGGACTGCGCTAACTGGCTGGAGTGCTGCCTGGCCGGAAGAGACAATCTGTCCAAGCCCGAGCCGATCAGCCTTTCTCCGGCCGCCCGGCCTGCGGCCCGTCCCTCGGCCCGGCCGAAGGAGACGGCTGATACAGCGAAGGCAGCTCTGCGGGCGACCGCAGCCACGGCAACCGGGTCGGCCCGGCCGCAACGAGGCGGTCTTTCCAAGCCGCTGAGCCAGGAGCGGGTTCGGTCTGCCAGCAGAATGGTCTTTTTCCGATCCCTGGCAACCTTGATGGGAGCTGGAGTGCATATCAACGCCAGCCTGGAGCTGCTCGGAGAGGCGGCCGAAGACCCGGGAATGGGGCGGATTTCGGGAGAGCTGGCCGTCATCGTGAGCCAGGGAGAGCCGCTCTCGGCGGCCATGGAGCGCTTCCCGAAGGTCTTTCCGCCTGCGGTGCGGGCCACCGTTCGCCTGGGAGAGCAGACCGGTCGACTGGTGGCCGTCCTGGAAGTTCTCTCGACGGATCTCGAAAAAAGTCAGCGCACGGTCTACCGTCTGCGCAGCGCGCTGACCTACCCGGCCATCCTGGCTGCGGCCTGCGGCTTGATGCTGCTGTTTGGCCCGCCTTATCTTCTGCAGGGCCACCTGCGGATGCTGCAGAGTTCGGGCGTCCCGCTGCCGCTCTTTACCCAGCTGATGCTGGTCCTGTCGGCAGCTCTGCGAAGCCCGGTCGTCTTGCTGATGATGGGGCTCCTGCTGGCTGCGGGGGCGGTCAGGCTGCGCAGCCCGGAAGGACGGCACCGGGCAGGCGAACTCGCTCGACGGACGCCGGGGCTGGGCGACCTGCTGGAACTCCTTGACCTGACCCTATTCGTGAGGACGCTCTCCCTGCAGCTGCGGGCCGGTATGACGGCCGTCGAGGCGCTGCAGCAGGCGCGTCAGGGCACCGAGAGTTCAACTCTGAAGGAGGCGCTGCGTCAGACCGAGCGAGCCGTTCGGAACGGTGCGACCTTCAGCGAGGCGTTCAACGGAACAGGAAGGTTCAGCCCGGTTTTCCTGAGCTTCGTCGAAGCAGGAGAGCAGTCCGGCTCTCTCCCGCGTCTGGTCGGCTGGCTGGCCGACTTTCAGGAACGCGAGCTGGAAGCGCGGGTCGACGCTCTGGTCGCCCTGGCCGAACCGATCATCATGGCCGTGATGGGCGGCGTCGCCGGCGTCCTTCTGGTAGCCACCATCAAACCCACCATGCTGATCCTGCAAACGCTCTGAAGCCGGCACAGACGTTGAGTGGACCGGGTTTCGGTGAGGCGCCTACAGGACCAGATACTTTTGGCGGATCCCTTCTAAGCGTTGGACGTCCAGTTCTGCCAGAGAGATCTCATCGAGGAGGTTGCGGTTTGTAACCTCGATTCTCGCAATGGTGTGGTCCGAGAAGTCGTCCTTGATGTACGGCTCCCGGTCTTCGAGTTCGAAGAAGACTCCAGTATCCCTCAGACTTGTGTAGAGATCGGACTCCTCGTCGAGGGAGAGCGTGTCGTCGAGCAACTGAGCCTCTCTGAGAGTTGTGCCGATATGGATTCCCGACGAGGTCACGTCGTTGGCTTCGCCGACCAACGCTATCATTACAACCAGTCCGATTTTTAGATCGGAGTAGATCAGGCATTGAGAGTCCTCGGTTCGATGGACAACCTGGTGAGGGGACGTCAACCTGTGCCCTCCGTAGCTCCGGCTCTGAGCGACGCGAGCTCCCAGCTTCTTGATTACCGCACTGATCGGCATCCCGATCTCGAACTCTCTGATGCGGCCCGTCCCGATGGTCAAGCGGGGCTACCTCAGCGGGTCTTCCAGCGCGTAGCCGACGCCGCGCACGGTGCGCACGGCGGTGCGCGAGCCTAGCTTCGAGCGCAGGGTCGAGACGTAGACTTCCACCGCGTTCTCGGTGGCCGACTCTTCCCAGCCCCAGACCTGGTCCAGCAGCTGGGTTTTCGAGAAGACGCGGCCGGGCTGTCGCGCCAGCACCACCAGCAGGTCGAACTCGCGCACGGTCAGGTCCAGTCGCCGCTCGCCCCAGAACGCTTCGCGGCGGGCGATGTTGACGCGCAGGACGCCGCAGTCCAGCTCTTCTTCAGGAGGCGAGCTTTTGGCCCGACGCAGCAGGGCACGGACACGCGCCTGCAGCTCTTTGACCCGGAACGGCTTGGCCAGGTAGTCGTCCGCGCCGTGGTCGAGACCGCTGACCCTGTCGTCCAGCCCGTCCAGCGCGGTCAGCATCAGCACGGGCACCTCTCCTCGACGGCGCAGTTCTCCCAGCACCCACAGGCCGTCGCCCTCGGGCAGCAAGCGGTCCAGCACGACCAGATCGGGACGCGCTTTGTCGAACTGCTCGACCGCTTGGCGCCCGGTCGCCGCGGTGACGACGTTATAGCCCTGACTCTGTAGCGCGAGTTCCACCGAATCGAGGATCGCCGGCTCGTCGTCGACGGCCAAAATGGTCACACTCATACGTTCGCTGCTTCCCTCCACACGACTCTGACCGTGGTGCCCTGACCTAGCTGACTACTCAGGTTGACCTCTCCACCCGTCTGCTCCACCATCAGTTTGACGATGGCCAGCCCCAGGCCGGACCCTCCGGTCGCCCGGGAGCGGGAGTGGTCGGAACGGTAGAAGCGGATAAACACCTTGTCCAACTCATCTTCGGGGATCCCGCAGCCGGTATCCTCTACCGTGACCTCGACCTGCCCCGGAGACTCGACCACCCGGCAGGTGACGACCTCGTCGCTGTAGCGCAGGGCGTTCTCGACCAGGTTCCGCAGTACCGTGCGGACCACGGTCGGGGGCGCCTGGACCTCGGCGGTGGGCGAGCAGAGCACCTTCAGGGTCCGCCCCGGATGGCTCTCGGACAGCTCGTCCTCGATCGAGGCGAAGGTCTCGCCCAGAGGGGTGCGCCCTTCGGCCAGCAGGCGCCCTTCGTCGGCCCGGGACAGCGCCAGCAGGTCCTCGACCAGGCGGCTCATACGCAGGCTTTCGCGCAGGATGGTGGCCTGCGCCTTGGCCCGGCTTTCCGGCTTCAGCCCGTCCGACTCCAGCATTTCGGCCATGGCCGCCACGGCGGTCAGCGGGGTGCGCAGTTCGTGAGAGGCGTCCGAGATGAAGCGGCGCTGGGTGGTGAACGACTCTTCCAGGCGGTTGGCCATGCGGTCGGCGCTCTGCCGGAGCTGGCGCCACTCGACAGGGACCACTCCACCTTCGATCTCCGGAGGCCGAGCGCTCAGGTCGCCCGAGGCCAGCTCTTCGAAGGTCTGGTTCAGACCCTTGAGGGGAGCCAGCCAGTAGTTGGAGAGGCGAAAGCAGATCAGCACGGCCATCAGCAGCACGGCGCCGGAGCACAGGAAAAGGTAGCGTCCCAGCGCCTCGAGCAGGTGCCGGTCGGCGCGCCGGTCCAGCCCCATCTCGATGACTCCGATGCCGCCTTGCGGAGTGGTCAGGGTCAGGCCCCACCAGTAGACGTCAGGGGGAGGGGGAGCGGGTTTGGAGCCGGTCCCCGGGCGTCCGCCCGCCTGCACCACCACGCTGCTGCCGACCCCACGCCAGCGCACGATCCGCTCGGGACGAGCGAGGTCGCGTACCAGCGCTTCGAGTTGGCCCGTGGAGAGACGCTGGGTGACCAGCACGCCGCCTTTGCGCGGCAGGCTCCAGAACTCGGTGGGAGGGAGGCCCAGGCGGGCCCAAGATTCGGCCGTGGCCTCGCGGGCGGAGTGCTCCAGCGCCTGGTAGAGGTAGCGGCCGACCAGTCCGCGGATCCCTAGCGAGACAGCAAAAAGGGCCGCCCCTAGCAGGCCGACGTAGGCGGCCAGTAGGAGACGGCGGAGAGGCCATGCTTTTGGAGCCGTTCCATTCATCCCAAAAGAGTGTCTAGTCGTCGCGTCGGGGTACGAATTCCTGGTAGGGCTGCGGTTCCGCGAACTCGACGTTGCCGACGCTGTTGCTACGGCGGCGGTTCCAGGCCAGGGCGCCCCACACCACGGCGGGCATGGCGCTGAGCACCAGCAGGGCGAACAGCAGGCCGTAGCGAGGTCCCGGATCCGGGTTAGGAGCCATCGCCTGGGGAGGGTTCGCGATGGCGACCGGTCCGCTCTGCATCATCTCTACCGGCTGGCCGTTCTGCAGCACGATGATAGTGGTGGTGCGAGATGGACCACGCATCATGCGCGGGTCCACGCGACGTGGGTCGAACCCCGGGTCGGGGGCCCAGCCTTGCTGGTACATCGCCTGGGGCGGCGGTGCGGGCCGGTGGCGGTGGTGAGGCCCGTTGCTGAAATAGCCACCGATGAATCCGGCCAGCACCAGCACCAATCCCAGCGCCGCGTTCTTGTAGCGGTAAAAAGTCTCCATCTCTCTATCCTCCTGAAATCTCTCGGTCTATGCTCTGAATCTACAGGGCCAGCCTGAGACCCCAGGGACCCCTACCTGAGAGTTTCCTGAGAGGGAGAGTTGCCGTTCGTAGTGGACAAGGTTGGCTGATTTGTAGCGGACAAGCGGGGATGCGGGCTCGTTGTGGACAAAATCCTCAGGCTGAGAGGTGACGATGTTGAAGACCAAGGGGGAAGCTTGGATGGAGAGTTCTGGACAGACCGCTCGGCGACCAGGGGCGGGGGCCGTTCTCGTGATTGGCCTTATCGCGATGCTATTAGCTGGGATCTGGGCCTATCGAAAGGAGCAGGGTCGCAAATGGCGTGCTGCGATCGCAGATCTTCATCAGCAAATATCGCCGGGTCAGGACCGGGAGGAAGCGGTTCGGACGATAGAGGCCGCGTGGCCGCCCGAGTATTTTCGGCGGGAAAACATGGTCGTCAGAACCCCGATGGAGTTTGGCGCGCACAACTGGATACTTCTGCTCGATTTCTCCGGCGAGAAAGTGGCGGCGGTCGCGGTTCGCACCGACGACACCCACGTACGACCCCCGGATGGGGCGCCGCCAGATAAGACGGCGCCGGGCTTCGTACCTTTCTGGCAGCCAGAGTAGCAGCCTTTAGCTCCCGAAAGCCTAGCGGACTTCGCCACGCAGGTGGAGGAGCGGGTCTACCTGCGTCGTTTCATTGGAGAGCCTATTCTTAAAAGCTTGAGGGTGGTGATTCCACGAGTGGAAGTTCAGGGATCCGAGCGACGGCCTCGCTGGGCCGACTGGGCGGGGGAGAAATGAGGCTCCGTCGTAGAGGCTTGGAGAAGATGGGGGTTCTCTATGAACTGCAGCAGTCGCGCCGCCGATCCGGTGGGAGTCCTGACACCCTGTTCCCATCCTTCGACGGTCTTTTTCGACACGGCAAGGAGGCGGGAGAAGCCCACCTGGCTTAACCGAAACGACTGCCGTATAGCCCTGATCTCATCAGCGGCATAGGCTTTCGGAGGAGCCGGAATGTCGACTTGAAGTTCTCGAAGTTCTAGCTCGCCTTTTTGATGAGCTGTGCCCTCTTCAAGTCCTTGTTTGAGCCGTTCAAAAAGAGGCTTTCGAGTCATTTCGTTCTCCTTTGTCGACGTGCCTTAGCGATGGCGGCGGTTCGGTATTCTTGAGCCAGGTCGGCAAGAAATCTTCTCTCTTCGCGGCTGAGGTCCTCAGCTTCGTCTTTGCTATAGACATCGAGTAATAGAAACTGGCTGACTTCGGGGATGTGAAGGTAAACGATCCGAAGTCCACTTCGTGACCCTTTCCCTCGCTTTTTGTGACGCCACCTGACCTTACGGAGTCCGCCACAACCCTGTATCACGTCGCCTCTATCCGGTGATTCCAGAAGATAAACTTGAAATTCCTGATAATCTGTGTCGTCCCAGAAGTAGAAAGTCACGGATTCCGTGAAGGTTCTTGCCTCTATGAAAGTGCCCCTCACCTCTTGATTGTCCTACATTGTAGGATGCTTTGCAAGTCGAAGTTCTCGCTTCCGGCTGGTGAGCTTGAGCGTTGGCCGGTAGAGATCCTGGTCGGCTCGACGTCGCAAGACGCCTGACTTCAGGCGAATAGCCGTTCCGCGTTTCGTAGGGCGGGGCTTGAGTCGACCTACGTCGAAGCTTGTACCATGGCCACTCAGCCCCAGCCAGAGCTGCTAACCTCCGACGAATATCCACATCATGTGAAATCGTTTGGATCTGGCGATCGAGGGACTCTTCCAAGGCTTGGGCGGGTTGCGCGTTGGAAGTGGGCAAGGTTGGCTTGTTCGAAGTGGTCAAGGTGCGGTTGCGCGTTCGAAGTAGGTAACCTTGGCCTGTTCGAAGCGGATATGGGCAGGTTGCGCGTTGGAGGTGGGCAAGGTTGGCCTGTTCGAAGTGGTCAAGGTCGAGTTGCGCGTTGGAAGCGGGCAAGGTGAGGCTGCTGAAGAATCGGATTCGAAGACTCGATCCTTCCCAGCCGGCCTTGAGGACGGCTTTCGTTTCGGCTTAGCCTGGTCAGCTTGACGTCTTGTGGCAGTCGAAGAGTTGGGGAGCCGTAGT
>JAEXNA010000251.1 GCA_023447635.1 Vulcanimicrobiota bacterium | reverse complement strand
GCCTGGCCCATCCTGGCGTGTTCGCGGGCCGGGGCCCGATGTCGTCGTCGGCGTGGGGGGCCGACGGCTGGATCGCTGACAAAATCCTGCAGAGCCCGCTCGAGAACGGGCCGAAGCCGCGCATCTGGATGGACACGGGCACCGAAGAGGGGCAGTCGGACAGCTTCGCCCAGCGCCCCATCGAGGGCGGACAGCACGGGGCTCGTCCGGTCGGCGGCAACGGCGTTCAGGACGTGCGCGACCGCACTCGCGAAGCGGCCACGGCGCTGCTGCACAAAGGCTGGACCTTGGATAGCGACCTGCGCTACCACGAACCGCTGGGCGGTCGGCACGACGAAGCGTCCTGGGCCGGTCGCCTGGATCAGGTGTTGCCCTGGTTGATGAAAGGGATGTCCGTCGGCGCCGCTTCGTGAGCCTTCGTCTGCTCTTCTGGTCCGCGCTCTTTTCGGGTGGTCTGCTGGCCTGGCACGGACTCAGACTCTCCTCGTTGGACCCTGCCGTCTTACTCCCGTGGCTCGGGCTGTCCGTGGTGGGGGCGGTTGGGCGCCTCGCCGCAGTTTTTCGCCCTACCTGGGGAAACGGTTGGAGGCGTCTGTGGGCGCTGCTCCTGGGCGCCCTGTGGCTGGCGTTGGCATGGGCGCCACTGCGGGACCAGCTTTCCGGACTGACCGCGGTGGGTCTGCTGGCGCTCGAAACGTTGCGCCATTTTGGTGTCCCCACGGCGCTTCTCCTTGGCTATCTAGCGCTGCTCTGGCGTTCGGAGGATCAGCGTACAGGTCCGCTGGGTTGGCTCTTTCCCGTCTTGCTGAGCGGACTGGCCCTGGCCGTGCCGGAGGCGCCGGGAGCAGCCTGGCTGCCGCTGTTGGCCGGGCTGGGGCTGGGAGTTCCGGTGGAGGGGGAGGCGGACTGGGCGGAGGCTTCGGGCGGGGCCTTGGAGGGGGCCGCGCTGCAGACGGTCGCCTGGGGAGCCTTACTGTCGGCGGGAGGGTTTCTTGCCGAGGCGGCCCAGGGGCGAGTCTGGTCGGCCCTCTTTCTGCTGGGAGGGACGGGCGTGGCCTGCTGGATCGGCTCGGGGCTGCTGTGGGGAGCGGCTCAGGCGCTTCGCGCGGAGCGTTGGCCGCTGCGTCGGCTGGCGCGCGGGCTGCTGGGCCCGGAGGCCGTCTGAGTTTTTAGCCCGGGGTGGAGGGCGTTAACAGTTTCTGCCCCAGATCCAGGTTGTCCCTACTGAAGCGAGCCCACATGTCCACGTCGGCGAAGCGCTCGAGGGGGATGCCGGCCAGGCGCAGGTAGCGTCGGATCGTGGAGACTTCGCTGCGGTGGATCTCGCCGTCGGAAGCGGCCAGGGAGTAAGCGTCGCGCACCAGATGGCACAGCGTCAGCGGGTCGATCCCGCGACCGGCTTCCAGCAACTGTTCGTCGCTGGCGGTGGTGGGGCCCGGGGCGTCCAGACGCTCCTGCAGTTCGCCCACCTGGGCGGGAGTCAACGGCGTTTCCAGGCGGTCGGCCAGCAGGTTCAGCAGGCCGTTCCTTTCGTCATCGTCGACGATCCCGTCGGCCCGGATCAGGAAGACCATCAGGCTGATGTACTGCTCGCTTTGTGAGACCTTTTCCATAATACCCCCAGAAATGACGAGGGAGACGACTGTTGCCGTCTCCCTTTGTCTCTCGAAAGCGATTCGTCTTCCGGTTTCCCGGATAAAAATCAATCGGAGTGCCCAGATTCGAACTGGGGACCTCTTGCTCCCTAAGCAAGCACTCTAACCAAGCTGAGCTACACCCCGGAGGGACGAAACTCGCTTTCGAGTGCTCAAATTAGCATACCGCCTCCAGCCTTTGCAACCCCTTTGCCGAGAAAAACAGAAAGAAAAAAGCCCCCGGGTTTCGGGGGCTTTTCTCGGCCTTGGTAAGGGCCCTTTCTAGTGCTCGTGGCCGTGGTCGCAGCCCGAGATAGGCAGACGCACGATCTTGTTCCCCTCGATGCTGGACTTGAACAGGGTGGGGTCGACGTCGGACTTGAACAGCTCGAGCGCTTCCTTTTCTACGATGGCGTTGCGCGCTTGCATGTGCTCGATACCGGCCATCTCGCGCTCGACGGTGTCGCCGTTGATCGCAGAGTAGACGCTGTCGGTCAGCTTGCCGCTGGCGTCGAAGCTCAGGTTCAGACCGCCGTGAACGTCGGTCACCTTGTCTTCGAGACCGGCCACGGTCACCGGGACCTCCTGGCTGTAGCGGAAGGACACGAAGGTCTCGCCCTTGGCGTTGGTGCTGACCCGCTCGGGCACGAACGGCAGCCCTTCGGGCAGTCCCAGGGCGGCCGAGTTGGCGTCCAGGAAGTCGGCCGCGTTGGCCTTGCTCAGGTCGGCCGGCAGCTGCAGGTCGGGCAGCGACTCGCGACGGGCCTCATCGGCCTTGATGTCGGCGGCATTGATGATCTTGCGCTTGATGAACGCTTCGGCCATTCCGGCGCCGTACTTACCGCCGTTCTGAGCCTTGTCGGCGGCGATCATCCCCAGCGCGATGTCCTTGAAGGTGGCGCGGGAGGTGCTGCCCGACTCGATCGAGCGCAGCAGCGCCGGGCCGTTCACCTGCTCGGCGGTGATCAGGGCGTCGCCGATCGACTTGCCTTCGGAGCGGGCCTGGTTGTAGACCGCTTCGATCGAATCGTAGAACGCACCGGAGAACAGACGCGAGAACGAGTGCACCTCGCGGCCGAGTTCGGTTTCCGAACCGCGTCCGTCGGGCAGCTTGGAGGGCGGGGTGTAGGTGAAGCTGTTGATCGACTGGCGCAGCCAGGTTTTGTGGTCGTCCGACGGGTCGTTGTTGTCCAGCACGCGGGCCGCGCCGAAGTCTTCGGCCAGCGACGAGATGGCGTTGATCTGGCGCAGGTCGCCGCCGGTCTGCTGGGCCACCAGGTCGCGGTTGGCCACCTGGGTCAGGCCGTACAGCATGGCGGCACAGTCGCCGAACGCTTCGTGGAAGGCGCCGGTTTCATCGTCGTGGGTCGAGAAGAAGCCGGGACGCAGGCCGTCGAGCAGCGCGTGACCGGTCTCGTGCGAGACCACGTCGGCCGAGTTCGAGGTTTTCATCTCGCGGCCCAGTCCGGGCGACTGGCTGTAGAAATAGTTGGTGCCGGCCCAGCGCGAGTAGTAGGCGTTGCGGCCGTCCTGTTTGTGCGGGGTGACGTGCAGCTGTTTGCCGACGGCCCACTCGATCTCTTTGCCCTTGTAGCCTTCGAACATCTGCAGGGTCTCGTTGGTCACCACGTGGGCGTTGACCTGAGAGACGCCGTCCGTGCCGTCGGCCAGGATAAAGTTGCCCTGGGCGTCAGGCTTGGCGATGGGGCGGTTGTCTTCGGTGACCACGCGGGGGCTGGTGAAGTTGGCGTTGATCTCGTTGCGAGGGATCTCCATCAGCAGCGGCTTGGCCACGAACGGGTCTTGCTGGTAGACGGAAACTCTGACCTTATCGCTGCCGCCGGCTTCGGCGGTCGGAGCGGGGGCGGCCTCGGCCTTGGGAGCGGAAGGGGAGGGGGTGGAGGAGGGCGCGGGCGAGGCCGAGAGGCTGACGCTCTCGCTGGGCGCGGCGGCCGGCTCTTCCTTGGGGTGCGAACAACCACAGTCGGAAGCTTTCTTCGCTCCGCCCAGCGGGGCGGCGTAGTTGATCGAAATGTTGGGTTGGATGGTCACAAAGGGCTCCTTAATCAAACTTTCATAATTATGCCTGAATCCTCATCGGCAGATGTAACACGGAGGTTAACGTCGCTGGTTGGGAAGTAAAAAAGCCCCTCCAACCAGGCGCGAGCCTGAGTGAAGGGGCTTTTCGAAGGAGCGAAGGCCGCCGAAGCGACCCCTGACCTTAGTGGCTGTGAGCGTGGGTGTGGTCGTGGTCGCAGCCCGAGATGGCGACGCGCACGATTTTGTTGCCTTCGATCACGGACTTGAACATGCTGGTGTCGCCGCTCTTGAAGATGTCCAGGACTTCCTTCTCGATGATGGCTTTGCTGGCGTGCAGGTGAGCGATACCGGCCATCTCGGAAGAGACGGTTTCGGGGGTGATCTCGCTGTGGATGCTGTCGACCAGCTTGCCGCTGGCGTCGAACACCAGGTTCACGCCGCCCTGCACGTCGGTGACCTTGTCTTCGAGACCGGCCACGGTGACGGGCACCTCTTCGGCGTAGCGGAACGAGACGAAGGTCTCGCCGTTGCCGTTGACGTGGACGTTTTCAGGCGTGTACAGCTTGTCGGCGGGCAGGCCCAGCGACTCGAGGTTGGCTTCCAGGAAGTTCAGCGAGTTGGCGTTGGACAGCTCGGCCGGCAGCTGCAGGTCGGGCAGGTTGGCCTGGCGCTCTTCCTGCTCCTTGATGTCGGCGGGGCTCAGGATTTCGCGGTTCAGGAACACCTGCTTGAAGCCGTCGGCGTACTTGCCGCCGTTGGCCTGGTCGCCGGCGATCATTCCCAGCGCCAGCGCTTTGTAGCGAGCCTGGCTGGGCGAGCCGCCTTCGATGGCGCGGACCAGCAGCGGTCCGGCAACCTTTTCGGCGGTCTGCAGCGCCTGGTCAGGGGTCTGACCTTCGGCCACGGACTGCTTGAAGATCGACTCGAGGCAGTCGTAGAACGAGGCCGAGAACAGGCGCGAGAAGCTGTGCACCTGGGCGCCCATGTTGTCGTGATCGCCGCGGCCGGCGGGCAGTTTCTTGGGGTCGGTGTATTTGAAGTCGTTGAGCGCGGTGCGCAGGTAGGTGCGGTGGTCGTCGTTGGGGTCCTTGTTGTCCCGGTTGACGGCGGCGCCGAACTCTTCGGCCAGCGACGAGAGCACGTTGTGCTTGCGCAGGTCGCCACCGGTCTGCTCGAGCAGCAGAGCGCGGTTCGAAGGGTCACGCAGGTTGACCAGCATGGCGGCGCAGTCGCCGAACGATTCGTGGAAGGCACCGGTTTCCAGGTCGTGGGTCGAGAAGAAGCCGGGGCGCAGGCCGTCGAGCAGGGCGTGACCGGTCTCGTGCGAGACCACGTCGGTCGAGTTGGCGGTCTTGACCACGGTGTTCAACGCGGGCGAGTTGTCGAAGAAGTAAGCGGTACCGCCGCCGCCGCGCGAGTAGTAGGCGTTGCGGCCCTGCTGCTCGTGGGGGTTGACGGTCAACTGCTCGCGGCGGGTAGCCCAGTCGATCTTCGAGCCGCGGTACTCTTCGAACGCGGTCAGGGTGGCGTTGGTGTAGTACAGGGTGTTGGCCTGGGAGACACCGTCGGTGCCGTCAGCGAAGATGAAGTTGCCGCTGGCGTCGGGCTTGGCGTGAGCGCGGTTGTCGTCGATCTTCACCCGGTCGGTGGAGAGGTCGGGACGGAAAGAGGACTGCGGGGTCTCCATGACCGCGGGCTTACCGACCAGCGGGTCCTGCGGGTAGACGGCGACCTGAACGTTCTTGGGCTCGGCGGGGGCAGCAGGGGGCGCGGCGGGAGCGGTCAGGGCCGACAGGGTCACGCTTTCGCCGGGCAGCGAGGGGGCCTGTTCGGCAGAGTGAGGGCACGCGCAATCGGTGGCGGCTTTCTCTCTCGAGCGGGCGGCCACGGTGTGGCTGGCGGTGAAGCTGGGTTGGATGGTCAAGACGGGCTCCTTCAGGACGGCTGGTACGGCGAAAAGGCTGGTACTGCAAATTTCTAAGCCCATAATGCCAGCTAGGGGCGCCTAGCATGTTACATCCAGGTTAACGTCGCAGCGCAAAGACGATGCGGGATCCGGCCACCGCCCGACGCGAAATCCTCCGGTTGGAGTGGGCGGAATCCTCAAGTGCGAGTCGGCCATCGCCGCCGACGCGAAATCCTCCGCTTGGAGTGGGCGGAATCCTCAAGTCGGAGTCGGAGATTCGGTGGAGAAGGGCTCGCTCTCGACACTGTCCCCCTCCACCGTGTCCCCCTCCCCCTGGCCGTCCCCGGCCTCCTCCAACCCCTCACCCAGCGCATCGTCCATGAACGAGTCGAACGTGCGCTTGCTGCGTACGAAGAAGTCGGGGATCTTGCGCAGCAGGTAGGGGGGAAGTTCGTAGTGCTCCATGACCAGCGAGATACGAGGGTAGCGCGCCTGGGTTACCGCCGCGACTTCGTGCTTGAGGTCGCCCCGGAACTCGAACAGCAGCCCCGTGCGAGGCACGATCTCGGGCTTCGAGCGGAAGGTCCAGGCGGGCGGATGCAGCAGCAGACGCCCGCCTTGCAGATCGTCGGGCACCTCGAGGTAGAGCACCGAGACCTTCAGCGGATAAGGCGCCACGTCGGGTCGGCACCAACTGCCCAGACTACGGTCGATGTGCGGCGCCACGTGGCTGCCTTCGGCGATCACCAGCGGGTTGATGAAAAAGGCGTTGCAGCGATCCGGGGCGACGCTTTCCACGTAGCGAAAGAAGAAAGGAAAGTTCTTTTCCAACCGAGGAAAACCGCTGCGGGTCAGAGCAATGGAGAACCCGAGGGTGCCCGAGAACCGAGCGTTCAGGGTGGTGCCGGCCAACAGCGGATGCTCGCGCACGAAAGTCGCGGCCGTGCCAAGGGTGGCGGGCTCGAACAGCCCTTCTCGGGTATGAAATATCGACCGCCAACGGCCGGGCTCGAACGGTTTTTCCACTCGAAGCCCGTTCGGGACGTGAACAAGCCTTCCCTACGAGCCGCCCGATGGGGCCGGTGAGAGAAGGCTTGCGGTGAAATCGTGGCTGCAGCCGTTGGGGGGCGGCCTGGAAACGTCGTGGGTGGGTGGTAGGGACAGCCGTTGCCTCTCCGGGCGCGGGTCTTGTCGACATAGGGATGGGAAAATTTAGAGCACGTCGATAGCTACAGGGGGGTAGCTATTGCAGAAGCATTGGCATCAGCAGGGTGAAGGTGACCAGCATCGAGCCGATCATTTCTCGCAGAGCGTCCACGTAGTGTCTCCTTTCGTCCTATCGTTCGAACCGCCGGGTGGCGTCCGTCGAACCGTCAAGGTGGCCCCGTGGGGGCGCCCGGTCGGTTCTGGCGCCATTACATCATTTCAATTTCCTCTTGAATGTGACTCACACTACAACGGTTAGAACCGGTATCCCCAGGGATAGTTCTGCACCTTTGTCTTAGAGCAGGGAGGAGTCCCGTGGCAGGCAAATGTCCGGCGATGCCAACCCCTGGTAGTCTCTTGCGTCACAACCTCGAGTTCGTGGTGCTTAGCTTTGAAGGTCCGGACTTATACTCGATGGTCGGGGGGCTGGGTGTACGGGTCACCGAGATGACTCGAGTTCTGGCCGAAATGGGTTATGTGACCCGACTGTTCTTCGTGGGCGATCCCGACGCCGAGTCGGTGGAAAGCCTGGTTGATGGGCGCCTGCATCTGCATCGCTGGTCCCGCTGGGCCGCCAAGCAGTATCCGAAGAACGTCTACGAAGGCGAAGGCGCCAAGGTCGAAGACTACCAAAACAGCCTGCCTCGCTTTCTGCTGGACAAGGTGATCGCTCCGAACGCCGCCCGCGGCGTGACCACGGTGGTGCTGGGCGAAGATTGGCAGACGGCCCGCACGGTTAGCCGCACCTCGGAATTGGTCAAGAGCGAAGGGCTGCTGCGTCGCTGCCTGTTCCTGTGGAACGCGAACAACACGTTTGGCTTCGAAGGGATCGACTGGGAGGCGCTGGGCGCTCATACCCAACTTCTGACGGTGTCGCGCTATATGAGAGAGCGCATGCGGGCCCGCCGCCTGCTGCCGCTGGTGGTCCAGAACGGCATCCCGCCACGTTTCTGGGAACCGGTCGATGAGGCGACCGGGCAGGCCTTGCGCGACCTGCTTCCTGGTCTGCTGCTGGCCAAAGTCGGGCGTTACCATCCCGACAAGCGGTGGCTCATGGCGATCGAGGCGATGGGCGAATGCAAACGCCTGGGCCTGAAGCCGAAGCTGATCTTGCGCGGCGGCTCCGAAGACTACGGCGCCGATGTCCGCGCCAAAGCGGCCGAGCAAGGGCTAAGCTGGGGCTACGTTCGCCCGGTTAGCAACTCTCACGAGGATATCCTCAACGGGGTTCGCCTGGCTCAGGGGTTCGACGTTCTGGAACTCGACTTCTTCGTGCCCGAGTCGTTCTTGCGCAGCCTGTACTGGGCCAGCAGCGCGGTCCTGGCCAACTCCGGGCACGAGCCGTTCGGGCTGGTCGGTCTCGAGGTGATGGCTTGCGGCGGCGTGGCTATCACCGGGTCGACCGGAGAAGAGTATATCCAGTCGTTCCACAACGGCATCGCGGTGGGCAGCGAAGACCCGCGGGAAATCACGGTCTACCTGCGCGAACTGCTGCAGCAGCCCGCGCTTGGCGAGGACCTGCGCCGGCACGGGCGAGAGACTTCGAAGCTTTTTGCCTGGCACACGGTTCTTGATGATCTCTTGCGCAAGATCGAGTTCGTAGCCTGGGTCCGCGGTGTGGACCTGGACTGAGCGCTCTCGACGCGCCCGATGCCTTTTTCTGCTCTCGATAGTCTTGTTATGGAGTGTGATTCCCGCTATGTCTGATGATTTGCAAACCCTACAGATCGACGAGGACGCCTTGGAGGTCATCCGCCACGCTCCCGTCGGTTGGGACATCACCGAAGTCGGCGCCCCCCATCTGGGGTACGACGACGAAGTTCCGGACGACGCCTTGGGCCTTTTAGAGATCCTGCTGCAGGAGGGCGAACTGGCGCCCGGCGACTACGCTTACAGCAAGCCAGAGGGGCTGGATACCTCGTTCTACGTCGACGCCTTGCCCGACGATTCGACCTTTACTTTCACCGCGCAGCATCGCCATCTGTTGAAAATGATGGCGGTCGAGATGTCGGAGGTCGACACCTGCGATGAAGAAGTCCCCGGGGTCGACCCCAAGCGCCCCTACGGCGCCTTCACCTACTACCAGCTCGAGATGGCTCAGATCCTGGAGATGATCCCCGAAGGCTACGAATCGGGGGAACGGCTTCCGGAAGAGTTAGAGCAAAGGCTGACCGACCTGCACCATCAGATGCAGCCCGCTCTGCAGGTGTTCCTACGAGAAGCTAGCCTGGAGCCGGGCAGTTTCAGCAAGAGCGGCTACGAGGCCTGGACTCGAAATCCCTGAGAATTCCCCCGAGGGGAGGGGTTTGCTCGGGCGGGGCGCGGGAAAGAGGGTTTCGTACCGGCCGCGCGATATAGGGGCCGGCACGCTGGCCGCGCAACCGTGGACCGGCATCACAATCTTTTAGGAGACATCCATGAGCGCGACTCAAACCCACAACGCCGTTGCCCCCCGCAGCGAGCGCTTCAACAACCTGCAGCAGACCCTGGTGCTGATCAAGCCCGACTCCGTCGGTCGCGGACTGATCGGTGAGATCGTCGGTCGCTTCGAGCGCCGCGGTCTGGCCGTCAAGGGCCTGAAGCTGATCCAGATGGACAGCGCCCGCGCCGGCAAGCTGTACGCTCCCCACGAAGGCAAGCCTTTCTACAACGACCTGGTCGAATACATGACCAGCGGTCCTATCGTGGCTCTTTGCCTCGAAGGCGCCAACGCCATCCCCGTGGTTCGCACCATGATGGGCGCCACCAACCCCGTTGACGCCGCCCCCGGAACCATCCGCGGCGACTTCGCTCAGCGTCTGGACAACAACTGCGTGCACGGTTCGGACTCGCCCGAGTCGGCCGAGCGCGAACTGCCCATCTTCTTCGATGCCGGTGAGATCGTCGACCACGATCCCAGCTACACCCACCGCATCTAAGCTTACCTATGGAAGCCGACGACGCGTTAGAACCCGGGCTGTACCTGGTCGCGACGCCTCTCGGTAACCTGGGCGACCTTAGCCCACGAGCCCGGGAGGTTATCTCCCGGGCTTGTTTTTTAGCCAGCGAATCTTCCAGCGCCGCCGGGCGCTGGCTGCAGATGCTCGATCCCGAGCGCAAACCGAGGGTGCTCTCCTACCGCGACGGCAGCCGCGATCGCGACACCGCGCGAATCCTGGAGCTTTTGGCCCAGGGAGAGAGCGTGGCGCTGATTTCCGACGCGGGCACCCCCACCATCTCGGACCCGGGCTGGCATCTGGTCGACCAGGCTCGCCAGGCCGGCCACCCGGTGTGGGCGATCCCGGGCTGCTGCGCGGCCATCGTGGCGCTGACCGGGGCGGGCTTTCCCTCGCGACGCTTCCGCTTCGAAGGCTTTCTGCCGCCCTCCGGTCGGCTGCGCCGGGAAGCGCTGGCTCGCTTAGAGGCCGAAGAGGCGCCGGTGGTGCTCTACGAGAGCCCCCATCATCTGCTCGAAACGCTGCGCGATATGGCTCAGTACCTGACCTGCCGTCCCCTGTACCTGGGCCGAGAGCTGACCAAGAAGTTCGAGGAAAGCTGGCGCGGCGACACGGCTTCGGCGCCGGAGGCCTGGGCTGAAAAGCGGATCCAGGGCGAGTTCACCATGGTTTTGGGGCCCCGTCCGCAGAGCGACGAGCCCGACACGACGCTGCCTAAAGAGACGGTGGAATTCCTCCGTTCGCTGAGCCTGCCGAGCAAGACCAGCGCGGCCATTTTGAAGCACTTTTTCCCCTCTGCTTCCAAGAAAGAGCTGTACGCCTTGTTCAGCCAGAAACCGGAGGAAGGAACAGGTGTTCGTTGAACCTCCGCGCTATGTCTAATCATGGTGACGACAAAGAACGCCGGCGCTACCTCAGGATTGCCGCCGACGAAGGGTTGGATTGCGACCTCGAAGGCGTGGGAGTGGTTCATATCGTGGGAATCAGCAGTGAAGGCGGCGGCATGCGCGTCATCACCGACAAAGAGCTTCAGACCGGGGTCGAACTCGACTGTAGCCTGATCCGGGACGGCAACGACCTGTTCCGCGGCAAGGTCAAGGCGGTATGGGCCGAGTCCTGGGACTTCGAGTTCTGCTCTCGCCACGTGGCGGGCATCGAACTGCTGGGGTTAGACCAGGCGGGGCGCGAGGCGCTGGTGGCCGGACTGCCGGTGCTCAAAGAGCCCGCTCAGGTTCCCGAGGAGATGCTCTAAGAAGGGTTAGACCGACATCAGCATAGGGAGGGTGGCCTCGTCGGCCGTCCCGCCCTGAGCCAGAGCCGTCGCCGACATGGTGACGGCTTTGCTGTTTTTCTGAGCTTTCCAATCCTTGGCGGCGATGCCCATCGCGTTTTCCATGCTCTGCGGAGCAGCGGGCTCTTTGTCCAGAGCGTCGGCGATCCACTGCTGGCCGCGGGCGTCGGACACCAGCGCCTTGTGGTGTAGCGGCAGCACGTCGCGGGCGATTACGTTGGTCTCTTCGGGCAGGTCCAGGGCCGAAGCCACGAAGAGCAGGCCGTCGGACGGGCCGGTGAACTCGTTGACGATGCCGGGGATGTTGGCCCGGTCGCCGGCGACCACGGCCACTTCAATCTCTTTGGGGATGGGGTTCTGCTGCAGGCGCTCGATGACGTTCTCGCCCTGGTCGATGTAGTGCTGGATCCCCTCCGAGCGGCTGACGAACCCGCGTCCGCCGTGATAGGTGGTGTACCAGTCGGGACCGGTGGGGCTAAGCGGGTGTTTGTCGGACAGGTCCGCCAGCAGTTGGCGCTGGCCGGGGAAGAAGTCCGAGCCTTCTTTTCCGAAGCCCATGTCGCTGACATCGCGCTGCACGCCCCACATCAGGGCGCTTTCCCAGGAGACGGGAGCGTTGAAAGCAGGGTTGTCCCCGCCCGAGAGCAGGGTAAAGTTGGCGCCGGAGTGGCGGAACGAGGTGTCGATCCCGCCGTTCGGGGTGCCGACCAGCACCACGCGACGCACGTCGTCCTGGTAAGGGGTGGCTTCGACGCCTTCGCGACGCACGTCGGAAACGTAGATGCGGGTGGGCACGCCGCCCTTCGAGTGGGCTACGATGTCGACTTCTTCGGCGCCGGTCTTCTTTTTGATCTCGGCAATAGAGTTCGCGATCTGCTCGGCCCAGAGGAAATTGTCGTCCTGGTTGTGGGCGAAGGTCACGGCATAGACTTCGTGCCCTTCGTCGCGCAGTTTCTGGGGCAGGCCTTTGTTAGCGCCGTCTTCCGACGGGTCCCACCAGAAATTGCCGTTCTTCGAAGCGCCGTGCACCAGCAGCACGGGGGTCTCTTTCTTCTCGACGCCTTCGGGCACGGGGCCGGCGTAGTGCAGCAGGGCGTCGCCCGAGTGAGGAGCGTCGGTGCCGAAGGCGGCGACGATCTCCTGGTCGCGATGCTTGGTGCGGGCGTGGAAGTTCTGCTGCTTGAAGATCTCGTCGCGGTCGCGAATCAGGTCAGTGCTGTGCCAGGTCTCGGACGGCAGGCTTTTGACCACCTCATACACCGGAGCAGAGGTGGGCTTCTTGCCTTTCGTTTTGGCCGCGGCTTTGGCAGCGACGAGATGTGTTGATGACCCTACAAGCATAGAGGAATCATACAGGACTCGTCTTACGAAATTAGGACAAATCGGTTACCGAATTGTTAACAGTACGGGTGCCGATACGGTTCGAACAGCCGTTCTTACGCCGTTTCTGCCTTGTCACGACATAACCAAAAATGTAAAAAAGAAGGCCTCCGAGACAACCGTCTGACGACGAGAAGCTCGGGACCTTCGTGACCTACATCAACCCGGATCGGGACGCTGCTTGGCGTCAGCATCGTCGACCCGACTCCCGGCGGTTCATCCAGCCGCCGAAAGA
Organism: Vulcanimicrobiota bacterium; assembly: GCA_023447635.1. GTDB lineage: Bacteria > Vulcanimicrobiota > Xenobia > Xenobiales > JADMJV01 > JAEXNA01. Next base: position 20,643 of record JAEXNA010000251.1, on the reverse strand, counting down.
TTACCCAAAGTGCGGCTATTTCGCCGCGTTACCCATTTTTTCGATCAGGGCGCTCATCTCGTCGATACGAGCCTGCATGGCGTCGATCTGCGCCTGATGAGCCTTCTGCATGCTCTCGAGCGAGAGCGCCACGCTGTTGTGAATGAACTTCTGCAGTTCGGCCTGATTGGCTTTGGCCTGTTCGGCCATCTGGCTGGCCAACTGGCGGCCATCTTCGCGGGCGACCTGGCCCTGGTCCATCAGGTTGCGCACCAGTTTTTCGGACTGGTCTTGAGCCCAGCAAAGGGTTCCGACGCTCTGCACCCAGGTGTCGAGCATGCCGTTGACGGGGTTGGGGAATTCGATCTTCATGGCTTACTTCTTGCCCTTCTTGGCGTTCTTGCGAGCCGGCTTGTCGGCTTTGATCACTTCGACGTCGGCCACGGCCTGGCTGACCACTTCTTTGATCTCTTCAGCACCGACCACCTTGATGGTCTCTTCGACCGGCGAGGCGGGCGCCTCGGGAGCTTGCGGCGCGGCCGCTTCAGGAGGGGCAGCTTCGGCTGCCGCTAGCTTGTCGAGTTTGGCGTTGAGGTTGAGCAGCAGCTGACGAATGTCGCTGTTGATCTCTTCCTGGTCGAGCAGGCGGGTCTCGACCGACTGGATCTGAGCGGCCAGACGAGCCAGGTCGGAGCGGCGCGGGATGTCCAGGGTTTCCATTACCTGACCAGAGGTCTCGGCAACCATCTTCTGGCTGGCCAGCATCCAGTCCATGTAGGCGCCGGAGGCGGCGGTGAAGCCTTCGGAGGAGACGGTGCTTTTGGTGACCTGGCTCCAGGAATCGGTCCACATCTTCTGCCACTGGGCGGCGGCTTGTCCGATTTCGGCGGCGGCGTTATTGGGGAAGCTCATGTCCTTAATCTCCTTGTTTGTTGGCGTAATCTTAGTTTTTGGCGGTTGCGTCCTGGTTGCACATCCAGTTGCACACCTGGGGCCAAAGCTTGGCGTGCGACTTGGACGAGACGGACAGGCCGACGTGGCCGCCGGGGAAGCGGATCACTTCGCCGTTGGGGAAGAAGTTCTCCGTCACTCCGGTGGTTTCCGGCGGCACCAGATGGTCGGCCTCGCCCAGGATGGTGAGGACGGGGACCTGGATCGAGGTCAGGTCGACGGTTTTGCCCGCTACGGCCATCTTGCCTTGGGCCAGGTCGTTGTTCAGGAAGCAGCCGCGCACGAACTCGGCGAACACGCTGGCGGCCATCGGGATCTGCTCACCGACCCAGCGTTCCATCGCCTTGTACGACTCGATGAACTCTTCGTCGTCGAGCTTGTTGTACAGATGCTTGAGCATCTCGGGCTTCTTGTCGATGGTCAGCAGCGAGAACCCCTCGAAGCTCCAGGCGGGAGCGACGCGCCAGGCGTCGACCAGCTGTTCGGGCTTACAGACCTTGGGGTCGGTGCTCCACTTGTAAAGCTGGTTGTCCGAGCGGTACACCAGCGGCGTGCCGAGCAGGGTCAGCGAACGGATCCCTCTGGGGCGAAGCGCTGTGTAGATGGCTGAAAGGGCGCCGCCCATACAGTATCCGAACAGGTGAAGTTCGCTCTGGCCGGAGTGCTTGAGAGTTTCTTTGACCACCGACCTCATGTAGAGGTTGATGTAGGTGTCCAGGCCGGCGTAGTAGTCCAGGCCGGAAGGCTTGCCCCAATCGAGCAGATAGACTTCGAACCCAGCCTCCAGCATCCGCTCGACCACGGAACGTCCAGGCAGCAGATCCAGCACCGCAGGACGGTTGATCAGCGAGTAGATGATCAGGATCGGATGCTTTTGCGTGGCGGGCGTTTCCCGCTCGTAGCGGTACAGGGTCAGCAGGTCGCGCTGGTACACGACCTCGCGGGGGGATTGGCCGATTTGTACGGATTCCTGGCCGCTAACGATTTTGTTCCAGCGGGCCCAGCGAGCCGGAGTGGGAAGGTTCTCGATCATAGACCAAGCTTAAGTTCGTCGGGTTGCAACAGAGTTGCAGGGGGAGGGGGAGGGGGAGGTTGGAGGAGGGCCGCGACGCGGCTCACGAGAGAGCGAGCTCAAGCTCACCGGTCCACGAGCCGGCTCACGGGAGAGCGAGCTCAAGCTCACTCGGCCACGAGCCGGCTCACAGGAGAGTGAGCTCAAGCTCACCGGTCCACGAGCCGGCTCACGAGAGAGCGAGCTCAAGCTCACCCGGCAACGAGCCGGCTCACGGGAGAGCGAGCTCAAGCTCACCGGTCAACGAGCCGGCTCACGGGAGAGCGAGCTCAAGCTCACTGGTCCACGAGCCGGCTCACGAGAGAGCGAGCTCAAGCTCACTCGGCGACGAGCCGGCTCACGAGAGAGCGAGCTCAAGCTCACTCGGCGACGAGCCGGCTCACGGGAGAGTGAGCTCAAGCTCACTCGGCGACGAGCCGGCTCACGGGAGAGTGAGCTCAAGCTCACCGGTCCACGAGCCGAAAGCTCCGTAGCCCCGTCGCGCCTGCTACCCCGCCGTGTCCGTCCACTCGTAAGCCTGGCCCATTTTCGGCTCGCGCAGTTCGACGGGCTTCTTCTTCGACTTGTTCGAGCGGATGTTCAGCGCCTCGACCAGCGCCGAGAACGCCATGGAGAAGTAGATGTACGGCTTGGGAATATGATGTCCGAGCCCTTCGCCGACCAGCGACAGACCGATCAGCAAGAGGAACGACAGCGCCAGCATCTTGACCGAAGGATGGGCTTCGACAAATGCGCTGATGCTTTCCGCCGCCAGCATCATCACGCTGACCGCGATCACGATCGCCGCGATCATCACTGGCACCTGGTCGACCATGCCGACCGCGGTGATGACGGAATCCAGCGAGAAGACGATGTCCAGGATAGCGATCGACATGATCACCTTGCCGAAGGTCACCGCTTTGGTCTCGCCCGCCACGGATTCGGCCTCGTCGCCCTCCATCTTCTCATGGATCTCGTGGGTCGACTTGTAGATCAGGAACAGGCCACCAAACAGCAGGATCAGATCGCGGCCCGAGAAGTCGTGTCCGGCGATGGTGAACAGCGGGTCGGTCAGGTGGACCAGCCAGGACAGGCCCAGCAGCAACAGCACGCGGGTGCCCATCGCCAGCAGCAGCCCGACTTTGCGGGCCTTCGGCTGCTCGTGCTTGGGCAGTCGGCTAGAGACGATAGAGATGAAGATGATGTTATCGATCCCCAGCACGATCTCGAGCACGGTCAAGGTGACCAGGGCCATCCAGATCTGAGGGTTGGTGAGCCATTCCATAAGGGCCCAACTTTGGGGCCCGCCAGTCATATCCTCTGGGAAACCTTTGGACTTTTCCTGTTGACTATGTTGAAATTTCGGTCCGTTCGTCGTGACCCTTCGGGGCGCTCCAGGTGGGCAGGTCGCACAGCCCTCCACCCAGGAACAGATGGTGCCACAGCTGGGTCGAAACCACTCCCACCAGCCCCACCTCCTTGAGCATATGCGGCCCCAGACGCAGGTGCGGCCCGCTGAGCTCGCGTCGGAACGTCTCGACCCGGTCGGGGTCGAAGAGCCCGGTTTTCAGCAGACTCTCCCGACACAAGAGACCTTCGACGTAGCTCGGCATGGGGTTCAGGAAACTGGCCGAATAGGCGGCTCGGAAGATGTTCTTGGGACGCAGGGCGACGCTGGGGTCCAGGTGGCGCTGGGCGAACTGGCGCAGGAGGAACTTGTCCCCCCTCCACCCCCGCAGCTTCAGGTCCGGGGCCAATGTTGCGCAGAAGTCGACCACTCCACGGTCCAGGAACGGGAACCGCGCCTCGACCGAGTTGGCCATGGCCGGACGGTCGCCCTTGTGGGTCATCAGCAACCCCGCCAGCATCACCTTGTAGCCCAGGTAAAGCGAGCGGTTCAGCGGGTCCCAGCGCTGCATGCGGGCCGTATCGACCTCCAGGTCGGCGGTGGCATCGCGTCCAGAGGCCAGAATTTCGGACAGGAAGTCGTCGCTATAGAGACGGACCCCCGACAGGGACGAGAAGGTGTAGAGGTCGGCCATCGCGTGGTAGCCGCCCAGTCGCTCGTACTTCTGCTGATAGTAGGCCCAGGGTAGCCGACCGCGACCTGCCCGGCCCAGGAAGCGGCGGCGCCAGCGGTTGGCCAGCCCGATGCGATCGAGCATGGAAAAGGCCAGCGACGCTTTGTGCCAGGGATAGCCGGCCAGCGCTTCGTCGGCCCCTTCGCCGGTCAACGCCACCTTGTAGCCCGCCTGCCGGACCGCTCCAGCCAGCCGATAGAGCGCCGCCGACGAGGTGTCGATCACCGGCGTCTCCGAGGCCAGCACCAGGTCGGGGTAAGAGGCTCCGATCTCTTCCTCTCCGCACTCGATAGTCAGCGGGTGGGTCCCGATCAGCCGCGCCGTGGTCAGAGCCCGCTCGGTCTCGTCGAGTTTGGGATGGCGAATCCGGATGGTGAAGGTCTCCAGGGTCTTCCCCTGCTGGCCCAGCGAAGCGGCGGCCAGGCGCGCCACCAGGCTCGAGTCGACGCCCCCGGAAAGGTAGCTGACCACCGGCACATCGGCGCGCAACCGCAGGTCGACGGCGCGCTGGATATGTGCACCCAACTCTTCGGACAGCGCTTCCACCGAGCCGTGGCGCTCCTGCCCCATATCGGGGAAGTTCACGTCGTAATACTGCTGCTCGCGGATCGCGCCATCGGCTTCAACGCTCATCCAGGTGCCCGGCGGCAAGGCCGAGACGCCCTCGAACATGGTGCGTCGCGTCCCCATGGCAAAAAAGGTGAAGATGTGGGCGACGCCGCGCCGATCCAGCGCGGCGGTCAGGCGGCCGGAGGCCAGCAGCCCTTTGACCTCGGAGGCGAACAGCAGCCATCCATCGGCCGTGCGGTGAAAGAAGAGCGGGCAGATGCCGAAGCGGTCGCGGGCCAGGAAGCTGCGGCGCTGGCGGAAGTCGTAGAGAGCGAAGGCGAACTGCCCCTCCAACTCCTCGACCATGGCCTCGCCCCTCTCCTCCCACAGATGCACCAGCACCTCGGTGTCGCTCTCGCTGCGAAAGCGATGGCCGCGCGCCAACAGATCGGCCCGCAGTTCCAGGTGGTTGAAAATCTCGCCGTTGAACACCACCACGACCGAGCGGTCCTCGTTGAAGACGGGCTGCTCGCCGTGGGCCAGGTCAACGATGGAAAGGCGACGGGAGTGCAGCGCCAGCCCGGGTTCGACCAGACTGCCGTGATGGTCAGGGCCGCGATGGGCGATGGCCGCGCCCATCGCGAGCAAAGAGGGAAGGGGAAACTCTCGGCACTCTTCGAGATCGAGCGCGCCAGCGATACCGCACATAGACTCTAGGTGTTGGGACCGAGCTTTTTGGTCCAGGAGGTGACGGTGACGCCCAGGCCGTTACCGCTCACCTCGGCCTCTCCACCCCACACCACTCCGCCTTCGCGAGCCGAGGTGATCTCCACCGTCTTCTGGCCGGGTTTTCCGGAAAAGACTCCGACCCAGGTCAGCGGCTGCTGACCGTCCCATTCGATGGGGTCGCGCCAGAGGAATTTACCCGACCCCAGCGGCGTCTCCAACAGCATTTTGGGGCCCAGCGCCTGGAACGCCTTGCCGGTCCAGCGGTAGCGGCGGTAGGTGGGCGGCCGCAGGTCCGAGACGGGTTTGGGAGAGATCAGCTCGACCTTGCCGTCGCCGTCGAGGTCTCCCATCCACTCCAGCCCGGCCGAACCGTAGGGGTACATCCCGAAGGCAAAAGGCTCGCTGACCTTGCTGGCCTTGGGTCCCTCCCACAGAACCTTCCCGGAAGGGTCGCTGACCCGCAGGCGGCCCCAGAACATCTCGACCTCGGGGTTCACGTTGTAGGCGACCAGCGCGACGGTTTCGGACTTGCCGTCGCCGTTCAGATCGTAGCTCATCGATTCGTAAGCCTGGCCGGCCTTGGGAAGGCCCTGGGCCAGAAGGGGGGTGGAGACGACCAGCAGGGACAGGAGGAGGCGCTTGAGCTGCATGGAGGAGAAGATGCGAGTCTTGAGAGGCCGACTCCTCTCCGGACCGGGGCGTTGCTTCGGAAGAAAGGTGCCCCCCGGCGAGTGTGGTATAAAGGAAGTGGTCGCGGACCGTGAACGGCGCGCCGGGAGGGCTTTTATGAACGTCTGGTTCTATGCACAAAACGACGAGCGGAAGGGTCCGATCTCGCAGGACGACCTGCTGGCCAAGTTCAGCTCGGGCGAACTGACGCCGCAGAGCCTGGTCTGGCGCAAGGGTATGCCCGAGTGGCTTCCGGCGGCCCAGACCGAAGGGCTGTTGGAGGGGCAGGGCGGGACCACCGTGACGGCCACGGCCGAGGTTCCGATGCCGACGCTTCGCTCGGCCGCCCCGACGGCGCAGATGGCGGAGGCTTCGGCTCGTACAGGAGAGACGGCGGCTCCGACGGGACCTCAGGTCTTCCTGCCCACAGTCACCGTAGGCCCGATCGGCGCCGTACCCACCTTGGAGGCGCGGCCTGTGGCCTGGAAGGCGCCTGAGGCAGAGTTGGCTCAGACCGCGCTGGGCGGGACCGGCTCGCAGCGGCGCCCCTGGCCGCGCTACTTTGCTCGAAGCCTCGACACTGTGTTCGTCGGTGTCACTTTCGGCACCCTCGCCGTCCTGGCCGGTCAGGAAGACCTGCTGGAGAGCAAGTTTCTGAACGGCCTGGTGATCGCTCTCGCGCTCTGTTTTGTCGAGGCGGCCTTGCTATCGAGTTGGGGGACCACGCCGGGCAAATGGCTCTTCAACATCCGGGTTTCTCGCACCAACGGTCGACTGCTGACCTTTGGTCAGGCGCTCAAGCGCGCCTTCGGAGTGTTTTTCTATGGCGAAGGGCTGGGTTTCCCGATCATCACTCTGTTCACCCAGGCCACGGCTTATAACAAGCTGGTCAACGAAGGGACCACAAAGTGGGACGAAGGAGTCGACCAGGTCGTAACCCACCGCGATCTCGATACTGGGAAGATGATCATGAGCGTTCTCCTGCTGATGGGAACCTTCGCCCTGATCGTTTTGGGGGCGGCTGCAGGCTAAGCTCGAGTTTCGATTCTCTGTCGAGAGAGCCCCAGGTCAGTAGGGAGTTCCGCCCGGTTTTGAGAAGCTCCCCGCTATGTCAGCGACGCGCCAAGCATTAGTGATGGTCATGGCCAAAATGGCCCTGGCCGACGACACCGTTTCTCCCGAGGAAGTGGTCTTTCTGAGTTCACTTTTAGAGCCGGGAGAAAACCTGGAAGAGCTTCTGGAAAACGCCAGGACTCGCAGCATGGCCGAACTGGTCCAGCCGATCGAAGGCTACCCCGACCGCTTTTTCATCGCTCTGCGGGCCGCCTGCGTGGCCGGGATCGATGAAGATTTCGACCCGCGCGAGCAGAGCGCGTTCGCCGACCTGGTCGCTGTCCTGGGGATCACGGAGGCCGACCAGGAGCTGATCCTGCAAGGGGTGGCCGACCTGGGAGACCCCGAGGCCACTCCTCACTTCCGCATAGAGCAACTGTTCGCCGCTTCAAGTTTCGCCTAAGGAGTTCGCCATGGCAGGTTCTCGGGTCAAGATCCTGTTCTACGCTATCAACGGCACCGGCCTGGGTCACCTGAGTCGGCTGCTGGCGATCGCCCGGCCGATGCGCGACCTGCTGCAGGCGCTGGGTCATCAACCGGACCTGCGTTTTCTGACCACCAGCGAGGGCAGCGCGGCGGCTCACGACTTTCCGGTCTACAAACTGCCTTCCAAGACGGCGGCGGGACACTTGCCGCGGGCCGAGATCGCGGCTTCGAGCAAAATGCTCATCTCCCAACTGGTGGCGCAGTTCTCTCCTCATGTCCTGGTCACCGACACTCTGGCCGAGGGCAGCTACGGGGAACTGTCGTTCTTGCTTTCGTATGTGGGAGCGGCCGTGCTGATCGACCGGCACAAGGACCCTTCCATCACGGCCTCCGAGGTCTACCGACGTCACGTCGTGCTGTACAACAAGGTGCTGGTCCCGGACCACCCCGGGGAAGCCCACCGCTACCCGGTTCCGCGCGAGGCCCGACAGCAGTTCGTGGGGCCGATTCACGGCTTCCGTACGGCCGGTGCCCGGTCGGTCGAAGAGGTTCGCGCCACCTTCGGGGTCGAGCCGGGTCAGCGTCTGATCTACCTGTCGGGGGGAGGCGGAAGCGACAGCCGGGAGGGGTTGGAGCATCTGATCGCGGCCCTGGCCGAGGACCCGCGCAATTTTCTGCTGGTGGGCTACGGTCCGCTGCATCGAGGTCGGGTGACCTATCGTCGCAATGTCATCCCGCTTTTCCACGCTGAGGCGCGGGAGCTATTCCCTGGTCTGGACGCGGCGGTTTCGGCGGCGGGCTACAATTCCTATGAAGAGCTATTGGCGGCCGGCGTTCCAACCCTGTTCTACGCTCAGGGGAAGGGGATGGATCGGCAGGATGAACGGATAGCTCACGGGTTAGAGCAGCGCTGGCACGCGGCTCTGGACCCGGACCTGTGCCTTCTGGAGCCGGCCTATCTTCGCGCGCGCCTGGAAGAGGTTCTCGACAGCCCGATTCGCACGGAAATTCTGCGGGCGCTGGACCAGCGGGCTCCCAGCGGAGGGGCTTTGAACGCGGCGGTCGAGATTTTGGGTCTGGCGCCCCGGATCGCTCGGGGAAGGCTGTACGAGGCGGCTCTGCATTATAAGAGCCATCCCGACCACGGCTACGTCGAGGCGCATCAGGCGCTGCTGGCCTGGTGGGAGGCGATCGGCTCCAGCGAGGAGCGCTCCGTCCTGGAAGAGGCGGCGGTGGTGGCCTGGCTGCGCCCTTCCCCCGGAGAGACCGGCTGGGCCGAGGCGGCGGCCTGGGGTCGCCATCTGGCCGCTATAGAGCCGGGTTTGCTCCGGGGACTACTGCGCGCCTGGGCGGCTCATCGATCCAGCGACGAGGGCCAGGAGCGGCAGCGATTGGGCGATGTGCTGGCGGCGCTGCGAGCGCACGGGAAACTCGATGTTGTGTCGCTTTTCTTGGAGCGGTTGAAGCGGCCTTACCAGAAGGGAGCGCTGTTGCGTTTCGCGGCGCTGTTGGAAAGCGACGAGGCGGACCGAGCCGAACGGCTGCTCGAGGCGCTGCAGGGCGAGCCCGAGATCAGCGGGGCCCGGCTGGAAGCTTTGTTGGGAGAGGCCTGAGGGCCAGGGGAGGGGACGCGTATGACCACCAAAGGGGCGGCTGCCAAGGCCGCCGGTGCGGCGATCGAGCTTTATTCGGGGCAGCAGACCGAGCTGACTCGGGTTCGGGCTGAGGTCGGGGCGGCTCTGGATCGGGTTCGGGTCGAGCTCGAGGCGGCGCTGGGAGTGTGGTCGCTGGCTGCGTTGCCTGACGGAGTTTCTCAGCGGCTGGGCTGGCTGGACGGTCTGGCGCCTAGCCTGGGGCTGGTCGAGCTTCGCACACGCGAGGAGAGTCTGCTGCCGGCGCGCCGGGAACGGCTTGGTCAGGTCGAGGGGGAGCCGGACTGGGTCGCCCGTGAGTCGCTGCTGAACGGCTACGACGGCGAGTTGGGGCGCGGGATTAGCGACCTGGCCCGACGTTGCGAAGAGATGGGTGAGCGGCGTGATGCCCTGGACGGGTGTAAGACCTTCCTTTTTGCCTTGACGCGAGAAGCCGAGCGGGGAGAGGGGTTGACCTCGTTTCAGAGTTTTTGGCGGGCCTTGACCTTTTCCTCAGCGCGCGAAGAGCGGGCGCGGGCGGCTTCGTGCCAGAAGTTTGCCTCGCCGGATTGGGCTTCGCTGCGCGCCGAATATAGCGAGCTCTACGAGGCGTTGGGTCGAGAGCTCCCAAGGCTGGCCGAATTGCGCGAGCGGGAAGCCCGCCTGCGCGCTCTGATGGCGGAACGCGATGAGCTGGTGGCCTGGACGGAGCGCTTCGAAGAGAGTCTCGTGGCGGCGCTCCGCGAGCGGCTTCGGGAGCAGTCCCGGATGATGTCGCTGCGACCTTTCTGCCTCTCCTCGAGCCATCCGTTGGCGATTTCAGCCGGGACGGTGGAGGCGCTGCGCGCCAAGACCGGCTACCTGGAATCGCTGCAGACCTATCTCGAGAGTGAAATCATGGATCGGATGGGACGGGTTAAAAAGCTGCAGCGCGTCCGAGCCAACTGGCAGCGCCGATCCTATGAGCTGATGCGCGGCGACAAGACCAAATGGCTGGTCACGGTGCCCGCCATCAAAGGGGAGAGCACGGAGAAGTGCTGCCGCTGGAGCCGCCGGATCGCTCAGAACCTGGAAGGTTACAGCGATTATGGGGCGTTTGCAGCTTACCTGGCCGAGCTGCCGAATCTGCTGGCCTGGGACGCTTTCGCCTACGGTAGCGTCGAGAGTATGCCGTACGAGGGGTTCACTCGGACGGTGATGATGGAGTTGGACCAGGCTCGTCGACGCTCGGGGGCTGCGAAGGCCGACTATGGGCCGTTCAAGGCGGTGGACAAGAAGCGGGGCGCTCTGGCCAGGGATCCTTTACAGGAGCAAGGCTCGTACGTGAATCCGGTCGACGATATGCCGGAAGGGCGCCGTCGGCGGCGTCGAGACGATGACGACAGCGGCTGGGATGGCGACGATGGCACTTACGACGATGGGGACTCCTGGGGCGATAGCGGGTCCTGGGGAGGGGGCCGCGTCGACGAGGGAGACCTGGCGGCCGCCGCTGTGGTCGGCGGGGTGGCTATCGGCGGCGCGGCTTACTACGCCAGCACTCATTCTCACTCCGAGGCGCAGGGCGATTTCTCCTGAGGGATAAGCCGTTTCTTGCGCGAGATGCCTTGGAGAGTGGAAACTTTTTTCTTTAGACCCGCTCTGGAGTTGACGGGTGGGTAATCGGTCGCCCCGGTTCCCCACTGTGGGATGGAAAGGAAATTGATGACGAACGAAATCTGGCTTCTTCGCCACGGAGAGACCGAGTGGAGCCGCAGCGGGCAGCATACCGGACGGACCGACCTGCCGCTGACCGAGGTGGGGCAAGAGCAGGCGCGCAAACTTCGCGCGGCCCTGGGCGGTCAACAGTTCGATCAGGTGCTGACCTCTCCGCTGCGGCGCGCTCGCGAGACCGCCGAACTGGCTGGATTCTCGGGGGCGGTGCCTAACGAGGACCTGATGGAGTGGCACTATGGCGACCTCGAAGGGCGCACGAGCGCCGAAATTGGAGCCGAGTTCCCTGGCTGGACCATCTGGACCGGCCCGGTGCCCAATGGAGAGACTCTCGACCAGGTGGCCGCCCGAGCCGACCGAGTCCTCTCGAACCTGCCGTCCGGTCGAGTCGCGATTTTTGCCCACGGCCACTTTTTGCGCGTGCTGGCCACCTGCTGGCTGGGCGTCAAGCCAGACAAAGGTCGCCTGCTCTCGCTGAGCACCGCCTCGCTCAGCGTGCTGGGCTGGGAACGCCAGACCCGCGCCCTGCACAGCTGGAACATCACGCCGTAGGCGAAGCGGGCGCCGAAACACGCGAATGGTCCCACGTGGGACTTTACGCCGTGTCGGACCAGGGGTACGGTCCCACGTGGGACCGAGTAGGGGGTTCTTCGTTTTCTCGGGTGGGAAAAGTTCTCTTATGAGATACTTACTTCTGATCTTTTTGACCCTACTCGCGCCTGCCATGGCCAACGACTGGACCACCAACAGCAAAGTGCTGATCCAGCCCGGCAAGGCGGCCGGAGCGCTGCGGCTTGGCCAACCCGTCCCGGCCGAGGCCGCCAAGCTTTACGGCGCCCCCGTCTCCCGCACCGAGCCCGAGCCCGGAGCCAAAGGGAAGGACACCGGTAGCCTGGTCTACGGCCACAGCGCCGAGTTCGAGATCAAAAACGGAATGCTGGTCAAACTCAACGACGGCAAGGGCGATCAGAACGTCTACGTCGTCTACGTTCGCGGAATCCGAGCCTACACTGCCGAAGGCGCGACGCTGGGCATGACCATGGCTAAAGCTCGCAAGGTCTACCCGTCGGCCAAAACCGGCACCGACGACCTGACCGGCGGCCCAAAGCTCAGCATCCCAGGTCTGACGATGGTGTTTTCGCAAAGCGACAAGATGGTCGAGATGGTCGTACACCGATAAGCTCCACCGATGAGGCTCCAAGGGGGAAGCGACCGAGTGAGGAAGGGCTCCTCATGAAGCGGATTTATGACGACATCACCGAGCTAGTTGGCCGCACCCCTCTGGTGCGATTACGACGTCTGGGGCAGGGGCTGCCCGGCCAGGTTCTGGTCAAACTCGAGTCCTTCAACCCCCTCTCTTCGGTCAAAGACCGGATCGGTCTCAATATGATCGCAACGGCCGAACGCGAAGGCGCCATCACCGCCCAGACCGTGCTGGTCGAACCGACCTCCGGCAATACCGGCATCGCTCTGGCCTTTGTCTGCGCCTCGCGCGGCTACCGCCTGATCCTGACCATGCCCGAATCGATGAGCCTGGAGCGGCGTCATCTGCTCAAAAGTCTGGGGGCCGAACTGGTGTTGACTCCCGCCACTGGCGGCATGAAAGGCGCTATCGAAAAAGCCCGGCAATTAGTCGAGGAGAACGACAACTATCTGATGCTGCAGCAGTTCGAAAACCCCGCCAACCCCGAAGTGCATCGGCGCACCACGGCCGAAGAGCTCTGGGAGGACACCGACGGCGAGATCGACATCATTGTGGCCGGCGTGGGAACGGGCGGAACCATCACCGGAGTCGCCCAGGTGATCAAGGAGCGCAAGCCCGGCTTCCAGGCGATCGCCGTCGAGCCGGTCGACTCTCCCGTGCTCTCGGGCGGCTCTCCCGGGCCCCATAAAATTCAGGGGATCGGGGCCGGCTTCGTGCCCGGCGTCCTGGACATGACGCTGATCGACGAGGTCGTGCAGGCCCGATTCGAAGATGCGGTGGCCACGGCGCGTCGCCTGGCCAAAGAGGAAGGGCTGTTGGGAGGCATTTCGGCTGGCGCTAACGTCTGGGCGGCGCTGCAGGTGGCAGCCCGACCGGAAAGCGCGGGCAAGACCATCGTCACGGTGCTCTGCGACACCGGCGAGCGCTACCTGAGCACCCCGCTCTTCCAGGAAGAGTCTTGAGCGAGCGCCCGGAAGACGGCTGGAGGGACAGCAGGGGGCAGGAGCTGGACGGTTCGCCTGGGAGCGATTCCAGTGACTGCCTGGGGGGCGGTTCCGGTGGAGTTCAGCGCCCCGGGGGCGCCTTGAGCGGCCTGGTCCGGCGGTTGGAGGAGCAGCAACTGCCCTCGTTCATGCAGTTGCCGGGGTTGAACCCGCGCCCCTCGCGCAAAGCGGTGCACGCCGTCGCCCAGCGGCTGCGTTCGCTGCTGTTTCCGGGCTATTTCGACGAAGCCCGCGTCTCTCCCGAAGGCTATCACTATCGGCTGGGAGCGCTGCTCGATCAGGTGCGCTGCGACCTGGTCGAGCAGGTTCAGCGCGGGCTCTGTTTTCGTGGAGAGCGGGCGAGCCAGATGTCGGCCTGCCGCTCGCAGGCCGAGGTCGTGGTCGACGCTTTGCTCGACGCGCTGCCGGACATCCGTCGGGCTCTGGCGGCCGACGCCGAGGCGGCCTTTCGAGGCGACCCGGCGGCAGGCAGCCACGAAGAGGCGATCTTCTGCTATCCCGGGATGACCGCCATCGTCTACCACCGTCTGGCTCACCACCTGTACCGCAGCCAGGTTCCCATGATCGCACGCATGATCGCCGAAATGGCTCATTCCGAGACCGGAATCGATATCCACCCCGGCGCCTCCATCGGTGAGGGGCTGTTCATCGACCACGGGACCGGTGTGGTGATCGGCGAGACCTGCGTCATTGGCCACAACGTGAGGATCTATCAGGGGGTCACGTTGGGCGCCCGCAGCTTCCCGCTGGACGCGTCCGGTCATCCTATCAAGGGAGCGCCGCGTCATCCAACGCTGGAGGACGACGTCGTGGTCTATTCTGGAGCGACCATCCTGGGACGCATCACCATCGGACGCGGATCGCAGATCGGCGGTAACGTGTGGCTGACCGAAAGCGTCCCGCCCGGCAGCAAAATCTCGCAGCGCAAACCGCGTCAGGAAGGGTTCGAGGAAGGCGCCGGCATCTAGGCACGCTCTTCCCGCAAGCCGACTCCAGCCCGGCTTCTTCCGCACGCCCACCCGGAGTCGGCTTTTTCGCCGACTCCAGCCCGAATTTTCCCGCAAGCCGACTCAGTGTGGGCTTTTTCGCCGACTCCAGCCCGGCTTTTTCCGCAAGCCGACTCCAGGTGGGCTTATTCGCCGCCTCCAGCCCGGCTTCTCCCGCAAGCCCACTCCGAGTGCGCATATCCGCCCACTCCAGCCCGGCTTTCCCCGCAAGCCGACTCCGTGTGGGCTTATTCGCCGACTCCAGCCCGGCTTTTTCCGCAAGCCCCCTCCGTGTGGGCATATCCGCCCACTCCAGCCCGGCTTTTCCCGCAAGCCCACTCAGAGTCGGCTTCTTCGCCGACTCCAGCCCGGCTTCCGCAAGCCCACTCCGAGTGGGCTTATCCACCGACTCTAGCCCGGCTTCCGCGGCCCAACTTCGCGCGGCATATCGGCAGATGTGAGCTGGCTCACAAGTATGGGGTACGGATATAGATTAAATTGGCTGTAGGGGTGTTTGGGATGTCTTTCGGCTTAGGAGGTTTCGCCAGTATGTCACGTATCACCACATTTATCGTTGCGGGAAGTCTGTGGACTCTGGCCTCCTTCACCTATCTTTCCTACCTGCACTTCCCCGCCTCGGACATCCCCATCGCTGCGGTGGCTCTGACGGGCCTGCTGGGCCTGAGCTCCTTGCTCGGTCTGGCCGCCGGGTTGGGCCGCTCGAGCGCGGTACGGCATATGTCCACCACGCTGGGCCTCTCCGTCCCGCTGGTCTGGCTGGTCTGGCTGGCCTCGCTCAGTCATACTCTGCTGACCGTGGAACAGTGGGCCGCCTTCGCCGGCTGCGCCTTCCTGGGCGCAGCCCTCAGCGATCAGGGCGTGGCGATGGAACTGGGTGTGCTGCCCGCCCCCAGCCTGAACGTCGAGTCCCAGGTCCTCACCGCCTTCGACTCCGGTCGCTTCGTGGCGCCTCAACTCTCGGCTGCCGACTCCGGCTCGTTCCGGATGATCAAGTAAAGTTTTCGCACTCCTAAACAGTCCAACCATCAGTCGCCTCGCCTCGTGCGGGGCGTTTTTTGTGAGCCAGCAAGGGGTTCCCGCGCCTCACCTCACATCCACCGACCTTCCTGGTGCAACCGCTCGTCCTGATGGCTCTGCTCGGCGGCTCCACTCCGGCCTCCACCTCCAACGCCTCCTCCCCTCCAACCTGACAACAGACATAAAAAAGGGCCCCCGGCTTTCCCGGAGGCCCACGCCATGAACTCTCTCTACCTTAGTAAAAGGCGCCAACTCGAAATTTGATGCTGTAGTAGTGAGGTTTTCCTGACTCTCTCTGTAGAATTTTCAGCTCGGCCTCCAGCATCCGAGTGTTCTCCGAAGGGTTCCCCCGGCGAGGATTCTCGTTGCTCAAGCTTTCGGCTCCGGCCCCGTTGCCGGCCCGACGCACGAACTGCAGACGGAACCCTCCGCTCCCGTCCGTGACTCCCGACCCCTCCGGACCGAAGTCTGTCCCGCTCAGGTTCGGAGCCAGCACGTCGCGCAGGACCACCCGCTGCTTGTCGCCGTCGACCGCGTTGGGAAGCACCGGACTCGAGACCGGCAGGTAGGTCTTCGGATTCATCTCCCGCTCCCAGCGGACCAGCGGCCCGGTCGGGTCCTCCGACCCCTCCCGGCGTAGAGTGTAGAGCACATGCTTGTCCCACTGCGGCGCTCCCCAGCGGTTGACCAGCGGCTTGCCCTTCAGGGCCGGATCGTAGGCGCGGTTCGAAGCCATCGCAACGCCCGGCGGCTGATCCGGACGTTCCGCGTTGGGGAACACGTCGATGCTGGCCAGCGCCGATTCGCTCAGGTCGCGCCGAAGCCACTCGATGGCCGTCTCCGTCTCGCCGCTGACCAGCGTCGACGACGACGCCGCCTGCTGCGAGCCGCGTAGGATGTTGGTCACCGACCAGAGCAGCAGTCCGGCGGCAATCGACAGGGCGAAAGCGATCACCAGTTCCATCAGGGTCATTCCACGTTGACTTTTCATCGGGGTTACCTCCACACCGGAACTTGCACTTGAAGCTCCTTGTTGTCGCCCGCCGCGGCAGCCGAAGGCGTCGCCATCGGGTCCGCCGGCGAGGTCTGCTGGTCGCCGACCGCTTCCCGCCAGGTGATGGTGATAGTGACCAGGTCCGAGTTGCCGCTTCCCGTGCCCACGAACGAGCCGTTCTGATAGGCCACCGTCTTATGGAACAGCATCTGCTGCTCTCGATGGCCCACCCACACGCTGACCGGCCGCTCCTCGGTCTCGGCCCAAACGGCCGGGGCCGGTCGCCCGTAGACGTGGGTCTCGACGTCGTCCATCAGCCCCTGGGCGATCAAGATCGCCACGCTGCGGTGTCGGCTGGCCACGGCCAGTTTGTTGCTGTTGCTAAAGACCGTGACCAGGCTGACCAGCACCACCAGGGTGACGGCCAGGGCGATGACGATCTCCATAATCGAGAATCCGGCGCGCCCTCTCATAGCTCCCAGCCTCCGGCCGTGATGTGATGGGTCACGGGAGGCGGCCCAACCTGAACGGCTCGGCCGCTGTCGTGGGCCGCGCCGTAGTTTTCGAACACCGCGCGTTCCAGGGCGGTGGCGCCGGGCACCTCGTTGGGCACGTAGAGCGAGGCCTGGTTGAAGTAAGGGTAGTACAGGAAGTCGCGCACCAGGATGTCGCCGTTGCGAGCCAGCAAGGTGCCGATGGTCTTGTCGGCCAGCGATGCGATGCTTTCTTCGGCCACCAGCATCCCGCTGACCTGGCGCGCCTCTTCGCCGATCTTGATGTTGCGACCGTAGATCAGCAGCCCCGCGTACTCTTTCAGGTACTGGTCGGCTTCGACCACGTTGGTGTTCTCCAGCAGGTCGCCCATCAGGGTCCGACCGTGGTCGCCCATTCGGGTCTGGAAGTCGGTCACGAAGCCTTCGTAGAAATCGTCCACGCCGTCCTCGTTGGGAGTCATCTCGTTTTTGATGGCGTTGGCCACGTCGAGCACTCCACCAAAACCTCCGGGGGCCAGGATGCGAGCCGCCTCATCGGTCAATTTGGCCACCACTTCGCGCAGCGCCCACTGCACGGTGCGCCGGGGCAGTTCTTCTAAGAAGCCTCGGATTTCGGCTTCGATGGTCTCCGGGTCGAGCTCGGACGACTCTTGCAGGCGTCGTGCGGCCACCGCCGCGTCGACCGCTTCGCGCAGGTCCAGATTCAGCGCCATCGGGACCACGCCGTTGCCGAACGGCCACCAGTCGGACTGGGTGTACAGGTTCTCGCCCAGGGTGGCGTTCAGGCCGGCGGTGTAGGCGAAGGTCTTGGCTCGGAAGGCGAAGACCCAGAGGTTCTCCTTCGGAGTCGGAATCGGCGTCACCGCCACCACGGGAGGGAACGGCAGGGTGACGATCTGGAAGGTGGTGGCGTAGCGGGCGTAATACGGGTTGCGCAGGTGGAACGGCCCGGCCAGTTTCGAGAGCAGGGGCGCCTGCTGCTCGAGCAGGCCGGCGACGGTGTTGGCGCCCGCGTCGGTCCCTGGGAAGCCGATGGCCGAAATCAGGTCGGGGATGGTGTGAGAGGCAAAGGTGCCGTAGGGGATGTCGACCTCGCCGTCCACCAGCAGGGCGGAGCTGATCGGGTGGATCTCGTCGGGTTCACCGGCCACCATAATCGAGCCAAAGTGGGACGAGCCCTGACATTCGAAGTTGCCCTTGACGACCAGCGTCGAACCTTCTTCGAAAAAGACTCGGCCGCTGGGGGCGAAGGCGTTCGAGATCGAGACGGTGGCGACCGGTGAGGCGACTTTCAGGTTGCCGTTGACGACCATCACGGTGCCTCGCTGCAGCCACAGGTCGCCCTGGATCTCCATATCGCCGTCGTAACGCAGGGTGCGAGAGGCGGGTACGGTCCAGGTCGAGCGGGAGAGGAAACGGCCGCCTTCCCATTCGAATCCCGGCACCTCGTCGGCCGGTCCGTAGTGCACCACTCGCACGTCGGTCGAGAGGCTGCCCGCCACGGCTTTCAGGTCGCCGCCGCTGGCGATGGTGCTGACCATATCGATCATCCGGGCGGTAGTCTGCGAGTAGTTCCAGCCCCACTGGCCGTCGCGCCCTGCGGGGTCGTCCTCGCGTTTTTCGGGCAGCGGTGAAGCGCCCGAGCCCAGCATCCCGTTGGCGATCCCGGCGGCTTCTTCGGCCGAGTCTTCCAGGAACTCGACGATATCCTCGTAGACTTCCTGGGCGCTGGCCACGGCTTCCTGTGCCTCTTCCACGGCGTCCCGGTTCGCGCTGCTGGGGTTGGCGCCGTAGGCGGTCTGAGCGGCGCTGAGCGCGGCGTTGGCTTCTTCGAGTTTCTGGCGCGCCTGCTGCAGCAGAGGGCCGGCTTCTTTCTGCTCCTCGCCCAGGTCGGTCAGGCGAGAGAGGTCGGGGTCGGTCTGGGACGAGAAGCCCAGGTCGGGCTGGAACGGGACGTGCATCCAGACCTCCCAGACCACGCCGGGCACCACGATGCTGGCGCCGGGGATGATCGGCGTGGGGAACTTCCAGGCTTGATGCAGGCTCAGCAACTGCTCGGGCTGGAAGTCGCCGCCGAACATGATGTCCAGGATTCCGCCGGTGTCCAGGCGCGGGCTGATCTGCTGGGTCTTGTTGCCCGTGGCGGCCGACCCGGTCAGGGTGGCATCGGCGGCGGTCAGGCCGGCCAGCAGTTCGGTCTCGTAGGCGGGCAGCGGGAGCGCTCCGTGGAAGCCGACTCCGTAGCCGTCTTCGATGCGGACTTCGCCTTCGCTGGAGTGGGCTTCGCCGTACTTGAGTTCTTCGACTTCGATGTCCTGTTTGGCCCCCAGCAAGGCGGGCACGCCCGAATAAGCGTGGGTCGATTCGCCCTCTTCCTCGTGCTCGGGGTTCTGCCAGCCGGCCACTTCTCCGACCTGGATACGACCGTTCGGCGCGTAGACGGCGTAGCCGGGGATCTCGCTCTCGACCATCTTGTAAGAGCCTTTATGAAGCCCGGCCGAAAGGCCGCCGAAGGCGGAGGGGGAGACTTCTAGATAACGGTGGGCGTGGGCCGACTCTTCGGACTTCAGGTCGGGCAGGCCGGACCAGCGCCCTTCGGTTTTGGCAAACAGGTTGCGGCTGTACAGCGGTTCGATGGGGCGGGACGCTTCGGGGGTGATATCCTCGACGCTGGTGCCCATCAGCCCCCAGGGCTGCGAATCGCCCAGCAGACGTTCCCGGACGGCGAAGTTGCGGGATTCGCGGAAGCGCAGTTCGGCTTCGGAGCGGACCAGGGCGGCTCGGGTGGTGGATTGGGTATGGTGCAGGGCGATGACCACGACCATAAAGATCAGCACGGTGCCGATCACCATGGCCAGGGTGCTGCCGCGCCGACTTCGGCGGGCCCGCTGCCGGGAGCTAAGGTGAGATGGGGAGACTATTTTCATGACTATGACCTCCAAGAATGAGTACGGAGTCCCTAAAGCCGAAATGTAGGCTTAAAAGTCACGAAAGAAAGTCACCATCGGAGGGCGAGACCGGCCGGGCTTCCAGTGCTAACCGGCCAGCGTTACGCTGCTACTGTGGCCCCCCCTTTGTGACCCATCCATAGATTAGTCCTGAAGGAGTTGCCGGCGCGGTAACTCGGGGCACAAGGTGTGCCAGTTCACAGTTCGTCGGTTGAGGGCTGTTGTTTTTGGGGGGAGGGGAGAGGTCGAGGGGGAGGGGAAACTGAGGCCCTATGCGAGTTTGGCTGCTGGTTTTTCTCTTGGTGCTGCCGACCTGGGCTCAGGCTCCGAGGGGCGACTCTCGACTGCCGGCCGGGATTTGGGGCTGGTCGATATCTCGGCCTGACGGCAGCGAGGTTCGAGTTTACGCCAACGTGGCCGAGGTGTCGTCCGGGCGTCCGCTGGCGGTCTGGATGCAGGGCAGCGGCTATCACTCGCTGTTCGTGGAGCGAGACGGCGTCCTGCGCGTCGGTCCGCTGGGGCTGATCGTCGAGGCGCTGGGCGACGGAGTGCAGGTGGTGGCGGTCGAGAAGCGCGGCGTACCTCTGGGAGCGGAAGGCAGCGGTGGAGCGTTGGAGGCGCCGGAGGAGTACCACGCGCACGCGACGCTGGACGGTCGGGCGGACGATGTGCTGCTGCTGTTGGAGACGCTGGGTTCGGAGGGTCGTTTGCCCGTCCGCCTGTTGGCTATCGGCCACTCGGAGGGGGCGGTGGTGGCGGCCCGGGTGGCGGCTCGTTCCGCGGCGGTCAGCCATCTGGCGTTTTTGTCAGGCGGAGGCGCCAGCCAGCTTTGGGACTTCCAACTGCAGATCCGAAAGTCCGAGGGCAGTGAGCGGGAGAAGGAGGCCGAGATCGACCGACTGTGGAGCGAGTGGGCCGAGATCAAGGCCGACCCGAAAAGCACGACGCGAATGCTGATGGGGCACGCGTTCCGTCGCTGGTCCAGCTATTTCGCCAATCCGCCGCTGGAGAGTCTGCTCGCTACGCGGGCGAAGGTGCTGATGGTGCACGGCAGCGAGGACACGGCGGTGCCGGTCGAGAGCGCCG
>JAEXNA010000126.1 GCA_023447635.1 Vulcanimicrobiota bacterium | reverse complement strand
GGTGATCGCCGGCGCCACCGTACCCGTCGACCTGTCGACCCCTACGGCGGTGACCTTCGACTCCATCGGCGTCTCTCCCGACGCCGTGACCCTGACCCTGGGCACTAACGGCAACGACAGCGCCCAGCTGACCATCGTCGGTAACTTCAGCAACGTTCAGTCGGTCACGTTCCCTGCCAGCAGCTTCGCCGCCAACGCAGAGTTCACCAGCAGCAACCCTGCCGTCGCTGCCGTCAGCACCACCGGCCTGATCGAGGCCGTGAGCAACGGTACCGCCGTGATCACCACCGAGTACTCGCTCAACGGGATCTCCCGTACCGACACCACCACGGTCACCGTCACTGGCGGTATCGTCAACGTCAACACCCTGGAGATCACCCCTTCCACCCTAACCCTGCCCGCAGGCAGCAGCTCGGCGAACCTGACCGCGACCTTCACGGCCGCCGGCAGCAACACCACGGCCGATGTCAGCAGCAACGTTACCTACACCTCGAGCGCTGCCGGCATCACGGTGGATAACGAGACCAACCAGGTTGTGGTGGCCGCCAACGTCACCGCTGGCACCACCGCTACCGTCACCGGTACTTATACCACCGGCAACGTCACCGTCAGCGACACCGTCAACGTCACCGTTGGCCAGGTCTTCATCCTAGACGTGTCCACCCTCAGTGGCAGCGTTTATCGCTTCCCTAGCGGAACGACCTTCACCCCGTTCTTCGTCGCTGAACTCTCCGACGGCAACAGTGATGTGTTCACCAGCATCCAGTCGCTCAGCAACACGACCTACGACGTCACCTTGACTTCCTCGAACACCACCGCGGTCACCGTCGTCAATGGCAATCTGGCCTTGAACGATACCACCGGCAACACCACCGCTACGGTCACCGCGACCATCGGCAACTTCACTGCTGCCAACGGTAACTTCACCGAGACGTTGACGGTCACGAACCTCGATGTCGACACCTACAGCGTCGACGTCACGGCCACCCCCACCACCCTCGAAGTCGACGACGAAGGTACCTACACTATCGTCATCAACTACGGCGGCTCGGGAAGCAACGTGACGCAGGACATCACCCTGTTCTCGCAGCCCGTTGCCACCCCGGACATCCTGGACTTCGGCTTCGACTTCGAGACCTTCACTGCAAGCTTCACCGCTATTGCGCCGGGCACGACTGTGCTCTCCAGCGGCGGCAGCACCGGTTCGCCTTTCTTCACCCTCGGTGGTACGCCCACCGTCGGTCAGACCGCGACCATCACCGTCACGGGCCAGCCTAACGGCCAGTAAGTTCGTCCCGAGGAAATAAAAAAAGACCCGCCCGAGAGGGCGGGTCTTTTTTTTAGATCACGTGACCGCTCAGGGCATCACATTCCGGTAGACCTTCAGTGTCGTGCCGTCGACCACCAGGGCATCCTTCTTCCCGTCGCCGTCCCAATCCAGAGCGGCGACCGCTCCCCCCGGCCCCTCGAGAAAGGAGATTGGCCGCGAGACGAAGCCACCAGGGCCGTAGGGGATCATCCGCACGCCTCTCGAGGTCGCGAACACGACATCTTCATCGCCGTCCCCGTCGAAGTCGGCCAGCGCTACAGAAGGTGTAAGCCCGAAGCTGCCCACCGTGCTTCCCGTCGAGAAGCCTCCCTCTCCGTCGCCCAAACTCAGAATCAGGCTGTAGGAGGCCGAAAAAAGCTCGACCGAAAGAAGATCCAGATGACCATCCCCGTCAGCATCTCTGACGTAGTTGGTCTCCCCCATACGGGCTGAAGAGGCCGACCGGGTGAAGCTCCCGCCGCCGTCGTTGCGATGAAACGAGGTGCCTTCACCCAAAGGATGGTAAGTCAGCAGATCGTCGAGCCCGTCCTCGTCGAAGTCTCCCGCGACCAGCCCGTTGGTCGCCCCCCAAAAACCGGCCCCGCTGGCCAGGTCGACCGCCAGCTTCGCCGCTTGTCGAACCGGAGAAGCTCCCGGGGACGCCGTCAGTGCGAAAACCTCCGTCTCGGTGCCCCGAACGGAACGAGCTAAGGCAAGCAGAGACGAACCCTCCTCACCACCCAGGTTCGCGAAAACGAACTGCTGACCACCCGACACCGTATCCGGGTTGACATAGTTAGGAGGGACCAACGGAAGAGCATAGGCAGGGAAAGCCAGCGGCGAGTAGCCCTGGCTCGGTCCTCCGGAAAGGGGGTAAAGACGAAGCGGCTTATCGGTACCGAAGGAGCTGATAAGCTGCTGAGCCACGATGCTGGACTCGCTGTCCCCCGGAAGCTTTCCGACCCAGGGCCTTCCCAGAACGGGAGAGTGGTCTGAGGCCAATCGGGAGACGGAGGTTCCCGAGCGCACGACCTGCACCTGAGGCTCGCCTTCCCCCAAACGACCGATCTGCATCCCCGGGTATCTCTGACCGTTGTGGTCCACCCGACCAGAGATGACGTAGTCTTCGCGCCCGTTGCCATCCAGGTCCGACGCGACAATCTCATCGCCTCGCAGTCCGAGCGGAACCTCCTCGAGCAAGGCGAACTCGGCGGCTCCGACCGTGACGGTAGCCGTGCTCGAAACGGCGCCGCTCGAAGCCGTGATCGTCGCCTCACCTGGCTGAAGAGCAACCACATTTCCCTCGCCGTCGATGGAGACGACGGAGGGGGAAGAGCTTTCCCAGGCGACGGTTGGGTAGCTTGCCTCACCATCACTCAGCACACCCTGGTAGGACAACCTTCCTGTCAGCCCTGCCGGCAGGGTCAGAGACGAGGGCGTCACCGTCAAACTCTGCAGTGTCGCCGCGCTAGCGGTGACGGAGGTCGAAGCCGCAAATCCCTGATAGGTCGCGCTGACCGTCGCCGTGCCCAGGGAGCTCGCGGTAATTCTTCCCGAAGCCGTCACCGAGATGGCGCTTGAACTCGAGGTGAAGGCGGCCTGCGTGGTGACGTCGGTCGTGCTCTCGTCAGAAAAACGGGCCTGAACCGACAGGTTCTGGCTCAGCCCCAGCGGCAGAGTTACCGCTCCCGGCTCTAGAGAGATTCCGGTCACGGTTGCCTCGGTCACCACCACGCTACCCTGAGCCGAGAGGGCCCCATAAGTCGCAGCAACTCGGGAAATGCCCACCTCGATCGCCGAGACAGCGCCATCCTCGTCGATCCTGACCACCCCCTGGTCAGAACTCCATAGCACCAGGCTGGTCAAATCCAAGGCCGACCCGTCCGCGAAAACACCCTCGGCCTTCAGACGACCCTGCGAACCGCGAGTCAGCAACAACGACACGGGCACCACGCGCAGGGAAACGATCTGCTGCTCGACATCGGTAAAATCGAGATTGCTCAGCAGGGCGACCTCGCCCGCTCGCAGGTCGACCTCGCTGACGGCCAGCCCAACAATCGCCTCGTTTTCGAGATACTCTACCTGGATCCGCGTGACGGTTAGCGGCACTCCGGGGAAATCCAGCACGGGCGCCTTGTCCCGCGCCTGCGGACCGAACCGCAGCGCCCCCGCGCTATCGAAACCGCTGAGACGCAGCGTCGTGACGTTCGTTGGAATAGCTCGCTGCAGCGTGCTTTGCAGCCGGACGGTGGCCGTGCTTTGCGAGGGGAGAGGGAAGTCCCCTCCCCCCACAGCGTCGTTCCCGCCGCCCCCGCAGCCAGCGAGGCAGAAAAGCAGAGTCCAAAGCAAGGAGAAAAAATATGACCTGTTCATAGTGAAAGCGCGATTCGCGACGCTCATCGGCGCGCCTTCGAGTTAGGCCATGGAAGTTCGTTCAAGCCCCGCCCGGGCCGCCGTTCCCTTGCCAGGCCGCTTCCTGCAGCGCATTTGACGGCGTCCTCGCGCCACCACTCCCATCCCCCTTCCAGGGGGGAACGGTCTCACGGCCCCGTAATATGGGCGATGTACAATCCCCTCACATCCACCAAGAAGCCGTCCGGCCTGGTCATGCTCATGATCAGCCTGGTGGCCCTCTTCGCCGTGGGCTGTGGCGACAGCCGTGACGAGTACGTCTACAACGGCAACCCGCCCGCCTCACCCAACACCGGTAACCTCACCTTCCAGTTCCAGCAGCAGCAAGCCAACGCCCAGCAGGCCGGTATCGTGCCCGTCGGCACCACCACCCTGCAGTTCGAATTCTTCAGCACCGCCAGCGGTAGCGACACTGACCTGGTCCACGAAGACACCGTCGCTTACGCCAACCAGGTCACCATCAGCGGTGTGCCGGCCAGCGCCGTCTTCGTCCGCGTGACTGCCTATGGCGCGAACGGCGCCCCTCTGGCCACCTTCACCGGAACCTTCGAAGTGGCCATCGGCGCCACCACCCCGGTCGACCTGGGCGCCCCCACCGCCGTCACCTTCGACTCGCTGACCGTCTCGCCTAGCACGCTCGCCCTGAGCCTGGCCGAAGGCGGCACCGACAGCGCCCAGCTAACTCTGGTCGGAAACTTCAGCAACGGCCAGACCGTCGCGTTCCCCTCCAACACCTACACCGCTAACGCCGACTTCGCCAGCAGCGACACCGAAGTGGCCACCGTCAGCAGCAGCGGCGTGGTCCAGGCCGTCGGCAACGGCGAAGCGGACATCACCGCCACCTACACCCTCAACGGTGTCGAGCAGAGCGCCACCACCACGGTCACCGTCAGTGGCGGCATCGTCGACATCGACACCCTGAGTGTCACCCCTTCCTCCCTGATCATCCCTGACGGCTCTACCTCGGGCGCTCTCACGGCCCAGTTCAGCGCCGCCGGCGGCACCCCGGTGGACGTCACCGGCAACGTCACCTACACCCTGCAGGCCGAAGTCGGCGGGATTCAGGTAGAAAACACGACCGGCAGTGTCAGCGTCGCCGAAGGAACCGCCAACGGCACCACCGCGACCGTCGTCGGAACCTACACCACGCCGAGCGGCAACAGCGTCAACGACACCGTGTCGGTCACCGTGGGTCCTCTCAGGGTGCTGTCTTACCAGATCGCCCCTGATGGCGACATCACCCTTCCCGAAGGCTCCTTCCTGGCCCCCATCCTCATCCTCGAACTGTCCAACGCTTCGACCGTTCCCTACCTCCCCTTCACCAGCAGCCAGCCCCCGTTCACCTTCGAGTTCACCAGCTCGAACCCGGCTGCGATCAACATCACCCAGGGCGCCCTCATCTTCCAGGAAGACGCCGGCAATCAGACCGCGACCATCACCATCAACGTTGACGAACAGGTGACCACCTTCCAGGCCACCAGCCTCGATGTCGACAGCACCACCCTGCGGATCGTCCCCTCGACCACCCAGACCACGGTCGGGAACAACGTGACCCTCGACTTCGTGCTCGACTACGAAAACGGAACGACGCAGGACCTCGGCCTCTACGGGCTCATCATTGCCTTCAACCAGGTCGCTCTACTTCCCGGAAGCACGGCTACCGGCGATGTGCTCCCCAACGGAACCGGCCTCCGAGATGCTTCGGCGGTCTTCCACCCCACCGGTCCCGGTGTGGCTAATATCGGCCTGCTCGACCCGGACAACTTGAGCTTCCTCTACCTCCACATCGGCGGCGAACTGCAGGCCGGCCCGCCCGCCGTCATCAACGTCAGCCCTTAGACCGGAGGCCTTCCCTCAACCCAGAGCCCGCCTCTCCAGGCGGGCCTTTTCTTTTCCGGAAGATGGGTTGGAGGGGGGAGCAGTTGGAGGGGGAGACGTTCCGCCTCTACTCAGGGGGGAAACCAACGACGCCCCTCGTAGTCTGCGCGATGTTCAATTCTCCAACATCCACCAAGAAGCCGTCCGGCCTGGTCATGCTCATGATCAGCCTGGTGGCCCTCTTCGCCGTGGGCTGTGGCGACAGCCGAGACGAGTACGTCTACAACAACCTGCCGCCCGCCTCGCCCAACACCGGCAACCTGACCTTCCAGTTCCAGCAGCAGCAAGCCAACGCTCAGCAGGCCGGTATCGTGCCCATCGGCACCACCACCCTGCAGTTCGAATTCTTCAGCACCACCAGCGGTAGCGACACCGACCTGGTCCACGAAGACACCGTCGCTTACGCCAACCAGGTCACCATCACCGGTGTGCCCGCCAGCGCTGTCTTCGTTCGCGTGACCGCCTACGGCGCCGGCGGCGCCCCTCTGGCCACCTTCACCGGAACCTTCGAAGTGGCCATCGGCGCCACCACCCCGGTCGACCTGGGCACCCCTACCGCCATCACCTTCGACTCCCTCGGAGTCTCCCCCGCCACGCTCGCTCTGAGCCTGGCCGAAGGCGGCACCGACAGCGCTCAGCTGACCCTGGTCGGAAACTTCAGCAACGGCCAGTCCGTCGCTTTCCCCTCGAACACCTACGCCGCTAGCGCCGAGTTCAGCAGCAGCGACACCGAAGTGGCCACCGTCAGCGACAGCGGCGTGGTCCAGGCCGTCAGCAACGGTAACGCTACCATCACCGCCGCCTACACCATCAACGGCAGCGAAGTGGTCGCCACCAGCACCGTCACCGTGATCGGCGGCGAGGTCGCTGTGGACACCCTGACCGTGTCCCCCTCGACCCTGACCGTTGCCCGCCAAACAGAATCGGCCCCCCTGACGGCCACCTTTACCCCCGCCGGCGGAACCCCCGTCGACGTCACCGGTAACGTCACCTACACCCTGCAGGCGCCCGTTGCCGGCATCACCGTCAACAACCAGACCGGAGTTGTCCTGGTAGACACCACCGCCATCGACAACACCACCGCCGTCGTCGTCGCCAGTTACAACACTGGTAACACCACCGTGACCGATACCGTCGACGTGACCGTCGGCGACGTCTTCGTCGTCTCCGTGAACGCCGCTGGTGGCAACACCCTGCGTTTCCCGACCGGTGCCATCGTGCCGCCGCTGTTTGTAGTGACCCTGTCCAATGGAGAAACCCAGTCGACCTTCACTAACGACTTCATCAACGGCGCCTACTACGGCTACCGGGTCGAACTGTCGACGCCGAGCAACGCCGCCCTCAACGTCACCGAGAACGGACGCCTTCAGTTCACCGGCAGCGACAGCCAGTCCGCCACCTTCACCGTCTCGGTCGTCGACACCAACGTAACCACGACGATCACGGCCATCAACACCAACGACACCAGCTACACGGTCGACGTGGTCCCCTCGACGACCCAGGTTAGCAGCGGCGAAATCTTCCGCGTGCGGACACTACTGAACTACGGTAACGGGGTCGTTCAAGACATCACCCCGTTCATCAGCCTGGACTGGACCGAGTCCACTGGGGTCGAACTGGAATACCTCTACGAATTCATGTTCCCCGACGGATTCCAGGCTTATGCCGATGACGGTGTCACCGGAACGGCGGTGTTCGATGACTTCTACAGCAATGATCTCACCCTCCCCGCCGAGCCCACGGCATTCAACGGCGCTACCGTCACGATTGTGAGCACCGTTCCCTAGCCAGGGTTAGCTTCGCCAACATATCGCCAATCGAAGAGGCCTCTCCGTCTTAGGGGGGGCCTCTTCTTCTTGCCAGCGGATGCCCTGCCTTGGCCTTTCTGCAGGGGGAAATCGTCCGTACTCCCCGTAGTCTCGTCGATGTTCAAATCATCCACAACCTCAAGGCTGTTCCTGTTGCTGGTCAGCCTGGTGACCCTGTTCACCGTGGGCTGTGGCGATAGCCGAGACTCTTATGTCTACAACGGCAACCCGCCCGCCTCGCCCAACACCGGTAACCTCACCTTCCAGTTCCAGCAGCAGCAAACCACCGCTCAGCAGGCCGGTATCGTGCCCGCCGGCACCACCTCCCTGCTGTTCGAATTCTTCAGCACGACCAGCGGCAACGACACCGACCTGGTCCACGAGGATAACGTCGCTTACGCCAGCCAGGTCACCATCAGCGGCGTGCCCACCAGCGCCGTCTTCGTCCGCGTGACCGCTTACAGCGCCAGCGGAGTCCCGCTGGCCGTCTTCACCGGCAATTTCGAAGTCGCCATCGGCGCCACCACCCCGGTCGACCTGAGCGCCCCCACCGCCGTCACCTTCGACTCGCTGACCGTCTCGCCCGCCACGCTCGCCCTGAGCCTGGCCGAAGGCGGCACCGACAGCGCTCCCCTGACCCTGGTTGGAAACTTCAGCAACGGCCAGACCGTCGCTTTCCCCTCCAACACCTTCGTCGCCAACGCTGACTTCAGCAGCAGCGACACCGACGTCGCCACCGTCAGCAGCAGCGGCGTGGTCCAGGCCGTCGGCAACGGCGAAGCGGACATCACCGCCACCTACACCCTCAACGGTGTCGAGCAGAGCGCCACCACCACGGTCACCGTCACCGGCGGCATCGTTGACGTCGACACCCTGACCGTCACCCCTTCGACCCTGACCGTCGCGCCCGACAGCACCTCTGGCCCGCTGTCCGCCACCTTCACCCCCGCCGGCGGCACTCCCGTGAACGTTGACGGCAATGTCACCTACACCCTGCAGGCCGCCGTCAGCGGCATCGAAGTGGACAATCAGACCGGACAGGTCACCGTCGACGACGGCACCTCGAACACCACCACCGCCGTGGTTGTAGCCACCTACAGCACCGGCAACGTCACCGTCACCGACACCGTGGCCGTCAACGTCGGCGATGTCTTCATCGTCTCGGTCGGCGCCTACGGCAGCAACACCCTGCACTACCCCCCGGGAAGTCAGGTGCCCGCGCTTTTCCAGGTCGTCTTCTCGGATGCGACCTCAGAGACCGGTTACGCAATCAACAACCTGCCCAGCCTGAAAGGATGGGAGATCATCGTCTCTGACCCCGCCAATACCGCCGTGCTCAACGTGACCGATAGCGGATACCTCGAATTCGCTGAAGACAGCATCGGGAACCAGAACACCACCTTCACCATCTCGGTAGTCGACAGCAACGTCTCTGCCACCATCACCGCCGTCAACTTCAACGACACCACCTACAGCATTGACGTTCTCCCTTCCCGCACCCGCGTCAACGCCGGCGACCCCTTCGGCGTCCAGGCTGTCATCAACTACGGCGGCGGCGTGGTCCAGGACATCAGCCCCTTCGTGAGTCTCGACTGGGACAATCGCGGCGCGTACGTTGATTACATCAGCGGGCTGTTCTACAACACTTTCCGCAGCTACGGCCCTGCCCCGGGACAGACCGGCGAGGTCGATTTCGAAGTCACCAACTCCTGGGACTTGAGCCTACCCGGCAACCCGGACTACAACGACGCCACGGTCACCGTCATCGGCGGCTCGTACAACCCCCCCAGGTAAGTCCCGCCAATCTAAGCAAAGAGGCCTCCCGACAGGGGGGCCTCTTTCTCTTTCTGTCGAAAAGAGAACTATGAAGGTAAGATGCGCCGTCCTGCTCGTATCACTGCTCTTCGGCCCCGCGCAAAGCCAGCCCCCCACCCTCAGCGAAGAGCAGATCGCCGCTCGAAAAGTCGTTACCCTAACCAACGGCGTCCGAGCCAAGCAAGGCCTCCCCCCTCTGCAGCCGCTGGCCGCCCTGAACACCGCCGCCCTGGGTCACTCTCAGGAGATGCTCGATCTCGACTACTTCTCCCACACCTCTCCCACCCCTGGCCGGGCCGACGTCAGCGACCGTATCGAAGCGGCCGGCGGAACCTGGCGGGCCTGCGCCGAGAACATCTATATGTCCTCAGGCAAACCGCTGGAGGGCAGCGCCCAGGCCGCCGTCGACGGCTGGGTCGACAGCCCCGGACACTACCGGAACATCATCGACCCGACCTACACCCACATCGGGGTCGGCATCGCCTACCGCAAAGGCACGCTGTACGCCACCCAGGTCTTCAGCAAGCCGTGAGGATCCTGTTCACCGGAGCCTCCTCCTTCACCGGCTTCGCCTTCGTCCAGGCCCTCCGAACCGCCGGCCACGAGGTCGTCTGCACCTTTCAAGGCGCCTCTCCCCAGGGCTACGACCCCCTCAAGACCAGCCGAGTCCAGACCCTGATTTCCGGTGGAGAGGCCGCCTACGGCGTCTCCTTCGGAGACGAGCGCTTCCTGGAACTGGTACGCAGCCGTCCCTGGGATGCCCTCTGCCATCACGCCTCGGACGTCACCAATTACCGCAGTCTCGACTTTGACGTGGTCCGAGCGCTAGGTCGGAACACTCACAACCTGCGACCGACCCTCCAGGCCCTGGTAGAGGCCGGGTGCCGCAAGGTAGTCCTTACGGGGACGGTGTTTGAGGGGGGAGAGGGCGCGGGCAACGACGGCCTGCCCCATATCCTGCCCTACGGGCTCAGCAAAGCGCTGACCGCCCAGATGTTCCAGTACGAGGCGGCCCTGGCCGGAATTCCGCTGGGCAAATTCGTCATCCCCAACCCGTTCGGAGCCGGACAGGAGCCACGCTTCGTCCAGTATCTGCTGGGCAAGTGGAAGGCGGGAGAGAGCGCCATCGTCAGCTCTCCCGACTACGTCCGCGACAACATCCACGTCGACCTGCTGGCCCTCGATTACGCCGACTTCGTGCAAAGCCTGACCCGCGACGCCCGCCGCAACCCCAGCGGCATCGTCTCCGACCTGGGCGCCTTCGCCCAACTTGTGGCCAGCGAGATGCGCTCTCGGCTAGGATGGGAGTGCGCCGTCGCCCTGACCCCGCAGAGCGACTTCCCCGAACCGCGCATCCGCATCAACACCGACCCCGCCAAAGCCCGTCATCCCGAATGGGACGAATCGGCCGGCTGGGACGCCCTGGCCGCCGAGTGGCGCTAACTGCCCCCTCCCGCCCCCCAAAAAGAAAACTAGGTCAACCTAGCGAAAAAATCAGGCTATCCTAAAATTCCACAAAAGCCCTCATTTAGGAATTTTCATGCCAAAAAACTTTCTTTAGAGCCGAACTTCGCAACCCCATGCCTTTCGTGATCCGCTACTCTCAGGGCAGGGGGGAGACTTAAACCCAGACACACTGGGTTGAATCGGAGGCTCTCACAATGGAAGTCACTCGTTCGAACCAACAGGCGACCCGCCAGCAATTCCTCATCCTCGTGGCGTTTCTGGCCTTCGCCTTCCTGCAACTCTCGGCGCTCCTCGCGCCCGAAGGCGCCTGGTACATCCCCACCGCGGGGCTATTCGGAGTCACCGCGATCTTGCTCTGGGTCAACGCCCAGGACGTCGATCCCGTTTCCGTCCGCGCCGAGTTCTAACCGTCACGACTACGGCGCGCCCCCAAAGTGCGCCTAATCCCTCTCCAGAGGTAGCTCCCAGGTGAGCTTCACCTTCTGGAGCGGGATGTCCGTGATCAAACTGCGCACCCCTTCGATACGCGCCAGATGCTCCGTCTGGAACTTGCGGTAGTCGTCCAGGTCTGCGGCCAGCACACGCAGCAGAAAATCGCAGTCGCCCGCCATCAGGTGACACTCGGCCACCTGACCGTACTTCTGGATCGACGCGATGAAGTGCTGCACCGTATCGTGGTCCTGCGATTTCAGCCAGACCCGCACGAAAATCGTCATCGGATAGCCCAGTTTGGCCGGGTTCAGCAACGCCACATAGTGATCGATGAAGCCCGCCTGCTCGAGTTGACGCACGCGGCGAAGACAAGGCGACGGCGAGAGCCCCACCTCTTCGGCAAGTTCGACGTTGGTCAGTCGCCCGTTGCGCTGCAGAGCAGCCAGAATGCGACGATCGGTGCGGTCCAAAATCATGGATCGCTTATCCCAAGGATCGCCCGATCTTACTCCTACCCGCTGTGGTAGCGCACGTTCAACTGGTCATCCACCCCGGCCACCCCGGGGAAATCGCGCAGCGCCTGGACCACCCGCTCCTGGACCTCTCGGCTGTCCACGTTCCCGTTGACCGTAGCGTGCATATCCCGCACCTTCAGGTCCAACATGTGAACCTGCTGGTCGAAGCCGTGCTCGCGCACGTGCCGAACCAGTTTCGATAGCAACAGTCGGTCCTCGGCCTTGCGGTCCACCACGCTCATATCATCCATCGTAACATCCACCTCGCCTCATCATTATAGCGAAGATTCTCCTACACCGTCCTGTCGCCCGCGCGCCTCGGAGCATCCTGAGGCGAAGGATGGCCACTCGCCCCCTCCGGAGCCCGCGCCGCATGACACGGACATCCCGTGGGACAGCCGTGCTCTTCGGCCGCCTGCACCGACGTCGGCGTCGGCTCCCCCACCGTACCGGAGTACATCAACGGAGACATCGGCAAGCTCGGTAGCGGCAGTTTTTCCTCTTTACTCAAAGCTTTCATCGTCCTTACCTCCTCTGCGGAATTTTCAGTTTCTGACCCACCGTCAAAACGTTGGGGTCCTTGAGCATCGGCCGGTTGGCCTCGAAAATCTCCATGTAGCGGCTGCCGTCGCCCAGGTACTTCTCCGCCACCGCCCACAAAGTCGTCCCCTCGCCCACCACGTGGTAGACCGGCGGAGCTCCAACCTTCTTGATGTTCGAGGCCTTGGGATTGCTGTTGGAGGTTTCCTCGGGCTTCTTTCCCGGAGCCGTCGCGTCTTCGGCTGGAGTGCGACCCGCCACCGGCGGAGCCTCGGCGGCATCGCCCTGTTGAGGATCGGGGTTGGAGGGGGGAGCGGGATTGGAGGCCTGCGGCCGCACGCTCAACTGGTTATTCACGCTGGCCACGCCACCGAACTTGACCAGCGCCTGAACGACTCGATCGGCCGCTCCAGAGCTATCCACGTGCCCATACACGGTCACCCGAGAATCTCGCACCTTCAAGTCCAGCCCCTCGACAGAGCCTTCCAGCCCCTCGTTGCGCAGATGGCGGAACAGCTTCGCCATCAGCAGCTTATCTTCCGTCTGCTGTTCGGCCAGGTGAGCGTCGCTCGACGCCCCGCCCGACCGCATAAAATCTAAGAGTCCCATATCAGTTCACCTCTTTGTGGTCTTCTGATCTCAGAGTAGAGAGAACGCGCCGCCAGCGCCCCCCACCC
>JAEXNA010000106.1 GCA_023447635.1 Vulcanimicrobiota bacterium | reverse complement strand
GCCCCAAAGGAGCCCGGGTCGCCTCAGAGGATCGATCCCCGATGCTAGACGGTAGCGTGCACGTCGACCGATGAGGGCAGAACCTCGCCGGTGGCTTCGAAGTGCTTGGCGTGTTTGTCGTAGTAGTCGATGATGCTGCGCACGTAGGCGCGGCGCTCGGTGTAGTCGCCGGGGAAGAAGCTGCGTTTGAAGCCATAGATGATGGTGTTACGCAACTGGTGCAGGTTCATGTTGAACGCCTTCACCGCCAGTTCGATCTCGTTCGAAACGGTGGTGTGGCTGACCAGACGGTTGTCGGTACACAGCGTGGCCGACAGCTTCTCGTCGAGCATCTTACCGAATGCGTGGTCTTCCACCCGGTCAAGGTTGGGCATGGTCTGTAGGTTCGAGGTGATGCACACCTCGATAGTGGTGCGGCTGTCACCGACGTAGCGGATCAGGCGACGCACGTACTCTTCGGGGTTCTCCACGTCCGGTCCGCACAGTTCGGGGCTGAACAGGTGGTAGCCGTGGCCGATGCGGTCGGCGTGCAGGTCGGTGAGCGCCTGGAAAATCGACTCCGGACCGTACGCCTCACCGGCGTGCACGGTCTTGTGCATGAAGTTGCGGTGCGCGTAGTCGTAGGCTTGACGGTGCAGCCCGGCCGGGTAGCCGTCTTCGCGGCCGGCCAGGTCGAAGCCGACGATCGGCAGCCCTTCTTCGTCGCGGATCCGCACCGCAGCGCGCGCCATCTCGGACGAGGCCAGCGACAGGATCTGCGCCTCGGGGGCGTCCTGGAACAGGTCGGTCAGATGGGCGAACCAGGGGCTGAATCCGCCCGTAAAAAAGCGCATCGCGCAGACGATGATGCCGTAGTGGAAGGGCGGTTCGCCCTGCACGGCTACAGCGTCGGAAAGACGATGCTCCTGAGCGGCCCGACGCAGACCGCGGTCCACCGACTTCAGCACATCCTTGAGCGGGAAGCTGCGGTGGGTGTGCAGCTGAGGCGCGAAACGCACCTCGATGTAGCGCACGCCTTCGTTGATGTTGTCCCAGGCCAGCTCGTAAGAGGCCCGCTCCAGCGCCTCGGGGTCCTTCAGGACCGCGCAGGTGTAGCTAAATCCGTGCAGATACTCGGCCAGGTTGGCGTAGCTTTCGCGGAAGACAAGCTGGTTGAGACCTTCGGCCGTCTCGGAGGGGAGCGACACGTTGCGCTCTTTGGCCATTTCGATGAGAGATTCGACCCGGAGCGAACCGTCGAGGTGCACGTGCAGGTCGGTTTTAGGAAGAGAACGGATAAGATTGGCAGGTATCATGCGGGGCCCTTTTCCCATCCTATCCCTGAGGCACCTTCTGACCCGACCTCACTCCGGCGGAAAAAGGAAGG
Source organism: Vulcanimicrobiota bacterium (assembly GCA_023447635.1). Lineage (GTDB taxonomy): Bacteria > Vulcanimicrobiota > Xenobia > Xenobiales > JADMJV01 > JAEXNA01. The sequence goes on along the minus strand of JAEXNA010000106.1, from coordinate 26,339 downwards.
AAAGCTACCCACCGGCAGGTTCCCCCGACCGCTCCCCTAAAGGATCGGGATGACTCTCGGTCAGCTCAAAGCGGCGCTCGACGCCCAACCCACGGCTCACATCCCGGACACCACGCGCGACGCCGTGGCCCACAGCCTGGCCTATCTGGCCTCGTCCGAAGCTTCGGCCTCGCTGAAAACCGATTGCTACTGGCCCAAGTGGGATTCGCCCTGGTGGCATATGCTCACTCTCTATGAGATGGGCATGGCCCGCGAGATCCCCGAGTCGGCCCTGCAGGCTATGATCGATGCGCTGGAAAGGGTCCCCGTTCACGACTTTCCCATCCCCCGACCGGGCGCGCCGGTGAGCCAGGCGGTGCTGATGGACGCCCTCTGCCACTGCGCGGTCGGCAGTATCTACTCCGTGCTCAGCGCCGCCGGAGTGCCGGTGGACCGGGAGCTACCGTGGCTACGGCCCTGGTTTCTGCGCTACCAGATGGAGGACGGCGGCCTGACCTGCGACTACGAGGCCTACCCGGTCGAGGACGAGTGCCCCAGCTCCATGGTCGGCACCATCGCCGCGTTCGAGGCGGTGCTGCACCACGTCCCGAACCCCAGCGGGAAGGAGCTCGAGTTCCTGGACCGGGCGGCCGAGTTCCTGATCGGGAGAGAGCTGCGTTGGGGCTCCCCGACTCGCCACAACGCCGAAGAGGTCGAAGCCGCCCAGCGCTGGCCCCTGCCGTGCTTCCCTCGGCTGTACTTCTACGACACTCTGCGCGGACTCCACGCTTTGCTCAGCTGGTCGGAAAAGCGCCGCAAGCGCCTTCCGTCCACAGCCATCGTGCGGGTGGTCCAGGATCTGCTGGCTGCCTTTCCTGACGGTCAGGTCGCGCCACAGCGCCACGGTTATGAAGGCGTCGGTTCGCGCACCAAGGGGCCGGACGGGCGCTGGAACCGGGTGCCGCTGGCCTCGACCTTCCCGCTGCTGCAGGAGGTCAGCGCCCTGCAGCGCCCCTCGCCGTTCCTGACCCGGCGCTGGAACGAGTGCAAAGAGATGATGCAGCGCGTCCTGTTCGAGCCGGTGCAGCTGGTCCCTCATGATCCCGGATGGGAAGGGGAGGCCCGGTTGGAGGGGGAGCGGTTTGGAGCGCTGCTGGGCGACAACCTGATCGCGGTTCACCACATCGGTTCGACCTCGATCCCGGGGATCGAGGCCAAGCCGGTGCTGGACCTGGCCCCGGAGGTGAAGGACGTGAGCCAACTCGACGCCTTGCAGTCCGAGCTGGAGGCCCACGGTTACGAATACTGGGGAGAGTACGGGCTGCCCGGTCGTCGCTTCTGCCCCCTTCACCGCGACGGCGTCAGGATTGCCAACATCCACTGCTACGGGACGGGAACTCCCGAGCTGAAGCGCCACCTGGCCTTCCGCGACTACCTGCGCGCCCACCCGGAGGTGGCCCGGGAGTATGAAGCGGTCAAGCAGCGCGCCCGCGACCTCCATCCTCTGGACGTTTTCGCGTACAACGACGAAAAGAACCCCTGGATCCGACGGGTCGAGCTTCAGGCGATCGCCTGGGCTAAAAGCCGGAGTCAAAGCTAGCGCGACCGGACCGTACCCGACAGCCCATCACTCCTGGCCCGGAAAAAAAGAGGCCCGCCGGTCAAGGCGAGCCTCTTTTTCTAAGGTCTAGCGAGCGACTAGCACTCGGAGTGGCCGCAGTTGTAGCAGCTCTGGCAGCCTTCGATGGCGACCAGGCTGGTGTTTCCGCAACCGGGGCAGAGGTCGGCCTGAACGCCTTCGACAGGTTCGACACCCAGGGTCTCTTCGGCGTGAGCCGGGAGCGACTTGGCGATCATCGGATGAGCGGCCGAGTGGTCGTCTTCCAGCAGGTACTGCTCTTCCAAAGCCTGAGCCAGAGCGTCGGGCAGCGAGCGGACGCGGTTGCGACCGAAGCCCATCGAGCGAGGGCCGCCGATACCGGACAGCTGGCTGACGATCTCCTGGATCCGCTCGCGAGGGGTCAGCGGCGAAGAGACGCGCAGCACCAGGGAAGCCAGGCGACCGAGCGCTTCGGCCATCGCCTTGATGTCGCTTCCGCCCTTACCGATGTCCACGAACACCTCGAAAGGCTTGCGCTCGTCATCATCGTTCATGGTGATGTGAGCGGTGCCGGCCGGGGTCGCCTTAGAGACGGTCGCGCCGTAGCGCTTGTAGGGGCGAGGGCGAACTTTGGGCGAGTGGACGTTGGCGGCGGGAGCCACCGACTTCGACTCGACCAGGGCGGTCTCGGCGGGAGCCGCCGGCTCTTCCTTCAAGTTCAGCACCTGCTCGTCGCGCGACTTGTCGCGGTAGATGGTGCCGCCCTTACAGCCCAGCTTGTACATCAGTTCGTACAGCTCTTTGGTCTGCTCGACGGAGTAGTCGCTGGGACAGTTGCAGGTCTTCGAGATGGCCGAGTCCACCCAACGCTGGGTGGTCGCCTGCACCTTGACGTGCTCGTCGGGCGACAGGTCCATAGCGGCTACGAAGTAGTCGGGGCGCTTCTCGCCGGGGTGAGCAGCTTCCCACTCTTCCAGGATGGCGACCTTCTCTTCGTGCACGCCGAGACGCGACTTGCGGAAGTAGCTCCAGAAATAGAACGGCTCGATGCCGGTCGAGGTGCCGACCATGGTGCCGACCGTCCCGGTAGGCGCCTGGGTCAGCAGGGTGACGTTGCGGATCCCCTTCGAACGCACGGCTTCGCGCACGTCGGCGGGCATCGAGCGCATGAAACCGCTCTGCAGGAACTTCTCGGCGTCGAACAGGGCAAAGCTGCCCTTCTCTTCGGCGATCGAGGACGAGGCCAGATAGGCTTCGCGAGCGATGAACGAGTACAGCTTGTCGATGAACTCGACGCTTTCGTCGCTGCCGTAGCGAATGCCCAGGCGGATCAGCATCTCGGCCAGGCCGATGGTGCCCATTCCGACGCGACGCTCGTCCTGCTGCTGGTTCTTGTTCTGCTCGAAGAAGTAAGGGGTGGCGTCGATCACGTTGTCCAGGAAGCGGACCGCCGTGCGCACCGAGTGGCCTAGCTCGTCCCAGGTCACTTTGCCTTTGGAGGTAAAGCGGGACAAGTTCAGGTGACCCAGGTTGCAGACGGCCCAGGCGGGCAGAGGCTGCTCGCCGCAAGGGTTGGTGCAGATCAGGTCTCCCCGGTCGTAGTACCAGGAGTTGCTCTGGGTGTTGCAGCGGTCGACGAACCACAGTCCGGGCTCGGCCGAGGCCCAGGCGCTCTCGATGATGGTGTCCCAGATCTCGCGGGCGCGCACGGTCTTGTGCACGATCACGGCGCCGCCGCGCTCCTTCCAGGTCTTCATGTTGCCGGTCCACTCGGTGGCGTACTTGGCGTCGTTGGTGTCAGGGAAGGCGAGTTCCCAATCGCCGTCAGCTTCTACCGCGGCCATGAAGTCGTCGGTCACACCGACCGAGATGTTGGCGTTGGTGATCTTGCCCATCTCGCGCTTGGCCGAGATGAACTCCAGCACGTCAGGGTGCCAGACGTTGAGAATCAGCATCAGGGCGCCGCGACGCGAGCCGCCTTGCTCGATCAGGCCGGTGACGAAGGAGTACAGACCGCCCCAGGAGACGGAGCCGGAAGAGCGTCCGTTCACGCCCTTGACGTAAGCGTAGCGAGGACGCAGGGTCGACAGGTTGATGCCAACGCCGCCGCCGCGACTCATGATTTCGGCCATCTGAGACAGCGTCTCGAAGATGCCGTCGCGGGAGTCCTCGGGGCTCGGGATCACGTAGCAGTTGTAGAAGGTCAGGTTCTGGTCGGTGCCACAGGCGGTCAGGATACGACCGCCGGGGGTGAACTTCCAGCCGTCGAGCAGACCGCGGAACTCCTTTTCCCAGTAGGCTTTGGCGTCTTTCGACTTCTCCACGGCGGCGGCTCCACGAGCCACTCGCTCCATCAGCTGTTCGACCTTGGTCTCGAGCGGCTTATCCACGTGCTCGAGAGCCCGCTCGACCACGCTGCCGTCGCGCAGCTTGACGCTGACCAGGTCGGCGCTGTTCCCCTGAGGGTTGGCAGCCAACTCTTCGACGCGACCGATCTCGCGCTGGCCGGTCTTCTGGTCGACCACCACCACGACGGTGTCGCCGACGGCCAGGCTGGCCTTGGAACCGTCTTTGAGCGCGTAACGGTCGAGAAAAATTTTCTCGCCCAGAGGAGAGAGCTTGTTGCCCTCGTCAGTGTGGAGAGAAGCGAACTCAGGAGACGGCGAGTTCCCTTCCAATGTGCCCTTCGTCATAACCAAATGTCCCTTATTGATAAAATTCTAGATGTAGCGGCTACCGCGGGGCTGCCTTCCTCGCCGATGGGGGAAGGTCTGGAACTCCGAGGCCTGCGAAAAGTCCTCCGTATTCATGCTCGGTGCGGGGTCGAAAGTCAACCCGAAACTCTCTACATCTAGGCATTAACATTTTATCCACACGCTACATCTAGTGGCAAGAGGGCGAACAGACGTTTGAAAGAGCGAGCTTGAACGGCCTTGAAGCCCCGTTTCATGCCGATTTGCCGAGATCAGAGGGGGCTCGGAAAAACCTTGAAAACTCTCCGACTTGTGGTCAGAGGCGGAAAAAGTTATCCCACAGCTTTCAACAGGGAGACCAAACTATCCACATGGGGGTCGCTGGCGCCCAGGTCGCTCAAAGCCCTCTGTAGGGACAGGAGATAGTCGACATTAGCCCCCGAGGGGCCCACCGAAGTGCGAATGATCGAAGCGGTCAGCGACTCGTCTTCGGGGCCGATAAACTCACGACAGTGCTCGCCGCCGATGTAGATCAGCGCCGACACGGCTCCCTGATCCGTGGCCACTTCGATGTCCAGGCGGTCGTAGCCGCCTTTCTCGCGATGGTCCAGATAGCCCAGGATCGCCTCGGTGTCGCCGTCTAAGCGGTAGACCGCTCCGGTCACCCGACCTTCGGGACAGCGGACCAGAGTGGCCACCCGCCCAGGACTCTCGGGCGTCCCGCGATGGTCCTCCGAGCCCTGCCAGAAGCGCAGTTTCCACCCTTGCAGGGTGGCTCTACGACGTTCGGCATAGGCAAAGCCCGGGTTCCAGATCAACGAACCGTAGCCGAACAGCCACAGCGAAGAGACGGGGGCGCTCACTCGGCCGGCGACTCCCCAGCGGGGTCCTGTTCGAACTCGTTCTCCCCTTTGGGGAAATCCAGGTCCAGAGTATCCAACTGCCGGTAAATCTCGTAGGAAGCGCAGGAGGCGGCCGCATAGAGAAAAGACCAGGTGCCCACCAGAGGAAGCAGCGCCTCGCTTTGGGCCAGCGGAAGGGTGGTCAGTTCGACCAACTGTCCCGAGGTGAACAGCAAGGCCACCGCCGTGGTCAGCCCCAGGCCGCCGGCCAGAAAGACCAGCCAGAACAGCAAGAGCGGGCCGCGCACGTAGCGGGTGCGCTCCCAACTGCGGCGTACGGCCTCGGGCACCGAGGTCCGCTCGACGACCAGCACCGACAGCGCGACCGAACTCCCCAGCAGAAAGGCCAGTCCCGGGACGAGAAAAAACAGGGAAGCGATGGCCGCAAACGACCACACGGCCAGGACCAACCCGACCGCCCGCAGCGAGTTCGCCACAGCGTTCCTTCCCAGGGGCGTCCCGGCCGGCAAGCGGCCGTCTTGACGAGCCAGGTAGGTCACGATCAGGCAACCGGCCAGAGGACTCAGGAAGCGGCACAAGAGCACACCCAGGGCCACGAACTGGCGCCATTCCGCGTCGCCCTTCTGTTCCGGGGAGAGCAACGTCAGCCCGGCCAGCGGCAGAAACGCCAGCAGCGCCAAAAGGCAGCAGGGAAGCCAGGATTGGCGGAACCGTCGGAAGAATCCAGCGTAGATTCCGTGCCATGACAAAAGCGCTTCCACGGAAGGGAACTTCCCTTTCCCAGCGCGGTTTTCCCGCAAGACGACGGGCGAACTCCCAACTCAGCCGCCTTTAGAAAGGTCCCTATGCTCCAGCCTACCCGCTTCCTTCGCCAAGCCTCCCTGCTGCTAACCCTTTGCCTGCTCTGGGGGGCCAGCGCCCCCGTCGCCCTGGCCCAGAACGAAGCCAAGCAGTTCAAGGCGAAGAACGGGGCCTTCAGCTTCAAAGCGCCGGCAGCGTTCCAGGAGATCTCGGACGCTCCGGGCAGCGCCATCGTGGCCCTCGAGGTGCCCGGATTTGGCGTCTCTTTCCTGGCCGAACGCCACCCCGCCGAAGAGTTGGAAACGGAAAAAGCCATGACCCAGGCCAAGACCGAACTGGGCAAAAACGGCGCCACCATCCTGGGTTCGGCCACCGCCAACCTGGCCTCCAAGCCGGCCTTCAGCCTGCTGGTGGGAGGGGTCAAGCAAGGGAAAGAGTCGCTCTTCGTTTACAATCTGCGCAGCGACTTCTGGTACGTGTTTGTGCTGAACTACCCCTCGGGGCAGCGCAAGGACGCGTCCGACCTGTGGAAGATGATCGCTCCCACCATCAAGTTCGCTTCCTAGCCGCCTCGAAGCCCGGCCAGCAAACGAGGCGCTAACCCGCCTGGTGGCAGACTCCTTCGCCCAGCAGGTGTTGCCCGATAGCCTCCATCATCGGCCCCAAGCGGCTCACCAGCAGTTCGTGGCCGACCCCCTCGAGTTCGACGTAGCGCGAACCTTTCAAGCGGCGACTCAGCGCCCGAGCGCCCGCCACCGGCAAGAGCGGATCGCAAGCGCCGTGCAGGATCAGGGTCGGAGCGCCAAGGTCGGTGATGGCGCTGCCGCCGCCCGCGAAGTAGTCGGTGACCGCCGCCAGTTGGCGCCAGGGCCCGCGACCGTAGGGCCAGGCGCGCTTCACCGAGGCGTGCACCCGACGGCGCAGTTCCGCCATGTCGCGCTCGCTGGGGCGATAGGCCAACTCTTCGCGCAAATTGACCAGGGCAAACGCCACCTCTTCCGGGGTGGTCTCCGTGCGAACGCCCAGCAGGCGGACCAGGGTACCCAACTGGCCGAAGCCGTGGCTCCAGGACCCGGCCGAGGTGAAGAGCAAGGTGTAGGAGTCGGCCGGAGCGCCCAGACGCGCCATCTCCTGGGCCACCAGCGAGCCCATGGAAAGCCCCAGCCAGTGAATCTGCTGACCGCGCAGGTTGGCCACGGCGTAGTCCCGAGCCAGGCGGGCCAGATCCTTGATCCCGTACGACCCGGTTCCGACCCGGTCGGAACCGCCGCTGTCCGGCCATTCCAGCGCCTCGACGGTGAAGCCCAGGTCGATCAGACCCTGCAGCATAGGCCGAGGCCAGTCGGCGGCCGTGCAGGTAAATCCGGGCAGTAAAACCACAGTTCGGCCGGTGGACGGGCCGAAACGCTGAGCGGCCATACGGCCATAAGTTCCCCCCCATGAAAGCTCTTGTATGATCATGGGATGGGAAACTTCCCCTCCCCCGCCCGCCTCCCTTCGGCGGTAGGTGTTTTGCCCCAGGGTCGGAAAGAGCGGCGGCCTTGCGACACGCGACCATCGTTCATACAGGATTACTCAGAATGGGGTTAGAGGCCTCGGCTTCCCGCCTTTACTGGGCCCACGTCGATCCCACTCACAGCCTCTCCGAGCGCCGTCAACAGGCCGCTTCGGAGACCTGGTTTCCCGAACTCTCTGAAGCTCGCCGACGCTACCTGCTGGGCGAACTCGACAAACGGTTCAGTCCGGCTCATCTGCGCGCGCTGAAGGCGCTGAAGCCGGAGGCCGGCGCCCCGACCGCCCTGATCTGCCACTGGCATCTGCAGTGGAGCGACCCTCTTTATCGAGAGTTCACCTCGGACTATCTGGTGGGAGCCTGGGCCCAGCCCGACACCGGCTTGAACGTCGATGCCGTGTTGGGCTGGCTGCAGGGCCGCGGGTCCTACAGCGAATGGTCGGCCTCGACGCAACGTCGACTGGCCAGCGGACTGCTGTCGACGGCGGTCGAGGCGGGTTTCTTGAAGGGAAGCGGGCGTAAGAAAGAGCTTCGCACGGTCACCGTGGACGGCGCCGGCATGGACTATCTGCACAGCCACCTGCTCAGCGATGAGGGCGAGCCCGGCCTGGGCGAGGAGATTTTCCTGAGCGGGACCGTCTCGGACCCTTCCGGAACCCAGGCCTGAGCCGGAGAGCAGCAAGGTTGGAGACGAGAAGCCCCCGTTAGAGGCTGGAGGCTGGAGGCTGGAGGCCGAAGACTAGGCTTTCGCCGTCTCCAGCTCTTTCGACTCGTGGATGGCCTTGAGCAGCAGGTCAGGGTTGGCTAGCGTGCGCATCGGCTTCTCGCCCGAGCCCAGCGGCTTGCCCAGCAGACGACCGCTGCCGATGCCCGAGCCCAGCTTGGCGCCGCCGTAGGCGCCACCCAGCGCTCCCGCCCAGCTGCCCACGGTACCGCCCAGCGAAGCGCCGGCCGGTCCGGCCAGAGCGTTGCCCAGGAACTCGCCCACGGCGCGACCGCCGAAGCCGCCCAGTGCCGTGCCGACACCGCCGCCGACGATGGCTCCACCGGCCATCCCCAATAAGAACTTCTTGTCGCCTTTGGTCAGGGCCAGCGGATTCTTGCCCATCTTGTCCGACTTCATCGCGCGGGAAGCGCCGTAAGCGCCCAGGCCGATCACTCCACCGGCCATCTGGCCCCACAGGCTGCCCAGCGCCGCGCCGCCCGGTCCGCCCAGAGCCACACCGACCGCCGCTCCCGCCACCGAACCGCCGACCGCGCCGCCGATGGTGTACAGGGTGCCTTTGAGCAGCGAACCCTTGGTGGCACGCGCCGCCTTCCAGCCCAGGCTGTTGAATCCGTTGCTATCGCTGAACTCCAGACCGTTGGCCTTGAGTTCGCCACCCACCGCCGCCAGGGTCATGCCGACCGGGCCGGCCGAAGTGGCCAGAATGCTGTCGGCCCACTTGTTGGCGGTCTTGAATCCGTCCTCTTTGTCTTCGCTGGCCATCGTCTTGATAACCGAGCCGGCCACCGAAGAGGCCAGAGCCAGCGGCGCCGCGCCGGGCAGGGTCAGGAACAGGCCGCTGGCCAGATTGAACTTCCCTTTGAGCTGCAGCTCGCCGTCGTCGTTCTCCAGCCCCTTGATCAGGTCGCCGCTGCCGCGATAGATCTGCACCGGTCCGATCAGGGAGGCGGCCACTTCCACGCCGTCGCGCAGGTAGGGAACTTTGTCGAGCGCTTCGCCGATGTTCTTGCCCGCTTCGCGCACCCGAGGGGTGTCGAAGGTGCGGTCGAGCACGTTCTGCTCGCTGGCCCGACGGATCACTTCGGCCTTCTCGGGCACCGCTTCAAGGCTGGAGCCGTTGTGGAAATGTTCGTAGGTCTCGGCCCAGTCTTCGTAGCGGTTCTGCTGAGCGTAGTCGCTGACGAAGTGCCCCTTACCGAAGCCGCCGCGCCAGTTGTGCGAGCCCAGCAGTCCGAAACCGCCGCCGTAGTCGACCGCGTGACCGTTCTCGTGGAACACCAGGTCGCGGCCGCGGGCGGGGTTGTCCAGGTACGACTGGTCCAGCAAGATGCGCACGTGCGAAGCGCCCGGCTGAGCCATCCCCGAGATGCCGGTGTCGACCAGGTTGGGCACCACGGTCATGGTCGCGCTGGCGGTGGCGTCGGCCAGCGGCAGCTGGTCCAGGGCGCCGTAGATCACCTGACGCTGAGCTTCGGTGGCGCCGTAGATGGAAGGGTAGATAAACTTGGGCAAAGCCTGGGCGGCCGAAGCCAGGTCCAGGGTCTTGTCGACCACGTTGCCCAGCACGGTCTTCTTGCCTTCGTCGTCGCTGACGTTGTTGTCGGCGTTGCGCACCCACAGATAGCCCAGCAGACCGCCGATAGCGCCGGCGGCGACGGTGCCGCCGATGGCCAGACCGCCCACCACGGCGGCGTTCTCGGAAGCCAGCTTGATGGCCAGCGGGGTGATGGCCAGCGATCCCAGGGCGCTTCCGACGTTACGGAAAGCGGCCGCGCCGGCCAGATAGCGAACATGCTGCAGAGATTCGTGAGTCATGCCGCGCACGAAGTGCCCGACCCGCTGTCCGGCGTCGCCGGAAAGCACGCCAGCAGCCTCGCCGCCGTCCAGCTGCGCGCTGTCCGCGACCTCGGCCGGAGCGGTCGTTTCCGCGACGGCGGTGGCTTCAGCCGCGGGGGCGGCCTTGCGTACCAGGGTCTCGGTTTTGCCGCTCGTGGTGGCGCTCAGGATCTGCATAATCCGAAGATAACCGATGGATCGGAAAAAACCGTGAAAACGACGTTAAATTCCTGAGACGATTTGTACCGGCGCCTCAGGTCGGTCGACGCCAGACCGAGCGTTCCAGCTGGGCGATGCCGGCAAACTCGCCCGTGGGGTCGCAGCGCTTGAGCTCGTGAAAGGCCACCCGGGCCAGCGCTTCCTGCCCCTGGTACTGGTGCATACGCCAGCTTTCCAGCAGCACCGGCAGCGAAGAAAGGCGCCCCCGACTCAGCTCCAACGCTTTGCGCAGAACCCGCCCAGCCGGCCCGGTTTGACCGGCCGCCAGCAGCGCCTGGGCTAGCCGCCGCTGCCCCTCCAAAAAGTCCGGCCGAAGGTCGACCACCTGCTTGAGCCAGCTCACCGCGCGCCGCGCCTGCCCTTGCTCCAGGCAGTGGTTGGCCAGGGCCATCCAGAGCCGCACCTGCTCGGGTCCGGACAGGTCGTCGCGGGCTAGAAACTCCTCCCACCTCTCGGCCTGCTCGCTGCCCAGCGCGGGGTCTACCGAGGCGGCCAGGATCAGCCGCGAGGCCTCCGCCCCCTCCAGCTGATCGAGCAGCTCCAGCGCCTCTTCGCGACGCTGCTGTTGCAGCAGGCGAGCAGCCTGGTTCAGCGGATCGGGGCGATGGGCCGGGTCCCCAGCGGCGGCCTCCTCATGCCGTCCCAAACGGCTCAGCAAAGAGGGTCTCCAGGCGGGCGGCACCAGCTCGAGCAGCGCCTCCCACTCCTCCTCCCCTCCCCCTTCCTCGGCCTGGGCCACCGCCAGCATCTCGCCGCGCCAGGCCTCGGCCGAGCCAGAAAAAAGCTCCAGACAGAGCTTGCCCAGGTAGCGCTGAGAGAGCGGAGTGTAGCCGCCCTGACACGAAGTCGCCACGGTCAGAGCGACCGGCTCGAGCCCTTCCAGGCGATCTCGAAGGGCGTGCGGGGTCTGCCACATGCGGTCGTCCTCGAGACGCACGAAGTAGTCGACGTCGATATCCAGCGCCAACTTCTCCCGATCGACTCCGCTCAGGTCGGGCAAGCTGTCGCTGGTGCAGACCACCAGGCGACGGCCCAGCAGGGTCCCCTCCACCCGGCCGTCTTCCTGGACAAAACTTCCATACTCCTCGAAGGTAGGGTCGACCCAGGTGCGCAGCTCTTTGAGCACGGCCGCTAGAAGCCCGGCCGGAGCCGGCTGCAGAAGCTGCGGAGGAAGCACCCAGATCAGGGTGGTGACGGTCCCGTCCAGCAGGGCCGGGTAGAGGAAGTTCCCGCAGTGCAGGCCGCCCCAGGGAAGCTCGGGCTGGCCTTTGAGCGGATTGAGATCCAGAGCGCCACGCGCCTGAGCCACTCCGTCGAGGGTGGCCGGGTCGAAACCGTCGGCCATGACGTCGAGATGGGCGTCCACGTGCAGGCAGGTCAGACCGCTCAGTCCGGCCTCTTTCCACAGCGTCAGCGCCTCGGAATGGTCGTCGAATAGCCCCCGGTGAAGCGGCCTCACGGCTCCTTGCGCCGCGACTGGCGGGCTTCCCGATAGGTCGAAGGCACGCCCGAGGCGCCTTTGCGGCGCTTTTCTCGAGAGGCGTCGTAGGCGCGCTGCTCTGGCGCCCGCACCGGCATCGGGACAGGCCCCTCTTCGGAGCAGTTCATGACGATCTTGAAGCGCTCGAGTTCGAACCCCAGGCGCAGCGCCTGCAGGTAGGTGCGCTGGTTGTGGGCGCTGATCTCTCCGGCCATCATGCTCAGCCCTTCCTGGGCCGTGCGCCGGGCCGCGGCGTTGACCAGCAGGCGCACCGCCGGGGTCCCCCAGTAACGAGGGTCGACAGCCAGGTCGAAGATGTAGCTTTGTGGGTCGCCGGTGGCCTGGTCAAGTTCCCGAAGCTGCAGAATCAGGTAGCCGATGGGGCGCTCGGTGTCGCAGCGATAGGCGACCAGGATCGCCATCTCATCGGAAGCGGCCAGGTCGCGCAGGTTCTCTCTGACCCTGGCCTGCACGGCCGAATTGGTGGTGGTTCGGCCATAGGGGATGGTGTACAGGATCGACTCGGCGGCCAGGCGGCGCACGAAGCGCAGGTCGGAATCCAGAGCGTCGCGGACCTCGATGACCATCAGCGGGACGAATCCAGGATGGCGTTGATGGCGTAGAAGCCGGTGACATCGGAATCTTCGAGTTCCCGCCGGGTAGCGCGGGCCAGGGCGCGCTGTCCCAACTCGTCGTAGAGGCGCGAGGCGTCCAGCAGGATCGGCAGCGAGGAGACTTTGCCTTTACTCAGCCGCAGCGCTTTTCGCACGTGTTTGGCAGCGTCATCACGTTCACCCAGCAGGCGCAGGTAGTGGGCGATCTGGTGATGCAGGACGGCCCGGTCGGGTTCGACTTTGACAGCCTGACGCAGCAGCGCGAGCGCCTTGCGAGAGTCGCCCTTGCGTCCCACCACGTCGGCCTGCATCGAGAGCAGTCGGGCCCGGTCGCGCTCGGCCAGGCCGGGCTGTTCGAGCAGCGCTTTGACTTCGTCGAGGGTGACCTCGAGTTGGGCGTTGCCGGCCGCCATGAAGGCGGTCAGGTAGCGGCGCGACTCCTGGCTCTCCTCCATCCCCTCCAGGCAGGCCAGCCCTTCTTTGTACTGGCGCCGCTGGAAGTGTCGTCCGGCCTGGTCCAGGGGCGAGGGAGCGTAGGCGGGGTCGGCTTCGGCGGCTTCCTGGTAGCGGCCCAGGGCGCTGAGCAGCGACGGTTTCATAAAGTCCGGGGCCTGTTGGAGGAGCGTTTCCAGGGCCTGCTGCCGGGTGAGGGCGGCCGGGCCTTCCTCCCCCTCCGGGAGGGTCTCCGGGGAGGTTTCTGGAGGGTTGGAGGGGAGGCCGAACGCCTGGCGGTAGCTCTCCACCTGCTCCTTCCACAGCAAGGGGTCCCTGCTGAAGACATCCAGGCAGACCTGGCCCAGATAGCGCTGGGAAAGCGGAGTGTAGCCGCCCTCGCAGGAGGTGGCCACGGTCAGAGCCAGCGGCTTCAGGTCGCCCAAAAGTTCGCGAAGCTGATGGGGCGACTGCCACATCTTGTCGTCCTTGAGTCGCACGAAATAGTCGACATCGATGTCCAGCGCCACCCGTTCGGCCTCGGTTGGGCCAAGCTCGGGCATCGTTTCGGCGGTGCAGAAAACCAGGCGGCGGCCAAACAGGGTCCCCTCGACCCGGCCCTCCACGGACTTCAGTCCGGTGTACTCCTCCAACCTCATGTCGACCCAGCCTTGCAAGGTCTGGCGGGCGCTGCCCAGCATGGAGTTGCCGTCCATCGGCTCGCTGGGAACCACCCAGATCAGAGTGGTCACGGTGCCGTCGACCAGAGCCGGGTAAAGGTAGTTGCCGCAGTGGAAACCTCCCCAGGGCAGCTTGGGGTTGCCTCGGAAAGCTAGCAGTTCGTCCCGGGTGGCGGCCCCGGCGATGCCGTCGAGCGCCTTCTGGGTGAAGCCGTCGGTAGAGACATCGAGGTGAGCGTCCACGTGCACGCAGGTCAGCCCGGAAAGTCCGGCCTCCCTCCAGAACGGGAAGCTTTCGAAGTGGTCGTCGAACAGAGCGCTCTTCATGGGCGAGGGCCGTTCGGCCCAGAAAGGGGGAAAACCTGGCCCGGTCGCTCTGTAGGCTTTCCCGCCTCGGTGGGAAAGTGGCGCCTATGAGGTACTTCACCACCCGCCATCTGTGGCTGCAGCGGCGCGACGATCAGGTCGTCGTGAGCAACGTCTGCAGCAAGCGCCGCGCTCTTCTTGACCCGGCCGAACTCCTCCATCTCGAGAGTTTCAGCGGAGGGGCCGAGGCGGGCGACGACGAGTTGACCCGGCGGCTGATCGAGGCGGATCTGATCCTGCCCGAAGACGCCCCGGCGGTGGAGAACCCGCGTCTGACCACGGTGCTGTTCGCCATGGACAAGTTCCTGGCCGAAGGGCGCGGCAAGGGGCGCAGCCAGGTGCAGCGGGAGACCCCGGACCCGCTGGCCCGTCTGGAGATGCTGCGCGAGATCATCTGCGGCCGACTGCAGGCAACAGCGCCCCGATTAGAGACCTGGAAGCGTCGTTCGGCGGTGGACGATTTCAACGCGCTGATCGACCACGTGCGGACTTTTTTGACGGCCGACGCTTACGACCCGGGGCCGTTCTCGTTCCCCCAGGGCTATCTTTCGGCCACGGCGGGGCGTCCGCTGCCGCGCTACGACTACGAGCAGCAGCCTTGTATGCCCGCCACCACAGTCGCTCGAGTGCGCAGCGCGGTGAGCCGCCTGGGCGAGGGGTCGCGTGGTCTGATCCTGGGCGATGACGACCTGATCGGGCTGTACTGGGCTCGCGAGGTGGCCCGTCCGGCGGACATCTTCGAACTCGACACAGAGTTGATCGACTTTCTGCAGCCGCAGTTGCGCGACGGGGTGAGCATTCACCAGCGCGATCTGACCAACGGTCTGCCGGAAGAGTTCCAGGGGCGCTACGATGTGATCTTCACCGACCCGATGTACCGGGCCGACGGGATGGACCTGTTTATGGAGTGCGCCGCGTCAGGGCTGTCCACGGCTCCCGAGGCCCGGGTCTACTTTTCGACCCAGCCGGCGCTGATTCAGGAGGGGAAGCGCTTCGAAGAGCGTCTGGCCCAGGCCGGCCTGGTGGTCGAGTCGCGCCACCCCGACTTCAGCCGCTACGCGATGCCGGACTTCGCGCGCAAGCTGATTATGCGGGATTTTATGGGCTGGCAGGCGCCGATCGGGCTGATCGACGGTTTGCTGCAGATCCCGTATCTGTACGCGGACCTGTTTGTCCTGAAGCGCGCCTGACGTCAGGCGGTCTTGCGGGTCGCGGGGCTCTGCACGGGGCCCATCAGCACGACTTGCTGCTGGCCATTCTCGTGTTTCACGAAGCAAGCCGATTCGGTAGGCGACAGCGCGGCTTCCAGGGTCAGCGTCTGGCTCAGCACGGTTTCGGGATCGCTTTCGCTTTGGAAAGCGACCAGCAGGCGACGACCGCGTAGAGTCAGGCCTTCCAGAGAGTGTCCGGCGGGCAAGCTCAGGGTCACGCGCAGGCGGTTGCTCTCGCGAACCGAGGAGGCGATGGTGATGTTGGTCATATCTTATCTATCTATCTTTCTAGGTCTCTACGAGCGGCGCCATGGCACGCTTTCGCAAGCCGCCGATGGCAGCCAATCGTTAGACCGGTAGGTATCAGGGGCCGCTTGAGGACAAGCAGCATGAATCAGCGCCCTGCTCTCCTGACGGAGGTAGAGCGGGCTTTCCCTTGGGACGGGAAGGCAGGTGGAGCCGTCGTGGTAGGCGGGTGCTCCGCGCTTGACCCAGCTGTGAACACAGAAGGGTCAAATCCTCAGGCCTCTTCGCGAAGGAGGCGTCTCGAAGGGATCGAGACCACAAAGGTGAGGAACGCACGAGGGCTCAGGAAAGAGTGTCTCACAGATTCGCTATCCTGTAAAGATAGGCAAGCCTAACAAATCTTGACCAACCGTCCTGCATCTCTCGTCCGATGGCCCAAATCGGCCGTGGTCGTTTCCGCTTCCCTTCCGAAAAGGGACGCTACCGGTCGAGCGCTAACGCAGCGCCTCGGGATGTGGTTAGGGCTCAGCGAAAGTGAGTCCGCAGTTCTTCCTGAGGTGCAGTAGTTTCATGGTCGTATTTTCCAGCCTTGAAAAGGCTAAAGAGCACGGCTTCCGCTGGGTCGAGTTTCGGCGCGACCTCGAGGTCCATCTGGTCGAGCGAGTCGATACCCGGTTCGACGGCCTGCTGGCCCGATCGCTGGCTTTTGCTCGTCCTTTACCCGAAGAGGGAGAGGCTTCCGACGAGGAAGCCGGCGACGAGGAATCCGTCCCCGAGGGGCGGCCCGAAGCCGAGACTCCGGCGGAACCGGTCTGCCCCTAGAGGCTGTCGGCCCGGGACTTCTGGGCTAGCGGCAAATCTTTTCTAGATCTTTACTCGGAGGCTGACAACAACGGCCCCGCGATATGGTTGAATGGTTTTTGCGCGACGGATGACCGTCGGCGCGAATGACCCCGTGTAGAGTGAAAGGGACTTTCGATGAATCTTGGACCTATGGAAATCGGACTGCTGCTGTTCGTGATGCTGTTTGCCTTCGGGCCGAAACGCATCCCCGAGATCGGCAAATCGCTGGGCGAGGCTCTCTCTGGTTTCCGCAAGGCGACTCGGGAAGAAGCCGAACCGCCCCGTCTCAAGGCCGACTCGGCCAAAGACGACGAAGCCAAATCGGCTTAAAACGTAAACCGGCGCCCCCGCTCCAAGAGCCGAGGCGCCGGTATTTCGTTCCCCGGGCTGGCCTGTCTGACCAGGCAGCCTGATCGTCGCGCCGCTTATTTGGCTTTACCGGCCTCGCCCTTGACGGTGATGAAGACATCGTGGCCGACGACGGCGTCGCTGCCGCCCTTCCAGTTGTCTCCAACCTTGTAGTCGATCCGGTTGATCTTGAAGGTGGCGCGGAATCCGACGCTGGGCGTGCCGAACGCGTCGACCGGGCCTTTGATATTGGCCTGGAAGGTGATCGGCCTGGTCACGCCATGCACGGTCAGGTCGCCTTTCACCGAGTACCGGTCCGAGCCAAGCGCGGTGATCTCGCGGCTCTGGAACGAGAGCGAGGGGTACTTTTCAACTTCGAAAAAGTCGGCGCTGCGCAGATGTTCATCGCGCTGGTCGTTGTCGGTATCCACGCTTTTGGCGGCCACCGTAAAGGCGATCGACGACTTGGCCAACGCTTTGGGGTCCCAGACCACATCGCCGCTGAAGTCGCGGAAGCGTCCATCGACCTCGGACAGGTTCAGGTGGGTGACCGTAAAACCGACGCTGCTGTGAGCGGTATCGACTTTGTAACGTTCAGCGAAGGCGCCAGAGGTCAGGGTCAGGGCCAGCAGCGAGGTCGCGGTCAGTCGGCGGAAATTGGTGAACATGGTAACTCCTTGGTATTTCGAGCGGTGGTAGAGAGGGGCGCTCTCCTTGCTCTGGAGTGTAGTACTGTCACGCCCACCCGACTAGACGGCAATCCTTGGACGAACTGTTGTCGTTTTTGAAACAATACCACCCCCCGCGGGGGCGCCAGGTTCGTTTATAGGGCTTTGACGTCGTCTTAACGGTTGAGCGTTAATCTTGATAAAAGAAAGCTTCCAGGAGACAACCCATGTCCGGCACCATCAGCACCCAGCGCCCTATGAACCTTCGCCTGCCGAGTTCCATCGCCAGCGCCACGGAACGTGTCCAGACCTTCCCCTCCGAGACCGGGGCGCCGTTCGTGCACGAGACGGGCAAAGAGACCATCACCTTCTCTAACGGCGGCACGCTGACCGAAACCTACGGCGAGGGCCTCCTGCTGACCCGCCCCGACGGCAGCACGAAGCAGATGGAAGGCGCCATTCGGCAGCGCGGCGAGAACCTCGAGGTCATGCTCTGGGGTCACGGCGACCGCTACGGCGGCTCTGACAGTTGGCTGCAGCGGATCCACCCCGACGGCGCCGTCTCGTTCGAAAACACCACCTTCGGCGGCAAATTCATGCCCTATACGGAAGCCACAGTTCACACGACCACGTTCGACCCAGAAGGCTCGGTCCACTCCAGCGCGACCCACATGGGCGCGGAGTACGACTCGAAGGTCTCGACTAGCCTGGAATCCGGGAACGTGGTCTACCACGGTTTCCCGAAAGGCGACATGGTCGTCACCCCGCCCGTCCCCATGGACTGGCTGATCGGAGCCTAGGGGAGCCGCGACGCCAGCCTACCTACATTGCGGGGCTAACCTCACCGTGTTAGGCTTAGGGTATGCCTCCGCAGGTTATCAACGTTGATGACAACGATTCCGTACCCTACTTCCTATGGAACGAGAAGACGACGCTTGCGCAGTTTCGGCAGATCCTGGCCAACCGGCTGGAGCCGGACCGGCCGCTGTATCTGGCCCGTCTGATGAGAGAGGGTCGGGTCGAGGATGTTTGGAAATTTCTCCAACCGAAAGACGTCGACCGGGTCTGGGACGAGGTGGCTCCTCACCTGGGCTATCGGCGTGAGTTTTGGAGGTACCTGTTAGATGTCTGGCGACGCCACGGAGCCCTATAGGCAACAGCTCACCCCACTCCAGTCCGACTTCTTATCTGCCTTCTTCTCGAACACGGACGACTTCTTCCTTACGGGAGGTGCTGCTCTGATAGGGTTCTACGGCATCTCACGGCTTACAAACGACCTCGACCTTTTCACTCTTGACGAAGACGCCTTTGCCCACTCCGATAGTCTCGTGCAGAGTGTCGTTAAGCTCGTTCGGGCTGAAGCTACGGTGCTTCGAGCGTATCCGCATTTCCGGCGGTACCACCTGAAACGACAGGAGGAGGTCCTGGAGCTCGATCTTGTTTGCGAGTTTGCTCCTCAGGTTGTTGCAGAGAAGTCCCTCCGGGACGGGGTAAGAATCGACCCCTTGGAAGAGATCGCTGTGAACAAGGTCTGCACGATAGTTGGCCGCTCCGAAGTCCGAGACTTATGGGACCTTTACCATTTAGTGGCCAGAGGCTACAACCTCGACACGCTCATCGGGTTGGCCAACAGGAAGGATGGCGGGGTGACATTCGAATCACTAGCCTTTGTCTTGTCTGGCTTGAACTGGACAGCCCTGCGACGGGCTGCTGACCGAGTCGACCTGAACGACTTCGAGTCCGTGGCCATCTTCTTCCAGAAAGAGTCCGAGCGTCTCGCTCTCAAGCTTCTGCCTCCGGGTGGATAATGGAACCGCTGCTCGAGGGGGCTATTGCGACTCGGGCCTGGCGGCAAGGCAGGCCCCACCGGGCTGGGTCTCGCAGGCTGTCCTATGGCAATGATACACACCTGCATCCGAGTGCTCGACCTCGATGCTTCCATCGGCTTTTACCGCGATCTGTTCGGACTCGAAGAGTTCTCCCGTCACGTTTTTGACAGCTTCACCCTGTGCTACCTGCGCGCGCCGGGGCAGCCGTTCGAGCTAGAGTTGACAGTGAACCACGGTCGGACCGAGGCCTATAACCACGGCGACGGCTACGGCCACCTGGCCGTTTCGGTCGACGACCTCGAGGCGGCGCTGGCGAAGTACAAAGCTCGCGGCGGCGACGCCGAGGTCAAACGGATGGAGCATAACGGCGCCCTGCTGGGCGAATTCTTCTTCGCCGTCGACCCCGACGGCTACAAGATCGAGGTGCTGGCTCGGAGCGGCCGCTTCTCCGACCAGCCGTAAACTCTGACCGACCCGTCCGGAACCTCTCCAACCGCTCCGGGCCCTCTCCCATAAAAAGAGGCCACCTTGCTCAGGTGACCTCTTTTTCTTTTGGGACGAGCGCCCACTTAGCGGCGATGCCATTTCCCCTTCTTGTCGTAGTAGCCGTCGTTGCGATGGTTCTTGCCGTTGTTCCAGCCCGGCTGCGGCTTCCTACCGTTGTTCCAGTTGTTCCCGCGGTTCCAGGCGGTGCCGTTGGGGTTCTGGATCGAGAACGACCAGTTGGCCGTCTGACCTCGACCCGAGTCGACCCGTACCTGATGGACTCCGTAGTCCAGGTTGTAAGGCGGCACCAGCGAGACCGTGTTCCCGTCCCGCCGCGCGTAGCCGCTGAACTCGGTTCCGTCGATCCAGATGCGAGCGTTATTGGCCACCCGCTGGTCGAAGGAGGCCGAGATGACCGGTTGGGTCGCGTGGGTAGCCGACTGAGGATGGGGCAACACCGCCTGAGCGAACGAAGGGGCAGTGAACATCAGGGTGAGAGCGAAGATTAGCTTTTTCATACTTCGCAGCCTAGAGGCCCGAACAGCCTCTGCGCAGAGACTATCCGGATGCCCGAGGGGGATACTTCAGGAACTCGTTAGCCCCCGAGGGGCTGGCCCTAAGGCGGGGCTTATCCGCGCTTCAGATTCGGGCCACCGGGATCCAGATTTCGTTATGAAACTCCGGGTCGGTGACGTCGCGGTGAGACGACCAGACCATCTCGGGTCCGCCGGCGTGCTGGTAGCCCGACGAGGGAAACCATTCGGTGTAGATGCGCGCCCAGATCCCCTGCATCGTCTGCGGGAACTGCCCTCGGCATTCAAAAATCGCCCACTCGGACGCGGCCACCTCTAGAGAGGTCATCCCCTCTGGCGCCTGGGCCGTGGTGGCAGCGCCGATGTAGTGGTCCACCGAACTGCCCTCTTCCCGATCCTCGGAGAAGTTCGTGGTGGCCTGGATGATCCCGGCCGGCTCCAGGTTGGAGAGGGACTTCAGGGTGGCGATGGTGTCCTCGTCTAGCCCTCGGAACATGGCTTGAATCTCGGGATTGATCCCCTCGTAAATCAGGCGCACTCGACGGCATAGGCCGACCACGCGAAAAGCGTCCTGGGAAAGTAAGCGGTATTTCATCTCGGTAGCTCCTTGAACGGTGAGTTGAAAGCTCATCCGGGGAAAAGCTTTCAGGGGAGCCTCTCGCGACTGCGACGGCATCACGCCGTGCACCGCGCAGAACGCGCGACTAAACGCGTCCGCCGAACTGTAGCCGTACTTGACCGCCAGGTCGATGATGCGGACGCCCGGTTCCCGAAGCTCGCCGGCGGCCAGCGTCATCCGGCGTCGGCGAACATACTCGGTCAGAGTGACCCCGGCCAGAGTCGAGAACATGCGCGAGAAGTGGTAGGGCGAAAAGCCCGCTCGGCGGGCCGCTTCGGCCAGGTCCAGATCGTCGTCGAGATGCTCTTCAAGGTAGGCCAGCGCCTGGTTCAGGTCGTGCAGGGGGTTCATCGTGGTCGGCTCCTCTTCGCCCACTGTAAGCGATACCTCTGCCCGACACCCGACCGCCGGCGATCGAAAAATGTCGGGCCGGGGAAGTGCCGGTCGCGGGCGCGAACGGAACGGGCATGACCGACTTCTCGAACACTTTCACCCGCCACGCCGGTATCACGACGCCCGTTATCTGCGGGGCGATGTACCCTTGTAGCAACCCCGAACTTGTGGCGGCCGTTTCTGCGGCTGGCGGGATCGGGATCGTGCAGCCGCTGTCGCTGGTCTACGTGCACGGGTGGGAGTTCCGAGAAGGGCTACGGCGCATCAAGGCGCTGACGGAGCGGCCGCTCGGCATGAACATCATCACGGAGAAGTCGTCGGCCAAATACCAGGAGCGGATGCGCCAGTGGCTGGCCATCGCTCTGGAGGAAGGCGTGCGTTTTTTCGTGACCTCGCTGGGAAACCCGCGCTGGGTGGTCGAGCAGGTCGAGCCCTACGGCGGCGTCGTCTATCACGATGTGACCAACCGAAAGTGGGCCATCAAGGGGTTGGAGGGGGGAGTGCACGGCCTGATCTGCGTCAACGCCCGGGCTGGAGGGCACGCCGGACCTTCCACGATGGAGGCGGTCTATCACGAACTCCAGGACCTGGGCGTTCCGCTGATCTGCGCCGGCGGGGTCAGCACGGCCACCGATCTTCGCCAGGCGCTGGCGTTGGGTTATCAGGGTGTGCAGATGGGGACCCGCTTCATCGCCAGCGCGGAATGCACCGCTCATGACGACTACAAAGCCGCTATCGTACGGGCTCGAGCCAGCGATATCGTGCTGACCGAGAAGATCAGCGGGGTCCCCGTGGCGGTGATCCGCACGCCGTACATCGAGAGGATCGGCACCCGCGCGGGCTGGCTGGCCCGCTACTGCTTGCGCCACCCGAGACTCAAGCACTGGATGCGCACGATCTACAGCCTGATGGCCGCCTGGCAACTGCGGCGCGCCTCGAAGGAAGGCGCCGGATACCGCGACTACTGGCAGGCCGGGCAGAGCGTGGACGGTATCTACGGCGTGCTGCCCGTGGCCGAGATTATGGCCGAGCTACGTCAGGGGTTGGAGTAAAAGCTCAGGAGGCGGGGGTGGAGGGGGCCGCGGAGGCCCTTCCAGAGCCCGCGCTGGGACCCCGGTCGGCCATGTGGTCCAGGAACGCCATAGCGATGTCGTGCCCGGTGGCGATGGTCTGCTCGCGCTCTTCGTTGATCGGCTTGAACTTGGTGCCCAGTTCGACCCCCACGCCCAGCACGCCGCGCGACTCGCAGTAGTCGGCCAGCGAGCCGTTGATCGGTTGGAAATCCTGAATGATCTTGGCCTCGAACGGGGCGGCCTGCTGCAGGTCCGAGATCAGCGCTTGGTACTGCTCTGGGCGCTCGCTGCGCGGATGCAGATACATCTCGCCGTAGCTATGAAAGTCCAGCCACCCCTCGATGCCGGGCTGGTTGTCGAGCAGGCCTGCCAGCGCCTGGCTTTCCGGCTCGGACAGCGGCTTTTCGCCGATCCCGCCGAATTCGTCGCAGCGCGCGGCCGAACCGCCCTCGCCCGGACCCCAGTTGGCGGGGAAGTTGCGGTTCAGATCGACGGCGTGCAGATTGCCGCGCTGGCCCGGCATGGCAAAGCGCGAAAGCTCGTAGCCGTCGGGGTTGCCTACGGGGACCACGTGAATGGTCAGCTTCTCCAGCAGGTCGGGGCGCGAGCCCAGCACCGTACGCGCCGCCTCTAGAGTTGGCTGAGCGGTGGCCCATTCCGAAGCGTGTAGCATCCCGGTCAGCACCACGCCGACCGGGCCGTGACCAACGCTCATCCCCTGCAGCACACGCCCCTGAACCGAGCGGCCCAAGTCGAGCAGACGCACCGTCGAGGGATGAAGGTCGCTAAGCTCTTTCATCTCGGCCCGGTAGCCCTCGCTATCGGGATACTGAGCCGCCGCGCCGTAAACCTTGCGGGCGATGGTGGGAGAGGGAGGCATCGGCTGGGTCATGGTCAGCGTATCGTCCGGGCCTAGCAGCGGCCGCTCGGGCTCGGGGGCAGCGCCCTTGGCGGGAGTGCGCGAGGTCTGACTGGGGAAGAAGCTGTTCCAGATCCGGCTAATCATCATCGATACCTTGGGACGCCCCCATAAAAAGGGGGCGTCCAGGGGACTTTGCCTAACCGGGGACGGGCGCCTGCTCGAAGACCAACTTTTGTGCCTTCAGATCGGCCCAGAACGCGGCCGGAATTTCTACCTCCATCGAGGCCACGTTCTGCTTCACCTGAGCGGGCTGACGTGCCCCGGGGACGATGGCCGAGACGACGTCGGGCGCGGCGCAGAACTGCAGCGCTGCGGTCCGCAGATCGACTTTGTGCTTCTCACAGACGGCGCGCAGTTTGTCCCGCTTGACCATATGCTCCTTGGCGATGGTCTGCCCGTAGTTGTAGCGCTGGCTCCCCGCCAGGAAGCCCGCGTTCAGAGGCGAGCCGACCAGCAGCGAGACGCCGTGCTTGCGGCAGGCCGGGAACAGCTTTTCCACCGACTGCTGGTGCTCGATCAGCGAATACTGACAGGCGGCCAGGAACAGGTCCGGCTTGGCGACCTCCAGAGTCGACAAGATCGGCGGCAGAGTGTTCACGCCAAGACCCCAGGCTTTGATCAGCCCCTCTTCCCGCATCTTCGTCAACTCTTTCATCGCTCCCTGAGTCGCCTGCTGGAAAAGCTGGTCGTAGCGGTCTTTGATGTCGGCGTTGTCGGGCGACAGGTCGTGGATCAGAGCGATGTCGATCGACGACACACCCAATCGCTGCAGCGAATCCTCGACCGAGCGCCGAGTCGCCGAAGCGCTGTAGTCGTAAGTGTAGTTAAACGAGTCCGGATTCGCCCAGGCGGTCTTGGGCGGTTTGGGCGCGCCGGTCAAGATCCGACCGACCTTGGTCGACAGGACGTACTCGTCTCGCGGCTTGTCGTGCAGCAGTTCCCCGAAGCGACGCTCGCTGAGACCCAGGCCGTACCAGGGCGAGGTGTCGTACAGGCGGACTCCAGCGTCCCAGGCGTTAGCGAGGATCTGATGGGCGTCCTCGTCGCTGACGGCGGATCCGAGCGAGCCGCCAATAGGCGCCCCGCCCAGGCCGAAACGGAAGCGCGGGCGATATTTGCCGGCCGCGGTGGTGGCGGACTGAGGCATGGTCCCCTGGGCCCAGGCCAACGACGGCTGGAGGGCGGCGAGGGCGGCCGAACCGGCCACCAAAGAGAGAAACTGACGACGTGAGGTCATAGCGGTGAGAAGACTCCTTCGAAAAATGAGGCTCTCGAGTCAGACAAGTGGACGAGAGCGTGGGTGTGAGCGGTGACGGGCGCCATGAGCTGTGCCAACGGCGCCACCACGAGCGGGACGTTTGGTCAAGTATGCCGATCGGACCCCCGCACCGTCCCTACCCAGACGCCTCGCCACCCCCTATCCCAAAGAACCAGTTGCCGCTACCAACGCCGACCGGAAGGACCGCCCCCGGGTATGCGCCCGCTACCGCCGAGAGGATCTGCGACGCCCTCCCGCTCCGGGCCACAATAAGGAGACGTCCGGGCGCGCCGCCATCCCATTTTTCTGCGGCGACGGGGTCCCCCGGCAAGGAGGTAAAACCGATGAGCGATTTTTCTAAAAGACCGAAAGTCGGCTTCGTCATGTCCGGCGAGCAGTTCCGCGCCGACCGACTGGTCGACTACGGCGCTGCCGCCGAGAAGGCCGGCTTCGACATCGCCTGGGCCAGCGACCACTTTCAGCCCTGGCAGGACAACGAGGGCCACTCGAGCTTTGCCTGGGCGACCCTGGCCGCCGTCACCCAACGCACCGAGCGGATGATTCTGGGGACCGGCGTGACCTGCCCCACTTACCGCTATCACCCTTCGGTGGTCGCCGAAGCGTTCGCCACCCTGGCCCTCCTGGCCCCGGGTCGCGTCTTTCTGGGCGTGGGGACGGGCGAAGCGCTCAACGAGCAGGCCGCCGGGGCCGACTGGGGCGCCTATCCAGAACGGGCCGAACGGATGGCCGAAGCGCTGCAGATCATCAGCAAACTGTGGAGCGGCGACTGGATCTCGCATCGCGGTAAACACTGGCAGATCGAACGAGCCCGGCTTTACGACGTGCCCAAGACGCCGGTCCCGATCTGGGTCGCCGCCAACGGGCCCAAGAGCGCCCGTCTGGCCGGCCTGTACGGCGACGGCTGGATCACCACGCCGGCCGCACTCAAGGATAAGGAGACGCGGATGGCCTTCGAGCAGGGCGCGCGGGCCGTCGGCAAGGACACCTCGAAGATGGAGATCATCATGGAGTCATTCGCCGTGGTCGGTAACGAAGACGAGGCCCGGGAAGGCGCCAAGAAGTGGCGCTTTCTGAGCAAAGCGTGGGAGCCCGGCTACCTGACCAACCCCGACCCGCGCTCGATCCAGCAGAAGGCGGAAGCCGAGATCCCGTTAGAGGAGGTCTATAAGGACTGGCCGGTCAGCCTGAACCCGGAGGTCCATATCCACTCGCTTCGCGAGATGGTCGAGATGGGCGCCACCACCGTGTTCGTCCACTCTCCCCAGGCCAACCAGTTGGGCTTCATCGACTGGTACGGCAAGTACGTGCTGCCCCGCATGTCTCTGGCCGGACGTCGCTGACGCGGACGAACGGCACGACAATACTCGCACGCAGGCACTCGACACCCTTCGCCCTCCGGGGCTCGAACGTCGACATCCGGAAGGACGCAAAACGGGCCGCCCTCTCTCGAGGTCGGCCCGTTTTGTCTTTCGCCAGGTTGGCTTGCGAGCGGGAGGCTCTACGGGTGCGTAGAGCCTCCTACAGGTGAGAGGCCTTAGGCCAGCCCGCCTTCACCTTCGCGATACTCGACCTGCTCGAACTCGGGCGGGGTGTCGTCGTCGGCCAGCGCCCCTTCGCCCTCGCGCCCTTCGGCCAGCGCCATGGCGCGCTCTTCCGCCTCGCGGTCGTCTAACGCCCGCTTGGCGATCTCGCCGATGCGGTGCACCGAGTAGACCTTCTGCGAAGCGGCCCAGACGCGCTGGATGCCCAGCTCCAGGGTCGGACGGTGACGGGTCTCGATGTAGTCCTCCATCAGCTCCAGACCCTCGTGCCAGTCGTCCACGCCTTCCTCGAACAGGTGCTTGGTGTCGTGGAACAGCTTCTTGTTGGCCTCGAGCAGATCCAGTTCGTCCTGAGTGGCGTCTTCAAGTTCGCTCTCGTCGATAACCGCCTCTTTGGACGCCTTGATCTTCTTCTCGGTGTCTTCCAGCAGACCGCGCGACCACTCCAGAGTCTTGCGGAACTCCGCCTCACCGATCTTCTGCTCGAAGAACTTGGAACAGGCCTCGAACAGCTTGTAGGTGTTCTCGGTGACCACGCCTTCGGC
>JAEXNA010000087.1 GCA_023447635.1 Vulcanimicrobiota bacterium | reverse complement strand
GCATCTGCTCGAGCAGATGCTCGCGCTACACCAGCCGGTGGCCGCCGGCTGTTGGGCCGCTAGCAAGCAGATGTGCAGACGCGACCCGGAGGACGCGTTCCCCTTCTGCCACGCGTGCCCAAGGGATGCAAGCTGATGAGGGACTCCTGGCTTGAAGAGTTCTGGAAACACAACTCGGTTGTTGAACGATGGCACAGGATCGAGATCTCTGCGCTAGATTTGCCGGGTGATCTCGCGCCAGAGGTGCGCAGCTTCATCTTTCTCTGTCGGCGCTACGAGATCGAGTGTCAGCTCTGGGACCGGATGACCCTCCCAGACGGTTCGGTGGCCATCTCGAAACAAGAGGTGCTCAGCTGGTTCACGCCAGAGCGCGGCTTCCACGTTTTCGAGGACTTGCGGTGCCCTCCCCCGCCCGTAGTTAGCTCTGCCCAGATTGCCAAGAGCCTTCGAAAACACCTCGACTCGAGCCCTAGGAGGTCTGATCGTGGGAAGACGTGAGCGAAGCCTACGAGGCCTGCAAGCGCGGCAGAAAGGGCCAGGCTACGTCTTCGTCAGGCTCTCTCGGCTAAGGATGCTCGAGCAGAACGAAGACTTAGCTTACCTGAACCTCCAGTGGTCGGAGGCCATCGAGGCACGGAACGATCGTATCCATCGGGAACTCAGGGCAAAGCTCGAGTCGCTCCAAAGCGCCTACGAAAACGCCCGCGATGGCTTCCGTTCCTGCTACCAACGAGTTGAGCTGCTGGAAGAGCTGCTGGAGCGCCACCGAATCCCAGTTCCGGAGGAAGATGAGGAATGAGTATCATCCAGCGCCGAAAGGCTTGGAAAACAGGCGACCCCTGGGTCTTGGTAGGGATGGCAGAACTCTGGTATGAGGTAACCTGCGACCTTTGTGGTGAGGAGGTACGGCTTTGGGAACTCTTGAGCGAAGCACTACGAGTGCTGGACCTGGCGGGGTGGGCCCTCGCGATGAGGCGAGGTTCGGTGTTGGTCGGTCCTGATGTCCCCCTCCTAGATTGTCTTTGCCGTTCCTGCCGAAACGTGATCTACGACGTCGAGTACAGGCCCACTTCGTGGGAGCTCTATCCCGGCCTATCAGTGCGGCTCCACCACCCTTTGCCGTTCGAAGACGACACAAGGTGGTCGCTCAGGACAGCTCGCTCAACCAGAGCAGATTAAGCCTGTAGACGTCTAGGTAGCTCAGCTCGCTGCGGCGCTTTGGCGCCTGGCCCCAGCCGCGACAGCGGTCGCACGGCTGATCGTGCAGAGTCCCGAAGGTCGCACCAGGAGGCGGAAGCCATCCTAGGCCGGAGCAACGATCGCAGACCTCCATGAGGAAGCTGCTGTAGCGCGACCCAAGGTGCCCTTTTGCCCAGCCCACGGTCTCCCAAGAGACTCTGTCGTTTAGACCATTTTCCATCTTTCGGATAGTACCACAAGTCTAGAATTTTCGGAGACTTCCTGAAGTAAGACGTGCTATTCTACCTTCCAGAAGGGACGAAGAGCCCTCGTTCGGTTGAAACGTACGCCTCCATTTCGCCTTGGAGGCTCCCGTCATTATTATTTCGTCCCTCGCCGGCCCTATGTATCCTACGCCCGATTTGCCGAGGCGTAAGGTCGAGCTGCGTCTAGACAAGCTCTGTTCCCAACACGGTATCATCCCTGACACGTGGGACGAGCGCCGCAACGACACTGGCCATGAAGTTCTCACCTGGACCGAGCGCGACCTCGGCCTGGTGGTCATCGTTGCTCTGGCCGAGCGCTGGTACACCGTAGACATCGAGCGCCAGCGGCGCTATAGGGAAGGCATACGGACGGCCCAGCGCGTCAGGGTCACAAACGACTATGACGTGCCCACCAGCGACCTACGCACAGTCTTTTTTGAGATCAGGCAGCATCGCGCCAAAAAAAAAGCATCAAGCCCTACGGGCCCAACGCCAACCGAAACATACGCCGGTGACATTTTAACATCTTCCGGACCCGCGTGTGTCTGAATTTTCGCGGTGCCTGACCGCTTCCGAGATCGCCGCCATAGCGCGACGCCGGCAACGCGAAAACGAACGCGAATGCTTCGCCGACTTGGTGGCCACCGCCGCCGAGGAAGAGTCCTCTGAGGAGGACGAGTGGCGCGAAGACGATGCGGCGCAGCGCCACCGCGACTGGTCGGCCGAGTTTGGCCGCAACTTCCTACGTTAATCCCTTGGAGGACCTTTCTCATGCCTATCCGCGAACAAGACCTACCGCGCCATCATCGTCCGGACGCCTTCAAATCCGACCCCGCGAGTGAATATTACGTGCCAAATGATTGGGCTAACCGGGTGCCGTCGGCCGCCCAGGACGATGAAGACCCACGTCGACCTCACTACGGTAGTCGGTACCAATTCGACGTCGAGGCCATCGTCTTCCAGTCCCAGCTGAACCCCAACCCGCGTCGCGACCCGTTAGAGGCGGCGCTGGAACTGGCCCAACAGATGGCGTGGCCCAGGTTCGACCGGGATCATACCTGCAGGCCGTGCGGCGACTTTGATCGCGGAATGCGCTCGCCGCGGGCACTGGCGCGCCCGCTTGGCACGAACGACGTCGACAGCTGTGACGGATGCCTCATCTCTCACCTGGATTCGCGAGAGACCATGGGCGACAAGCGCGATCGGCTCTATGGGGAGTGGGCGAGCTGCAGGGCGATCCTCGAAGAGGCCAACCTGGAGCGTCCTCAGACCCCGGTCGAGAAGAAGCGCCACGAGGTGCGCCGCAAGGCCGCAACCAGAGCATGCGCCACCGCTCGGCAGGCGTGCCTGATGGTCGGATTCGACCCGGCCAAGACGACTCGCCGCCGACGCGTATCCCTCGCAGGCGAGCCGCCCCGGGCGGCCCTGCAATCGCCGATCGAGACCCGCGACTTCCCCGGAGGGGGGTCAAGGCGATAAACGGCGTGGTTACGGTTCCCGCACACAAAACCCCCTATTAGTGAGAGACGTTTTGGAGGTAGATTGAAACACACAACCTTCGACTCCGGGAAGCTTAGCCAGCGTCAGTGGGGCCTGCTGGGTGCCATTGAGAGCCACACGCAGGAGGTATGGCGGACGCACGGCGTCGACGTCCATCCCGACCTGGCCCGAGCATCGCGAAAAGACCTGCGGCTGATGGCCAATCAGCTGCTGAAGAGGTCCGGCGGAAGGCCCAATAAGCACGATGCGAAGACCCTTCGGTCCTCGCGGCCAAAGGAAGAGCGCCTGCAGCCCTACGACAGCAGCTGGCCGGCAAGAGCGCCCGTCCCCTACTGAGGACGGACCTAACGTCTCTCTAGAATGGAAGAGAGATTTTGTTTGATGACGACGACGCGGTCACCTGGAACGGTGACTGCCTGGACCTGCTACCGGGGATTCCCGACGGGTCGGTAGACCTGGTCCTCTGCGACCTGCCCTACGGCACCACCAGCCACGGTTGGGACACCCGGATAAATCTGGGGGCGCTATGGCGGGAATATGATCGGGTGCTTAAGCCGAACGGAGCGTGCTTGCTGTTCGCGCAGTGCCCGTTCGACAAGATTCTGGCAATGTCCAACCTCAAGAACTTGAGGTACGAGTGGGTCTGGGAGAAGAGCGTGGCCACCGGGTGGCAGAACGCGAAGCGGATGCCCTTGAAGGCCACCGAGAACATTCTCGTGTTCTATCGACGCTTGCCGACCTACAACCCGCAGGGCTTGCGAGACATCGACCCGATTCGACGCAAGACCGTCGCCAGCCCGCATACCCGGATGTTCTCGAGCGGACTCCTCGGTCGCGAGTACACCCGCACGAAGACGGGCTACCCACGGAACCTCCTTCGCTTCGCGCGAGACCCCAAGGGTGTCCATCCAACGCAGAAGCCTGTGGCTCTGCTCGAGTACCTGATCCGGACCTACACGAACCCGGGCGACGTCGTGCTCGACAATACTATGGGCTCGGGTTCGACCCTCGTCGCAGCCCGCCAGACTGGGCGTCGTAGCATCGGTATCGAGCGAGACGAGAGCTACTTCGCTCTCGCCCAAGAGCGCCTCGCCTCAACGCCAGCATTTCCGATTTCTTGACTTCAAAGGAGAAGCTATGTCGAACGTTATGTACCTTGACTTCGAAACACCGGGATTCAAAGACGTCCCGATCCCGCCTACCTACGACGCCCTGAGTTTCGACCAGAGCGCCGACGGCCGATGTACGTGCGTTGGCTTCTGGGACAAGCAGGGCCGGCTCATCTCTTTCGACTGGAAGAAGAGTCCTGATGAAGCGGCCGTTGGCCACCCTATCAACGGAGAATGGCCCGCTGTCCGGGTCACTGCGGTAGTCGAGCGTCGCCCCTGCAGGCAGTCGGCAACCTCGGCCCGGCTGCTCATCATCGGCCGGACGGCCCCCACCACCATGCTCCAGCGCGCTATCAGCTATCTCAAGCAGCGCTTCTGCCCGGTGCGTTCGCAGCTATGCCTCATCGCTATGGCTGCGGCCCTGCTGCTGCTGTCCGGCTGCAACCGGGGCGAGGTCATCACGCCCGAGATGGTGTGCGCCTCGCCTGAGGCCTTCGAGAACCGGGAGTGGGATGAGCTGGTGGTCGACCAGGTTGCCTCTGAAGCGAATGGCTGGGTTGAGTTCTCCCATTACGAGCACAGGACCAAGTGCTTTCGCAAGGCAGGCCATTGATGCCGGGCTTAGATGGCTTCAACGCCCTACGCGAAACGTCTGGCATCACTGCTGCACAGCTAAGCGAGGCCGGTTACCAGGTCAAGAACGGCCAGGTTCAGGTCGACGCACGTCAGCTCCAAGCCTTACACCAGGTGCCGATCGAGCTCTACCCCTGTCACCGTGAAGCGCGCCTGCTCCCCGGCAACATCCTGCCCACCTACATGGAGCGCAGCTGATGGTCGGCCAGGTCGTGGTCGTACGAGAGGGCTTGATCGTGGACGGCCACGCCTACCAAGTTGGCGACCTTGTCCAGGCTCACCACCTGGCGCACGACGTGGTGGAGGCGGCGAGCGGTCGACCCAGCTCGCTACGTGGCTGGGTCGTGCGCTTCGATGAAGCCCCCCTGGGCCCGCCTGAGCCTGAGCCCTCGGATTCCGAGCCGATCGTCGACGAGCCTCACCACGAGGCGCAGGACGAGCCAGGCGAGGCCTGAGCCCCTCGGTCTGACCCGACCCACCC
>JAEXNA010000080.1 GCA_023447635.1 Vulcanimicrobiota bacterium | reverse complement strand
CACCGAGACCGCCCCTGCGGCTCGCTCGACGCGAGCCGACATCCCGGAAGAGCTCGACCGACTGGTCGCTCGGATGCTCAAAAAGAAGCCCGAAGAGCGACCGGCCTCGGCTCAGGAAGTCGTCTCGGCCTTGCGCGACGTACCGCTGGCCGCCGCCCCGGAACCCGAAAACGCGGGCGGCCTCGACCGTCCTCAGGCCTGGGCCGAACTGATGGAGCAGGTCGAAGCCGTGAAAGCCGGCGAGGGAGTCGGCTTCCATCTGGTGGGCCCCTCAGGCAGCGGGCGCAGCCGTTTGCTCAAGCATTTCTGTCATGAGGCCAAGCAGCGCGGGGTGCGCACCCTGATCTTCGCCCCCAGCCACGAACCGACCGAAGCGCTGATCAAGCTCTGGCATCTGCTCGGTCCCACCTGTCCCCTGCCCGAAATCCTCGCCTTCGAAGGCGCGGTCGGATGCGCCAACTGGGTCAGGAAACGTTTAGAGAATGCGGGCCAGCCAACTATCCTGGTGTGCGACGACAGCGAGCGTCACTACCCTACCGCCCAGGCGGTCCTCAAAGCTCTGGGCGGACTCACCCCTCCCCCCGGCAGCGGATGGCTGATTTCGACCACTCCGGCCCAGCGATTAGGAGACAGCGCAGGACCCGTGGTCGAACTGCCTCCGCTGAAGCGCGACGACCTCGATCGCCTGTTCCGGGCCGTGCGCGGGGTGGAACCTGGCCCTCAGGTCTCTTCCTGGCTCGAGTCGCGTTCGGCCGGATTCCCCCGCCAGGCCAAGCTGCTGGCCCACGGCGTCCCGGACCCCAAAGGTGAACCGTCCAGCGATCTGGCCGGACTGGCCCGGAAAAGCCTGGAGAAGCTGAGCGAGGACGCCCGCCTGACCCTGGAAGCGATCTGCCTGGCTCATCCTCCCGTCCTTTACGACGCGCTGGTCGCCGGCACAGGTCTGGCTCACCGCGCTCTCGACCGAGCCCTGGCGGAACTGGTAGAGGGCGGCTACGCCGAAGAGGATTGGACTCAGACCGACCAGTTCCGCGTCGGCCATGACCTCTATCGCGAGCTGGTCCTCAAACAGCTGCCCGAGCGCACCACCCGCCGACTTCATCAGGCGCTGGCCGCGCACTATGCGCGCTGCGAAGCCACGACCTTGCGCGGGCGCCATCTGCTGGCGGCCGGCGACTCGGAGAAGGCCTACCCCGTCCTGCTCGAGGAAGCGGACCGAGCCAAGGCGCTGGGCTTTCTACCGCTAGCGCAGCAGCTGCTCAAGTCGGCTCAGTCCTGCCCCGACGCGCGGACGGGCGACCTGGCGGAGAGTCAGACCCGACTGGCCGAAGTCGCGCTCGAGAGCGGCGCCCTGGAAGAATCACGCAAAATCCTCGAGGAGACCTCGCCGCGCACCCTCTCGACCCAACTGCAAGCCGACGTGGTGCGGGCCACCATCGCCAATCGGGAAAGTCTGCCGCTCGACGAGTCGAAGCTGGCGACGCCTCGCAACGCCAACCCCAGCACGGTGCGGGAGATGCATCTGTCGATCACTTTGCATCGTCAGCTAGCGAAAGCCGCCTCGCGCAGCGACGACTTTGACCGCGCCGCCGAGCATCTGCATCAGGCGTTCAAACTGGCCAACCACCTCAACGAGCCGGAGACCTGGGGTCAGGTGCTGGTGGCTTCTGGCTACCTGAAGCTGCGCCAGGGCGACGCCGCCGACGCCGAGGTCGAAGCTCGCCAGGCGATCGAAAAGACGCGCCACAGCGAAAACCCGCGCTGGCGCGCCAAGTCGTACGAACTGCTGGGCGAGGTGCAGATGGCGCTGGGCGCCCCTTCGCGCGCGGCCCTTTCGTTCCAGCAGGCCCTGGAAATCTCTCGAGACGCCCTGCTGGATAAGCGCTGTCTCAAACTCGAACGCAAATTCCACAAGGCTCAGAAGGGCGAACCGGTTGGACGCTCGGAAGAGTCTGGCGGCCGCCCTGTGGTCGCTCCGGTCGTCGCGACTTCGCCCCCGCCCGCTCCCAGCCAGACGCCGGAGATCTCCTCTAGCAACGGGACGACTGCGACTGCGCCCGTCCCGCCGCTGGCCCGCGAGGAAGCGTCGGCGCCCCCCGTGGCGGTCGAACCGCCTCCCAAGCCGGCTCCGAACCCGCCTCCGACTCCTCGGGTCGATCCCGATCCCCCGAGGCCCCTTGCGGAAGCTTCAGTAGAAGCTAAAGAGCCGCGTTCTTCGTCCGAGGGCCCCTCCAAAGGGCTGCTGGCGGCGGGAGTCGTGCTCCTCGTCCTGCTACTTGGGGCCGGCGCCTACGGCTATAAGATCTGGGCCAACACTCCCGGACAGCTGATCCTGACGGTCAAGCCCAGCACGGTCGACCTTAGCTACGGCGACACCCAACTTAAAGTCAGCTCGGGCCAGCCTCTGAGCCTGGCGCCCGGAAGCTATCAGCTGAAGATCTCTGCCGTTGGGTACGCGCCCGAAGAGAGGACCGTCGAGGTCGCACGAGGCGCTCAGATTCAGCTGGGGCTGGACCTGGTCGCTACCCACGGCACCATCAAGCTGGCGGGCTTCCCCGCTGACGGTAGTAAACTGCTGCTCGACGACCAGCCCGTGAGCGAAGCCCAGACCGGACTAGAGTTGCTGAAGCCGGTAGGCAAATACCGCCTCAAGGTGACCCGACCGCTCTACAAGACTTTCGAGCAGGTCGTCGATCTTCAGCCAGGGGAAACCGAACTGGTCACCATCAAGCCGCTGCAGGCCGACAAAGGGAAAATCGTGGTCAGCACCACGCCGGCCAACGCTACCGTTATGGTGCGTAGCCGCAGCGGGACTCCGAAGAAACTGAGCAGCAGCCCCTACCAGCCGGGTAGCTACTCGGTCATGGTCAGCGCCCAGGGGTTCGAAGCCCAAACGAAAGAGATCGATCTGGTGGCCGGTCAGGAGAAGAAGCTGAGCTTCACCTTGAGTAAGCCGAAGCCCCCTGAGCCCGTCTATCAGGCGCCCCCGCCGGTCTACCACGACCCGGCCCCTATCTACTACCCCAGCGGTAGCGGAGGAGGCGGTGGTGGAGGCAGCAGCAGCGGAGGCGGCAGCAGCAGTGGAGGGGTGGTGATCGAGTGAAGAGTTACCTGGGAAAAGGAGCGGCTCTGATCGCCCTCACGGCGCTAGCGCTTCCTCTCGTGCCGGCGCGTGTCGCAGCCCAACCAGCGGCCGGTACCCCTTGCGTGGTGCTGATCTCGCTGAAGCTGGGCGACCAGCGCCCGCTGCTGGAAAAGGTCAAGACGATCCGTTCGAGTCTGGGGCTGTCGGTCAAGGATCTCGGCGTGACCGAGATCGCTCTGGATCAACCGGTCCATCGCAAGGTGATCAGCGATATCCTACATCTCAAAGAGCACCAGTTGCCGCTGGCCTCGACCGGCGAACTCGACAGCAAGGGGCTGCCGACCCGGGCCAACAAAAACCGCCCGACCCTGACCTTGCCTCAGGACGTGATCGCCTACTACCTGATCAACGAGTGCGGCCGTCGCTCCGGCAAGGGGCCCTACCCGTGGCCATATAAAGCGCCCGAGGCTCCCGCCAGCAGCCTTCCCAAAAGCCGCACCAACAGCACCGACGGAAGCGTCCTTCTGCTGGTGCCGCCGGGCGACTTCTGGCGCGGCAGCACGGAAGGCGAGATCGATGAGCTGCCGCCTCAGAAGGTGGCGTGCCAGGGCGCCTACCTGGGAAAAACCGAAGTCACCTTCGGGCAGTTCGCCAAGTTCGTAGGCAACAGCGGCTATCGCACCGAGGCCGAAGAGCGAGGCTACGGCTTCGTCTGGGACGGCGACTGGAAAAAGGTCGAAGGCGCCAGTTGGCGCAGCCCCCAGGGCGATGCCGTGATCCCGGGAGAGCACGAGCCGGTTCGCCAGGTGAGCTTGAAAGACGCCAGCGCCTACGCCGCCTGGGCCGGACTGCGGCTGCCCACGGAGACCGAGTGGGAAAAAGCCGCGCGCGGCACCGCCGGCCGCCAGTACCCCTGGGGTAACAGTTGGGACGGCTCGCGAGCGGTAGCTACGGGAGCTGGTCCTAAACCCGTAGGCAGCCTGCCAAACGGCGCCTCCCCCTACGGCCAGCTGGACATGGCAGGCAACGTGCGAGAATGGACCGACAGCCTGTACCAGCCCTACTCGGACCTTATCGAGGACCCCAGCAGCGGACAGCGCTACTCTGTCCGGGGCGGTTCCTACAGGGAGGACAACCCGCGCATGACCCTGCGGGGAGGCTACCGTTTCAACAGCCTGATCAACCTTTCTAACAACTTGACGGGGTTTCGGGTGGCCTGTGACCTGGACTCTCCGATAGGTTTTCACCTTGACAGGTGAGGGTCTCTCTCGGCCTTGAGGCCGAGGGCTTGGTTCGGCCTGGCGGCCGAGGGCTTTATTCGGCCTGGAGGCCGAGGGCTCGCCCGATGCGAGCATCGGGGTTCGTTCTTTGAGAGACGCAAAGAACCAAACGCCTTTCGCCTCAGGCCGGCTGGGCCAAAAATTGGCAGGACTGCGGGCTGAAGTTCGGTCGCGGAGGCTTGGTAAGTTACCGGATTGCTTGCGACATACCGACTCAGTAGCAGGACTCGTTTGATCCCTTCGGACGAGACGGGAAGCCGTCCGGGTCCTCTCCGCCTCCCTCACCTCTCCCTCCCCCGTCCCTCCACCAGGCCTACCGTCCAGGAACCACACCCAGGCTAGTCCTGCTACTGAGTCGGTTCCAGTCAAGAACCAGTGACTTACCAGACCTCCGCGACCGAGCTTGGACCGGACGTCCTGTCAATTTTGGCCGTGCGGCCACGAAGCACAAAAGATTTTTGGTCCTTTTGATCTCTCAAAAGGACATAACGCAAGGCCCTCGGCCTTGACGAAACCCTGGCCCATAAGGCCTGCAGACCCACAGCCGTCAGGCGCAAAGCCCTCGCCAGAGAAAAAGCCCCGCCGCCAGGCGAAGGCCAGACCGCAGGGTCAAGGCCAGGCCGCAGGCGACCGAGTCGGCGTAGCGCTAGGCGTTGGAGTGGGAGTGGGAGAGGCCGGGGCAGCGGGCGCTACCGTGGCCGTTCCGTCGCTGAGCCCCTTGCCTTTGACCAGCTTCAGCTTCAGGCTCAGGCTCTGACCGGTTTGGAGTTCGATCTTGTCGCGGGTGTCTTTGTAGCCCTGTCGGCGGGTGGTCAGCGCCAGCGGTCCTGGAGCCAGATCCAGGGTAAGGGGGGTTTTACCCAGCGGCTTGCCGTCGCCGAACACCTCCGTACCGGGAGGGTCAGAAACCAGAGTCAGGCTGGCGATGAACGGCTTCAGATCGATATGTAGCTGCTGGTGAGAGTCTTCGCTGACGTCGAACGTCTGCTGGTGATCGCCGTAATCCGGCAGAGTCAGTTTCAGTTGATGACGCCCAAAAGGTAGCGCCTGAACGCTCAGAGGCGTCTTCCCCGCCAACTTCCCGTCCAACAGGACCGAGGCGCCCGCCGGGGCCGAGGTCAGCTCTAACTGGGCCTCGACCGGGGACATCTCGACCTTGAGCTGGGATGGCTCTCCCGCCTTGATGGTCACGTCCTGTTGATAGGTCCGAAATCCATCTTTCACCACCCGAACTCGAGTTTTCCCCGCGCTCAGGGCAAGCTCGGAAAGGCCGACCGGGTCGTAAAGCGCCCCACCGATGGTCAGCTGCGCCCCTTCCGGGATATTCTCCAGAGACAACCGGCCTCGGCTCTCTTTCAAGGTGATATCCACCGGAAGCGGCCGCATGCTCTCGACCGTCACGTCGCGTACTTCGCTCAGGTAGCCGTCCAGGATCAGGCGAACCGTATGCGAGCCGGGCATCAAGCCGCCCACCCGCACGGGGGTCCTCCCCCTCCACTCTCCGTCCACGATCACCGAAGCTTCTTCCGGGTAAGAGGCCAGCACCAGTTCGGCCGAGCGGCTCCAGCCCCAGGCGGCGCTGCCGATCCCGGTCAGGGCCAGCGCCACCAGCAGGCGGGACGCCCGACTGAGCTTCCCCGGACGAAACCGGCGCGGGGTAGGAAGAGGGGTTGGAGTGGGCGTCGGCTCGACCATGGCGGTCGCTCCGCCGCTGCTAAGCCCAACCGTCGTTCCCCCGGTCAGCGGCGCCGTCACGGTCATACCCACCGTCGTCATCCCTGACGAACTCGAGGCGCTCTGGCGAGAGCCCACCAGGCGACGCTGGAACAGCTCCCGCACCCGGGGAGTGATCCGGTTGAGCACCAGCTTGCGAGGAAAGGTCAGGACAAAGGTGTCCTGTTCCGGACAGGTCAGCAGGCGGGTCTCTATCAGAGAGTCCAGGAGCGCGTCCGTGCGGTCCTCGGCGAAAGGGGAAGCGCCGCAGATCTCGGCGAACGACGCGCGCTCTCCCAGGTAGCCTATCGCCAGTAGCACGCTCCGCTGAGCCTCGGAGAGCCCCTCGATGGCAAGTTCCGGGTCGTTCTCGACCAACCGCTGCTTGTCATGAACCTGCAGGTCGGTGCGGCAGCGCTCTAACATCCGGCTCACCACCTTGGCGGTGGTCGGGCGGGCTTCAGGCTTCTTCTCGAGCAGCGAGCTGATCAGGTTCTCGAGGGAGGAAGGAAGCTCGGGTCGGAACTTGTGCAGCGAGGGAGGAGGCTCTTCCAGGTGAGCCTTCATCAACTTGAACTCGTTCTTGACCGTGAACGGTCGACGACCGGTCAGCGCCTCGAACAAGCAGACCCCGAGAGAGTACAGGTCGGCCGCAGGGCCGGCGTCGGCGGACTGGATCTGCTCGGGCGCCAGATAGGCGTAAGTCCCCAGAATAGAGCCCGCGCGAGTGATGCGAGTCTGCCGGTCCACCTGGCGCGCCGAACCGAGGTCGGTCAGTTTCGGGTGCCCAGCGCCGTCGAGCAGGATATTCGCCGGCTTGACATCGCGGTGCACGATCCCCTGGCTATGTAGATAGCCCAACCCCGCGCAGATCTCGATAAAGACAGCAAGGATCTCATCGCTACCTTTGCCGCGCAGATGGTTGGCCAGATCTCCCCCAGGCAGATACTCCATGACCAGGAAATCTCGACCGTCGTGTTTCCCGACTTCCAGGAAGCCCACCAGATTCGCGTGAGAAAGCTGGGAGAGCCGCTCGGCTTCCCGCGTGAACCGGTCCTCGAGTCGCTCCTTGGTCAGTACCTTGACGGCGACCAGGTGGCCGGTCTCCCGGTCTCGAGCCTGCAGTACGACGCTGGTGCCCCCGCTCCCAAGTTCGCGAAGCACCTCGTAGCGTTTAGGGAGGGAGATTTCGGAGGGCGCCATCGTCTATCCCCTTCGTTCGTACCGGGGGCTGCCCTCCACATCGCGGGCTCGTCCCATACCCCGGAGGGGGCGCGAGCTCCCCGAACGAGGGAGTCGGGCGGTCAGGACGGGCGAGATACTGGAATGAGACAACGTCGGAAGTCAGCAGCCAGACTATGCAAAGCGGAAGAGTCCAAATCTCCAATCAGCCTCGCTACCGTCCCAGACCACGAGCCGGGGGGCGGGTGCTGATCGTCATGCTGCTGGTGCTGCTCCTCGTTGCCGTCGACTTTGCCGTGGCTCTGCTTTAAGCCACCAATCCGCAGGGCCCCGAGAGGACAACATCATGAGTCAGAAAACCGTCCTGGCTGTCTACGACAGCCGTTCCCAAGCCCGCCAGGCCGTCGAAGCGCTGATCGCTTTGGGGTTCACCCGAGACGAAGTCAGCTTGTTAGCGGGCGGTAAGGGCGAAGAAGAGCTACATAATCTCGAGCAGCCCGAGGAGCATAACGCCGGAACCGGCGCCACCACAGGCGGCGTGCTTGGCGGTTTAGGGGGACTGCTACTGGGCCTGGGGTTTCTTACCGTGCCCGGGGTCGGTCCGGCCGTGGTTGCCGGTCCGATCGCTTCGGCTCTGGTAGGAGTGGTTGTGGGAGGCGTGATGGGCGGTCTGGTCGGCGTTCTGATGGAGTTCGGAGTTCCCGAAACGGACGCCCACCTTTACTCCGAGGCCGTCCGTCGCGGATCGACCGTGGTTGCCGTGACGGCGCCCCCCGAGCGGGTCGACACGGTCGCCGAAGCTCTGGAAGCGCATGGCGCTATCGACCTGGACGAGCGTGCCGACGGCTGGAGAAGCGAAGGCTGGGCCGAGTTCGATCCGAAGGGCGAGGCCGACCCTGCTCAGCTCCTGACAGCCCGGCCCCCCTTGCCGACCACCACCCCCGGGCTTTGAGTCGAATCGACGGCCCAATTGTGGTCTGAGTCACATGGTGTGCCACCCCTCTGGATAAAGCCGCCTGCTTCAGGGTAGAATTCCCCTACATGAGAAAGTCTACCCTGACCATCATGGTGCTGCTCCTGCACCTCCTGACCTCCTGGACCCTGGCGGCCCCCGACTCGAAGAAGTGGGCGATCGTGGTGGGAGTTGACGAGTACCAGCGTAGCGGCGTGTCGGACCTGAAGTTCGCTGTCTCCGATGCCAACCTGTTCGCCAAAGCGCTGTCGGACAACGTCGGCGTCCCCAAAGAGCAGCTGTTTCTCTACACCACGGACGCGAAGTCGCCCGCCGACATGCCGCGCCTGACCAACCTGGTGTACCGCCTCGAGTGGCTCAAGGAGCGAGTCAAGCCCGACGACACGGTGTTCTTCTACTTTGCCGGACACGGAGTAGAAAGTGAAGGCGAAACCTTCTTGCTCATGGACAACGCGGATAACCGTAGCAAGTCCACGCTGACGGTAAGCACCCTCAACGCCTCCCTGCTGTTCGACCTGCTCGAAGAGTGCAAGGCGAAGGACACCCTGGTGGTTCTGGACGCTTGCCGCAACGACCCCGCCGCCGGCCGAGGCAGCGAGGACAACCCAATGACCGAAGCGCTGGCTCGCGGCCTGGTTTTCAAGCCCGTTGCGGGAGAGGTCAAAAGCCGCAATCTGGCGACCCTGTTCGCCTGCAACGTCGGCGAGCGTAGCTACGAATGGCCGGAGAAAGGCCACGGATTCTTCACCTACTACCTGGTCGAAGGTTTGCGCCAGGGGGACAAGGTGACCCTGGGCGCCCTATCTAGCTACGTCCGCGAGCAGGTCGCTCGCGCCTCGTCGGCCGCCGGCGACAAACAGCAGCCGACGCTTCGTTACGAGGGACCCGGCCCGGAGCGATGGATCCTGGCCAGCGGTGGTGGAGCCCCTCTAGGCGGAGGCCCGACCGCTGGCGAGACGACAGAAACCCGTCTGCAAAAGGCGCTCGAGGAGAATGCCCGCTTAAAGGCCGAGAACGCCCAACTGCGTTCCCAAATCGAAGGGCTGAAGAAGGGCCAATAGCCCGCCTCAGACAAAAGTTGACGACGAACCCAACGTGCCCCCGGGGGGGCTCAAGACTCGGAGGACAGTATGAAAAATGACAAGGGATATTCCGCAGCGATCCACCTGCGACGTCTCCTAGGGGTGCTGGCTCTTGTCCTGCTCGCCATGACGGGGACCGCCTTTTCGGCCGGGAAAACCTACGCCGTGGTGGTGGGGGTCGACCAGGCCTCCGGCATCTCTCCCGGGCTCAAAGGGGCTGCCAACGACGCCCGTGACTTTGCCGCCCGGCTTCGCCAGCGCGGGGTCGAGCCGGTCATTCTGCTCGACGGGCAAGCGACCCGCGCCGCCATCGAGTCGGCCATCGCTGGCGGCGCCAAAGCCGACCAGTTTGTGTTCTACTTCGCCGGCATGGGAAGCGGACCCAACACACCTCGCTTGATCACAGCGGAAAGTAGCAAAGGGTATCCGCTGGAAGAGCTGGACAAGGCGCTGCTGAAGACTGGCGCCGGAGCGACCACCGTGGTGCTCGACACCAGCTTCAACGGGGTGCGCGCCGAAAAATCGGGGCCATCGCTTTTCACCAGCCGCTACTACCTGCCTCCGGCGGCGGCCAACGGCTCTCGCGACCTGGGGTCTATCGGAGCCGACGCCGCCAAGATCCCTGGGGTCAGCCACAACAAGATCTGCTACATCACCGCCGCGCGCTTCAACGAAGAGGCGTTCGAAGACAGCTTCTCTGGCAAGCCTCAGGGCGTTTTCACCCACTACCTGTGCGACCGTCTCGAGGGCAACCAGCAGCTCGCATGGCAGACCGTGCAATGGGACGTCGCCGCTCAGGTGACCGCCCACGTTGACGGAGCCCAAAACCCGAACTTCCCGACCGAGTACCTGGCCAAAGCAGCTCTGGACGGTAACTCGGTCGCCCCGGCCGAATACGGTGGCGCCGGTCCGCTTCTCAAACCGTCCCCCTCCCCCATCGCCAGTCGAACCCTCTGGACCCTGTTCAACGTCGACAACGTCGACTCCCGACTGGTCGCCCTGTCGATGAAGCCGAACAAGTCGGAAGTCAGCGTGGAAGAAGCGCTGGAGTTCCAGCTCACGGTCGGAAAACCGGGCTACCTGGTGGTGGTCGAGCACAGTGTTGAGGGCACCTTGATGCCGATCTTCCCGAGGGACGGGAACATCGACAGCGCTCAGGTGCGGACCGGACAGAACGTGGTGATCCCCGAGCCCGGTATCGTCGCTTACGCCGACCGCACGGGCAAAGAGCGACTGAAGGCGTTGCTGTTCGACGACCGAGAGGCCGCCGCCGAACTGCTGGCCGGTCTGAGCGCCCCCGCTGGAGACGGCCACGCCTCGGCCAGCTTCGGGAACGCCTCGAAGCGACTGCAGGGACGAGGCATCCGCTTCGCCCGGAGCGCCCCCGAGTTCGGCGGCGCCGAGA
This sequence comes from Vulcanimicrobiota bacterium, assembly GCA_023447635.1. Lineage (GTDB taxonomy): Bacteria > Vulcanimicrobiota > Xenobia > Xenobiales > JADMJV01 > JAEXNA01. Next base: position 10,310 of record JAEXNA010000080.1, on the reverse strand, counting down.
AGATCAACCGCATCCCGGTGACCGCCGACCTGAACTTTCAGGTCGTCGCCCCCTAGTCTGTTCGACCGGAAAACAGCAAAAGAAAAAGCCCCGAGTCGCCTCGGGGCTTTTTCTTTGCTCGCCTGAGGCTATCCCTACAGGTCAGCCTCGGTGGCTTCTTCGTCGCTGTCTTCCCAGACCACGGTGCCGCGCAGGAGCTGGAGCCAGTCCTCGTCATCCACGGCGTTGACCAGGCGCAGCAGGTAGAGGTTCGCCACGTTGCTGCCGCCCAGCGTGTCGTCGCCCGGAAGACCGTTGTCCATCACACCGCGCAGCGCTTGCTGGATTCCGTTGTTGTAGCCGGCACCCGGGTTCAGCAGAACCACACCGGCGGTCTCGTCGTTCTGGCGGAACTGGCCCAGCACGTCGCCGACCAGCACGCCCGAAATTCCGTCGATCTCGCTGCCAGCCAGCACGTCCAGGTCGCCCCCGATCTGCACTTCGAGCGGATCGTCGATGGTTCCGATGTAGTCCCGAGCGACCAGATTGGCGTTCTGGGAAGCGATGATGTCGCGGTTGTCCGCGCCGACCCGGTCACCCGAATCGACCACGCTGCCGGTCTGCGAACGCACGTAGACGTTGCGCCCCGAAATCTGCTCGACCACCACCGTGTTGACGCTGTCGATCGCAACGTCGCCGCCGGCGTGAGCCGTCACGCGAGTTCCGTTGATGCCGACCGCCGTGGTGATTCCGTCCGTCCCCGCAGACTGCTGCAGAACGTCGAGGTCCGTACCGCTGCTGGGCGCATCGTTCGAGGACGAGCTCGAAGAGGACGCCGAGCGTCCGCCAGTGCCGTAAATCGGATTGCTCGCGCCCGTGGTGGCCCCGCTACCGCCGCCCGAGGACGACGATGAAGAGCCGCTGCCGCCGGGAGCGATCCCGCGCACACCGTGCGAGCCGCTGCTGATCCCGGAAGTTCCCGACGAGCTGCCTCCGCTGCTGCTGCCTCCGCTAGAGCCCGTGCCGCTAGAGCCCGTGCCGGTCGAGCCGGTGCCGCCTGTCCCGGTGCCTCCGGTGGTCGGCGAGGTGCTACCGCCGGTGCCGGTCGAACTACCCGACCCGCTTCCGCCGGTGGTGCTATCGATGATACCAGGACGCAGGCTGAGCGAGATGTTCCCGTTGGGCGCGTTGGCCACCACCGCGTTGGCCGCGACCTGAGTGCTGATCGAGCCGTTGGTCGCCTCGAGTTCCACCAGGTCGGCGGCGATCCCGGCCCCACCGCTGTTGCCGGTGATGCCGGTCGAGCCGTCAGCTCTCAGGCTGACCAGACCGCCCACGTTGTTCAATCGCTCGGCGACCAGGGTGTCGAAAGTGATATTCCCGGTAGCGGTGACCAGGATGCTTCCGCCGTCGAGCGTGTACTGGGAGCCCAGATCCACGTCGCCGGTGAAGTCCATGTCGAAATTTTCGCCAACCAGCGTCCCGCTGTCCACCTGGGCGTTGACGCCCTGCAGGGTGATGTCGCCCGCCTGGACCGAACCGCCGACCGACAGCGAGCCGGCCTCTTCGATCCCCAGGTTATTGACCACCTGAGACAGCACATTGTTGGCTGAAGCCTGAGACATCACCACCGTCCCGCCCGTGCTGGGACCGGCCGAAGTAGCGAAATGGATCAGGTTGCGACCATCGAAGTTCATAGTCGCTTCTTTGCCGGCGCCCAGCGCGACCTCGCCGTTCTTGGCGACGATCAGCCCCTCATTGGCCACCGATGGAGCCATCAAGACCACGAACCCGCCGTCGGTCACTTTGATCTGACCCTGGTTCACCAGGGCCGCCAGATCGTGGCCCGAGCCCTGCTTGAAGCGCAGGTTGCCGGTCAAAAAGTCCGAGTTGCTGAGCTCTAGCGTGGAAGCGAGGAAGCCGCCTGCGTTGACCATGCCGCCGGGACCGATCAGGACCCCGTTCGGGTTGATCAAGAAGATGTTCCCGTTCCCCTGCAAGATGCCGTTGATGACCGAGGGGTCGACCCCGGTCACCCGGTTGAGCACCGAGGCGGTGACGCCCGGCTGAAGGAACTGCACCAGTTCGTTAGCCGAGATGGAAAAGCCGTTCCAGTTGATGATCGCCTGCTGCGTCGTCTGCTGGATGGTCATAGTCTGACCGTTCCGGTTCACGTTGGCCCCACCGTGGATGACCGTTGCCCCATCAGGGAGCGCGGCCGCCGGTGTGGCAGCCAGGGAGGTCAGCATTGCCAGCGCCAACATCATCCTGGAGACCTTGGAACGTTTTCTCTTGGTGAAAAATCGCATTGCTCTCTATGCCTCCCTTAGAACCTGGTCTGGATCCCGCCGTAAACCACGGCGCTGTCGCCTCTCCGGGTTTCCGAAGGAGAGATGGGAAAACCGATATCCAGCGTAAGATGAGTATTCTCATTTAAGCTGGAACGGAAACCAAAACCGGCGCCGGTCAGCGAATCGGCCGGAAGTTCCCCGGGGAACTTGTCGTGGATACTGACACCGCCGTGGTCGATGAAGGTGACCACCTGGAAGATCTCGGGGTTGTCCTTGATCGGCGACCAGCGAAGCTCGGCGGTCACGGCATAGCCGCTATCGCCCAGCAGTTCCGCCTGGGTGTAGCCGCGCACCGAAGAGATACCGCCCAGGGCGAACTGCTCGATAGAGTACAGAGAATCGAAACCGATCTGACCCGAGCCGCGGAGCACGCCGTAGAACGGGCCGCCCAGGTTCTGGATGCGCAGGGCGTCTACGTTGATTTTGGTGAAGTCGTCGTTGGCCCTCGGGTTCGAGGTCAGGATACCGCCGTCGCCACCGAACCCTTTGGTCAAGGAGGCCGCTACCAGCGAGCGACCGCTGACGCTGCGCCAGTCGCCACGGTAGTCGACGCGAGCCGACATGTAGTCTTCGCGAGCCAGCGGAACGTTACCGAAGATGTCGTTACGGATGCTCTTGTGCGACAGCGTCAACCCCAGGTCCGAGGTGTGGTTCAGCTTTCGCACCAGCGCGTGGGTGACGAAGCCGGAGATGATATCCGCATCGCCACGCACGTCCAGGATCTGGGCCAGGCCGTCGCCGGAAGAGAAGTCGCCGCGCTGGTATTCGACACCGACCCGGGTCCCGTTGACGTTCACCGGGGTGTTGTAGCGCAACTGGAAAAACGTCGAAGCGTCGTCGGTCGGCGTCTGCAGCACGCCGCGGAAGCGGAACTCGTCGCCATCGCCGAAGATGTTGCCCGCGTCGAAAGTCAGTCCGAAACGGTTTTCTCCGGTTTCCGGAATCCCCCAGTTATTGTAGTCGAGTCCGAAATGGATCGGACTGCTGTCTTCGACTTTGACCACGATGTCGGCGGTTCCCTGGGCGGCGCCCGGCTTGAGAACGGCCTGAGCCTTGAGGTCGCTGTATTCGTTCAAGAGCAGCAGCTGGCGCTGGAAGCGGTCCATCTGCAAGGTCCCGTCGACCGTGGCAGCGTCAATGTGACGCTTGACGAACTCCTCGGAGTAGTGCTTGCCGCCTTCGACCTGCACCTCGCCGACCTTCCCCTCGAGAACCCGAATCTTGACGGGCCCCGTTCCAAACTCTTGCTTGGGCACGATGGCCCGAACCAGAAGAAAACCTTTGGCTCGGTAAAGGTCCGTCAGACGTGCCGCCGCCTCTTTCATCTCGGCCAGGGTCAGGTCGCGACCCTCGAAGCCGCCCACCACGGACTGAATCTCGTCTTCACTGAGCAACGAGTTGCCTTCGACCGCAAAAGAGTCCACCTTGAGGGTGCGAGGCGTGCCCTCGGGAGCCGGAGTTTCCGTACTCTGCCCTGACTGGGCGGTCTCGTCGTCGACCTGAACAGGCGACGACTGCGTGCCTGTCTCGGGGAGTCGCTGGGCCTGCGCAGGCGAGCTCCAAGAGCCCGCCATTCCGGCCGCCAGTAACATAGCGACCGCCCCCCTCTTCCACTTGGGAACCTTCATGCAAAACACCGACCTTTCCACAAATCCGCCAGCATCATACCCCTCCCTTTGATATTAAAACGGATGTACCACGTCAGATCGGGACGCGGCTGGAGCGAACCCAGATCATGGCCTGAGGTCGCGGGGGTTGGAGCCCGGAGGTGCGTATGTTACGAAACGCCCGGCAGCATACCTGCATGGTTGAAAGAAACCAGATCGGTAGAACGTTTGCCCCACCGCCTGGGGCATTCACGGTAGAGGTCGTGGAAGTCTACCCCTGAACGCCTTCGCGCCCCTGATACGACCCAAGGTCGAGCACGATGTAGGAGCCGCTGTGGTCGTCCTTTTCGATAGAGACGACGCCGCTGTTCTCGGCCTCCTTGAGCAGGGCCGAAAAGCTGCGAAAACCGTAATACTCCATGTCGAAGGTCGGCTGCAGGCGCTCCATCGTCTGCTTGACCAGCGACCCCCAGAGGATCTCCCGATTCTGGCGCTGCAAGGCGGCTACGGCGTCGCTGAGCAGTTCGAAGCACTCTCGCTTCTTCTTGTTGGTAACGCTGCTGAAGCGCTCTTTCCCCTTCTGACCGCGCATGAGATCTTCGTAAAAGATGAACTGGTCGCAGGTTTCCACCAGCAGTTTCGAGGTGGAATTCTTCACCCCCAGCCCCAGAACGGTCTTGTTGTTCTCACGAAGCTTGGTCACGAGCGGAGTAAAGTCGCTGTCGCCCGAGGCTAGAACGAAGGTGTCGATGTGCGGTCGGGTGTAGGCCAGGTCCAGAGCGTCAACCACCATACGGATGTCGGCGCTGTTCTTGCCCCCGGCGTGACGCTGCGGAATCTCGAACATTTCGATGGCGGCGCCGTGAAACTCCATCCGATAGTCGTCGAAGCTGCTCCAGTCCGAATAGGCCCGCTTGTAGAGAATGCGGCCGATCTCGCGCAGGCGCGTCAGCACCAGGTCGATCTGGAACTTCTTGTAGCCAGACTGTTTCGCCCCGATGGCGAGGTTCTCGAAGTCGATAAAAAGCGCGATGTTGACGGCGTCTGATTGCATGGGGAGATTCCTTTGCAAAATCGGGAGGATTTCCTGGGGCAGAACATAACTGTGGGCGTCAGGTTGCTCCGCCCAGAGCGAGAGACGCCGAAAGAGGTTAGAAAACGTGCAGTACAAAGAAGAATACTTGGAAAAGCACTTCGACGGGTTCGAGTTCTTCGATCCCGAGTGCCGGGACCGTCGGGTTCGCGAAGTCTGGCTGCGCACCAAGCGCTGCCTGGAGGACCCGGGTTTCCCCGAGTACACCATGTACCCTAACAACTGGATGACCGGCGCCGAGCAGCGTCGCCGCGAAAACAACAAGCTGGGCAACTAGCCCAACTTTCCCATCCAGAAAACACCGGCCGTGCCCCTCATCGAGGTCACGGCTTTCTTCATTTTCCCCCACAGGTTGGTGGGGAAGAACGGGGAATGGGTCAGCCGTGAACGACCTTAGCGCTTTTATGGAGGGCCAGCGTGCCGCCGGACAGGTAGAGTCCGTCGGTTCCTTTACGCTGGCTCTGGAAAAGGCCGTCAAGAAGCTGTCCTCGCACGCCCTGGTCCACCCCGAGGACTATCTGCTGAAGCTGGTCCAGTGCGCCGTTCGTCTGGGCGTGAAAGAGCTGCACGTGCGGCTCTTGAAGCGCGCCGCTCTGGTCTTCTTCGAAACCGAGGCCGGCGACCGAACCGTCTCGGTCGACGCACTGAGCCGCTCCCTGGCCGCTCCTTTAGAAGAATCCGACCCGGCTCGCTCCTACCTGGCCCTGGCCATCTGCGCGGTAGCCGGCCAGAACCCCAAAGAGCTGATGTGGGGAGAGTGGGACGACCAGGGAGAGGGCACCATCTTGTCTCTGGCCGAAGGGCGCTCGGAGGTGTTCCGCGACGCCCCCTTCCCCCGCACCGCCCCTCTTGATTCGGGGCGCCGCTTCTTCCTGTTCTTCCTGAGCAAAGCCTCGTCTCGACTCTCCTTCAACCCCATGTCGGCCGAACAGAGCGTGCTGACCGGTCGCTGCGCCTTTGCCCCTATGCCGATCCTGCTCGACGGCGTCCCGTTGGCGCCGACACTGCCAACCTTTGCCTCATCCGCCGACCCGGTGGCCGAGCTGACCTCGCCCTACCTGGGTGCGCTCACCCTGATGAACCGCGAAGGGCCGCGGCTGCGCTGGCCTGCAGTAGCTCCTTCGATCTGCAAAGGCGCGCCTCGCAAGGCCAACCTTCCCGAAGGGCTCAGCGATTTCTCTCCCTTGCTGCCCCCGGTCTTTCGCCTGCGGGTGCCAGCGGGGTTCACCTCTCCGATGTTCGACGAAGGTTTCTTTTCCGAACTGTCTGCCGTGCCTATCCACCTGTACGGGAGCTCTTACCTTTACTACGTCAAAGACGGGGTGATGCTGCATCCCGTGAAAGGCCATGAGGCCGGTGGCGGCGCCTTTGCCATCCTCGACGGGTCGCATCTGAAAACTGACCTGACCGGGCTTCAGGTGGTGCAAGATACTGCGGTCGAAGCCGATTTCGAGCGCATGTCCACCGTCTGGAAAGGGCAGGTCGACCTGATGCTCAGCTCGCCCGCGCCCGTCTATGAAAACCGTCCCTTACTGGCGCGCGAAAGCACCTTCATCACGGCCCTGGGCTGCTGTTTTCTCGGGCCTTTCGGCCTGCTCGCGCATCCCGTTTACCAGAGGCTGAACTCGCGAGCTCAAAAGCAAGAGGTGACCTCTCGTAAGCTGACCCGTCAGCTAGAGCTGCGTCGAGGCTACCTGGCCTTCAATCGCAAGGAAAAACCCGCCTGAGACTCATCGACCGACCTGCAGGCGAGACGATCCCGAAAGCGCCTGCAGCGCGTCGTCGCCGTAGCCCCGCGCGGTAGGCCAGAGGAAATCTCCGTCGGTCTCGGGCTTCAAGCCGATCTCCCATACGTACTCCCCCGCCGGAAGCTCGTGCAGGGAAAATCTCAGCTCTCCATCCGCCACCCTCCAGGCCACCCGCGGGGTCTCCGGCCGCTGCGCGATCAGCGGCTCGACCCAGAGCGCCTGGACCCCGCCCGGAAGGGGGACTCGCAGGATAGCCTCGCTCAGGTCGTCCGGTGCAAGGAGGGTCAGACGACAGGTTCCGGGCGTCGCCCGGCTCAACCGATCGGTGGGACGCCCCTGGGCATCGAGAAGCTCTCGGAACAGGTAGAACTGCTCTCCCCATGGCCGCACCGCCCCTTCGTCCGGCTCGAGGCGAAAGATCTCGAAGGCGCACGACGCCCCCTTGTCGTGAGACAACGTCACGGTCCCCGGTCCTCGCCCCTGCAAAACCACGGTCGGGCTACCGCCGCTCAGGTGGACCTTGCCCAGGGAGCCGTCAGGACCGTCCACAGAAACCGTGGCCGAGACGCCTTTGCCCTGCGGAGAGACGAGCTCTAAGCGCCACGGTCGCGCCCCCTCCAGGCGCAGCCGTCGCACCTCACCCGGGCCCAGGGTAGCCCGACCTGCTCCCTGCGACAAAGGCTCGGCCGTCCACACCGCGACGTCTTTCTCCAGGCGATGCCGCTCCCCACCGCTAGCGGTCTCCCAGGCCAGCTTCAAAGGCGGAACGGCCGTCGGGTCTGTGCGATAGGAAAACCCCAGCGAGGCGCTCCCCTCGCCTTTCAAAACCCCGGATGTCTGAAGAAAACCTACCGGCGAGAGCCAACCGGGCCCGCCCACGGCCTGAGCCGTCAACCCCTCGGTTCCGCTGGCGCCGGGAGCAGCCCGAAACACGACTCCCGCTCGATAGCTATCGCCGGAACGGACGCCGGTCGGTGCGAATCCGGCCCAGCTGGCCACGGCGGCAACCTGCAGCCGAAGCTGAGCCTGCCAAACCGACCCGTCCACTCCGCGACCGACCATCTCCCAGCGCCCGGGCCCAGCCTGGGGCGGCAGAGAGCGCACCTGCTCGTCGAGCGGAGAGGTCAATTCCATCTCCTGGCTCTCGCCCCAGTTGGGCCAACCGAGGGGCAACAGCGGCTCTCCCGGCGGGCCGGGTCGTCCGCTCCATCCGCCTCCCTCGGGCCAGCCGGGGAGTTCTGGCCCGCACACGGAGAGCGCCGGACCCGAAGCGGCCTGCGGCCCGGTTTCCCAGGCCACACTCCAACGGCCCGCCTCGCCAGCGGAAAGCGCGCCCTGTTTACCGTCCAGCCGGTCCACGCTCAGGCGGGGCGACGGCTCCCCTTCGTCTTCGGCCGAGCCAAGCTCCCAGCGCGCGCTGAGCTCCTGGCCGTCCTCTAAACGGACCCTGGCGCTCAGCGTGGTGCGGGGGCCAAAGGGGGAGAGTCGGTGCGACAGCTCCGCGCTGGGCACCGCCGCCGACCCTACGGCACCCAGCAACACGGGGCGGACCCCGCTGGGAGCAGTAGCGTCGGACTGCAGCTCTAAACGCGCCGCGGTGGGAAGGACGGTGACCGTCTGGCGCGCCAGGATAAGCTCGGGCCGCTCCCGGTCGAACGCCTCGACGGTCAGCAGGCCTCCGCCGGCCAACTCTTCGGGGGCCACCTCCAGCGTGGCGTCCGAGCTGGAACGGAGCCCTTTCCAGGTGGGAAGGAACCCCGAAGCGCACCACCAGCCGGGAGGCCGCGGTGGGTCGTAAGAGACCAGCAAGGCTCTCAACCCCACCTTCCTGTGGCGACCGCCGTCTCTCGACAGAATTGCGCTATAGCCGGAATCCTTCTGAGACAGCTCCAGGCTGTAGCTCTCCCCATCGCGGGCCGTCGTCCCTACGGTGAACGGGAACGAGGCCAGGAGATCCTGCTCCTGAAACAGCTCGACCCGGTAGTCCCCAGCGCCATCAGGGGCGGGAAAGTCCAACAGAGCGACCGAGGTCTGACCAGGGTCCACCGTCCGACGGAAGAGCACGGTGCCGTCGTCACGACAGACTCGCCACTCTTTCGCCTCGCCGTGAGACCACTCGGGCGGCTCGGTAAAGAAAGCGCCAAGCCGAACCGTGGCTCCGGGAGCAAAAAAACGTGAGACGCCGCGCAGGACTGCCGCTTCGGCAGGCAACGCTCGAGGCGAGCCGTCGGCCAGGGTCAGCGCCAGCTCTCCCGCGAAGCGCGCTCCGTCGTCGGCCCGCATCCCTGGGGTCAGGACCAGCTTCTCGGGCAGCGGACCCGGAAAACGCAGCTTCAGCCCTCCCTCCCCTGTCTCGATGCTCGGAAAGGGCACGCCTCGGGGCAAGCAGACCAGGCAGCGACGTAGCTCGGCCGGTGAGACTGGCGAGGAGAACCTCAGGGTCAAAGAGCTATCCTTGTCCTCCAAACCGGGATAAAAAGGGCCAAGGTAGGCTAAAGGGCGCTCGCCTACCTCGACCAGAAGCTCTCTAGCGCCGGCTCCCCTCAGCGCCCCCTGCACTCCCTTGAGACCTGGCTCCAGGGCCAGACGGTAGGTTCCGTCATCCTTGCGGCCGGGCCACAGCAGGAAGGTCCGTTGCTGACCCTTCGCCTCCTCCGGCACCCCCTCCAGGCGGGGGGAGCCGCTAGCCGCTTCCCGGTCGAGCGGCTCCCAGATCAGCAGCGAGGAGAGCGAGCCCGGGACGACGGGCTGATTGAAAGTCAACTTCAGCGGCTCTCCCAGCGGAACCTCGAGAGAGGCCCCCTTCGACCCTTGCGGGCTATGAGCGCTGGTCACCGAGAGCAGCTCTGGGCGCGGGGTGCTCCAGTCCTGACGAGAGGCGGAGAGAAAAGGCATCCCGGTCAAAGACCGCCAGCCCGCCGGGATCTCGACCTGATAGCGGGTGGCGAAAGTCAGCGCTGCGGCAAATCGAACCCGCACCCCGGCCACGCCATCATACTCGACGCTGGAAAACTCGACCGGCGGGTACAGGCGCGGCCGAAACGGCGGCTCGCGCTCGACGGAGCCGGGAAGCCGAAGCGGCTGATTGAAAAGGAACAGCAGCGACTGCTCGTCGCCCCGCATCTCGACGAGCTGAAGCTGACGCCGCGGGCCCAGGCGACCGGCCTCTGGAGCCGCTCCGGCCAGCGTCACTTCGTGGTCGAGGTAAGGCTGACAGCCCACCCCCAGAAGCGTTCCTAAAACCCACAGCCAGATCCAGCCGACGCGCACGAGTTGCGGTTCGTCACGGCCCTGCCTTTGGGCCTGCAGGAATGAGCTTTCCCACGCGGGAACGGCCCACCACCCACGAGTCCCGAGCCCCGCCTCGGCGACCGGGTCCCAACTCCCTCGGAAGGAACTTTTCGTCTATGAAGCTCGGAAGATACAGCAAAGCCCTTATGATGGTCGGCCTGGCCGCCATGCTCGGCTGCGGTGATTCGAACAATAACAACAACACGGCCCCCCCGCCCTCGTCCGGAGGACAGGTCCAGGT
>JAEXNA010000071.1 GCA_023447635.1 Vulcanimicrobiota bacterium | reverse complement strand
TCAGCCAACCCTCCCCCGGGGCAGAGCCGCCGTTCTGGGCGGCTCTGCTCCCCCCTCGGACCCGGCCGGGTTCCCGCACGGTGATCTGCGACCCGCCTGATGACGAGCTGATTCTGGAGCTGGCCCGACGCGGCTACCGCCTGCTGGTGCTGCACGATGGGGGCTTTGCCATCGACGCCTTGCGCCAGCGGCTCCGGGAGCTGGGGCTATCCTCGCAGCTCATGGGCTCGCAAGTCTACCCGGAGGAACAGCTGCCCAGGCTCGCCCGCGAGATCTACGAACTCTGGATCTTTTGCGCGGCGCCTCACCTTTTGCCGGTAGCTCTGAAGGTGCTACTCCCTGGCTCTACGGTCTACTGGCCGGGCCAGTTCAGCCTTGCGTTGAGTGAGGGGACCCAGCTTCTGGAAGGCTTACCCTCCCACCTAACCGGCCTGCGCCTAGCCTAGGGAGTCGCCGTCGTCGTCGGGGGGTGGCCGTGGCCGTCGTCGTGAGAGTGCTCATGACCGTCACCCGGGCTATGGGAATGCTCGGGCTCGGGAGAATGCTCCTGACCCGGAGCGCGATCGTGCCCGTCGTGGGCCGCCTCGGAAGCCCGCGCAATTTTGGGCTCGGATTTGGGGTAGGTCCCCGCGGCTTCCCGAGTGGCCCGGTCCAGCAAACGGGTCGTGAAGATCTCGTCTTTACCGAGAATCGTCTGGGCCGTCGTCAAGTGCTCGAGCTCTTTCTTGTGCTCACCGAGCTCATGATAAGCCGCCCCGAGCTCACGGTGAAGCTCGCCGCTTTGAGGAAGCGAGGCGACGCCTCGCTTATAGGCGTCCAGCTCTTTCTCGTGATTGTTCATCATGTGCCAGGCTGTTCCCAGCGATTCCCACGCTCCATAGAACTCGGGATAGACACCGACGGCCTTCTCCAGCGAAACGACCGCTTCGTCCGAGCGCCCAGCATGCAGATGGGCGTCGCCCTGGTGGAAAAGCGCTTCGGCCTGCTGAAAAGCCGACCAGTCCGCATAAGAGCGAGCGCCCCAGACCAGGGCGACCGGCAGAGCCAGGACCATGACCATAACCTCGAGTCGCTGGAGATTCTTCTTCTTGGGGTCCCGATAGACGGCGATAAACTTCACGAGCGGCTCCTGGTTACGAATGTCTCTCTACTTATACCCGAGTGGGGGGCGTTTCGGCCCCCCACCCGGAATAGTCTTTGTCCTATCGACTACTTCGCAGCAGCCAGCGCCTGGTCCAGGTCAGCCTTGATGTCGTCGATATGCTCAATGCCGACGCAGAGGCGGAGCATGTCGGGCGTGACTTTCGCCGTCTTCAACTCGTCTTCGGTCAACTGGCGATGAGTGGTGGAAGCGGGATGAGCCGCCAACGACCTGGTGTCACCGATGTTCACAAGACGCTTGAACAGCTTCAGCGCGTCGTAGAACTTGCGACCCGCCTCGAAGCCTCCCTTGATTCCGAAAGTCAGCAGCGCGGACGGTTTGCCGCCGGCGTACTTCTGAGCCAGGCTGTAGTACGGCGAGTCCTCGAGACCGGCGTAGTGAACCCACTCGACGCTGGAATGGTCCTTGAGACACTTCGCTACCGCCAGAGCGTTGTCACAGTGGCGCTCCATACGCAGCGGCAGCGTTTCGATGCCCTGCAGGAGGAGGAAGGCGTTGAGGGGAGACAGCGCGGCGCCCATATTGCGAAGCGGCACGGTGCGCGCACGACCGATGAAGGCGGCCGGACCGAGAGCATCCGTGTAGACGACGCCGTGATAGGCCGCTTCCGGATTATTGAGTAAGGGGAAGCGCTCTTTGTGTTCGGCCCAGGGGAACTTCCCGCTGTCGATGATGGCACCGCCCAGCGAGTTGCCGTGGCCGCCCATATACTTGGTCAACGAGTGCACCGAGATGTCGCATCCCCAGTCAAAGGGTCGGATCAGGGCGGGGGTGGCGACCGTATTGTCCACGATCACGGGAACGCCAAAGCTGTGCGCCATCTTCGAGATCGCTTCCAGGTCGGCGACGTTACCGGCCGGGTTGCCGATCGACTCGCAGAACACTGCCGAGGTCTTGTCGTCGATCAGCCTGGCCAGCGCCTCGGGCGAATCGTCTTCGGCGAGGCGCACTTCGATGCCCAGGGAGGGCAGCATGTGGGCGAACAGGGTGTACGTTCCGCCGTAGAGCAGCGGCACGGAGACGATGTTGTTGCCCTTCTGCGCGATCGTCATGATGGCGTAGGTCACCGCCGCGCTGCCCGCCGACAGGGCCAGTCCAGCGATCCCGCCTTCGAGTTCGGCCACGCGCTTTTCCAGCACGTCCGAGGTGGGGTTCATGATGCGGGTATAGATGTTTCCGGGGACGGCCAGGTTGAAGAGATCCGCGCCGTGTTGGGCGTCGTCGAACTCATAAGCGACCGTCTGGTAGATAGGTACAGCCACCGACTTGGTGGTGGGATCGGTTTGATAGCCTGCGTGAATGGCAAGAGTTTCAGGTTTCATAGGTTGAGTGCTCCGAGGGAAATGGCGGAAACCCTGCCGGCCGAGAAGCGGGAAAAACGCGACAACCGCGCCGATCCCTTCGCCTTCCGACAGAGTCAGCCACAGGACCCCAATGGAAAGGGCAGAAGGCCTCGGCATGAGTGATTGGATTGAAAGCGGCAGTAACGCCCCCGACTTTGAACTTCCCGACGGAGAAGGCCACACGGTCACGCTCTCTCAGTTCCGCGGAAAGCCCGTGGTGCTCTATTTTTACCCTAAGGACGACACGCCTGGCTGCACCAAGCAGGCCTGTGCCTTTCGCGACCGCAAGGCCGATTTCCAATCGCGAGGCGCTGTAGTGTTGGGCGTCAGCCCTGACGATATGGCCTCCCACACGGATTTCAGCAAGAAGTTCGAACTGAACTTCCCCCTGCTCGCCGACCACGATCACAAGGTAGCTGAACAGTACGGCGCCTGGCGCGAGAAGAAACAGTACGGCAAGGCCTACATGGGCCTGCAGCGCTCGACCTTCCTGATCGGTCCAGACGGAGTCGTCGCCAAGACCTGGAAAAGCGTCAAGGTCGAAGCTCATGACGAGGCCGTCCTGAAAGCTCTCGATAAACTTCTGGCTAGCAAAGCCTGATTCTCCCGGCCTTCCCGTGGATGACGAACTGCTGCGTTCCTTTCGAGAGCAAGGCCAGTGGGACAGCGAGGGAGCGTTCACTCTCGACCCCGAACAGGTCTGGCGTAAGCTTGGACAGTTCGCGCTGGCGGACGAGCGCCGCTACCTGCTTCATCTCGTCTCCTGGGCTATCGGGCGGGGCGCCACTGCCGTAGAGATCACCCACGAGGTGGGGCGGCTCGAGGTGCGGCCGCGTGGCCCTCTCGCCCTGCCCACGGGATATCTCGAGAGTCTCCTCGGAGCACCCGGGTCCGCCGCTCCTGGCGCCCGCGACCTGCTGATCGCAACGTCCACGGCCGCTCTACGGAAGGGAGCCAGGGTCACTTTCGAAGCCCAGGAGCAGCGTCTGCTCGCCGACGCCGACGGCTTACGCCTACTCGACGGGGGCGGAGGGGCGCTGGTCTGGCTTCTAGAGGAAAGCGTGTCCCGCTTGTCCAGTCTGGTGGGACGCCTGCTGGGCGACCAGGTCCCCGAGGTGGCTCTCCTGCGAGAAGGCTTCGTCCACTCGGAGGTGCCGATCTGCGTCAACGGAGAACCGATCGGTCTGCCGCTCCGACTGCCGGTAGTTCGCAAGGGGATACATCTGGCCGGGCCGCCGCAGCTGCCGATCACCCCTGAAGAGTTAGCTCACAGCGAGATCCTCTCCAGGCCCTCCACCGGCTCCTTCTCCTGCCTGGTCCTGTCGAGCCGCCACGCCATTCTTCCAACCAGGGCGCTCTACATCGTTCAGGGCCTTACCTTCGAGCGCCCCCCGGTCCAGTGGGATGGGGAAAACTTTGTCGTCGTCGTCAACGCCCCTGGCCTGGAAAAAGACCTCTCCGGCCAGGGCCTGGTCGAGAACCCTGCTCTGCGGGAGATCGACAACCAGGTGACCAGGCTGGTGCAAGAACTTCAGGAGAGTCCGTCCTGATAGGGAACAGGCCCGCGTGGAGCGGGCCTGTTTTCAGTACCTTTCTCGAGCTGACTAGGGAACGTCGATCAGCACTTTGAGCGAGTCGCCGGCAGCGGCCGTGATGCGGCAGCCCTGCAGCGTCTCCTCGATAGGCAGGCGGTGGGTCACGAACTTCTCTGTGGGGAAGACGCCCTGACGCAACAACTCCAGCGTCTCGACAGTGTCGTCGGGACCGCAAGAGTAAGAGCCGATCAGGTCGATTTCGCGGAAGAACAGGTCGTTCGGCTCGACTTCCATCATCACGCCGGGCTGCGGCGCCATGAACATCAGCACTCGGCCACCGGGGGCCGCCATGCGGATGCCGTCCTTGATGACGGCCGGCGAAGACGGGCCAACCAGCACAAGGTCGGCTCCCATCCCTTCGGTGCGCTGCTGCACGAACTCGACAAAATCGCCGTCCTGTTCGGGGTTGCAAACGGCGTCCGCCCCCAGTTCCAGGGCCCGCTCGCGACGGAACGGCACGAAATCGCTGGCCAGGATGACTTCAGCGCCATGGTGCTTAGCCAGAGCCACCATCACCTGGCCGATAAAGCCAAGGCCGATGATGGCCACCCGGTCGCCCTTCTTGAAGCGGGCGCGACGAAACGCTTTGACCACGCAGGCGATCGGCTCGATCAAGGCACCCTGAGCGTCATCCACATCGTCAGGCAAAATCAGGGTATCGTGCTCGAGGTTCACCTTGGCGATCCGCACGTACTGAGCGATGCCACCCGGATCCAGGTTCGAACTGCGCCAGGTCGCACACATGCTGAAGTGGCCTCCGGCGCAGTGACGGCAGTTGTGGCAGGGGGCGTGGTGGTGGATAAACACCCGGTCGCCCACTTTGAAACGAGGGTCGGCTTTGCTGCCCAGCGCCACGATTTCGCCGCAAGGCTCGTGTCCCACCACGATGGGGCATTTCTTTTTGATGTACCAGGGGGTCACGTCGCCGGTGCAGATGCCGCAAACGTGCACTTTGACCAGAGCTTCCTCTTCCCCGATCTCCGGCACAGGCAGGTCGACGATACGCACATCGTCATAGTCAAAAGCTTTGGCCGCCTTCATGGTGGCGGTGGCTACAGGTGAAGTCATCGGTTTCTCCGGTTCAAAAATCGCTGTCGTTGGACATCAGATAACACACGCCGCGCTCGGCGTCGAGCAGTTCGAACGCTTTTTCGATCTGAGAGAACGGCAGGCAGTCGCTGACCATAGAATCGGGGATCTTGTCCAAATGTTCCCCCGCCAGCGTAATATCGGAAGCTTCCAGGGGGCCCAGAGCCTTCCAGGTGATCTGGTCGTAGTGCAGGCGTGCCGCGTCAAGCACCAGTTCGTCGCCGCCGGGACCACTAGGGGTGGCCAGCACTACGGTACTGCCTTTAAGGGTGAGGTTCTCGGCCCATTGGCGGTTTTCCAGTCGGCCGGTGGTCTCGATCAAGGCCGCCCCGTAGCCCCGCTCTTCCACCGCCTGCTCGGCTAACTCTTCCAGCGCCTGCGACCACTCTTTGGTGTGCGAGGCGCCCAGGTCTTTTGCGCAGACCAGAGCCGCGTCGCTGACGCCGAAGACCCATGGAGGGGTGGTTTTCAGCAGCGCCGAGAGAGCCAGTCCGACAAACCCCGCGCCGCCGATTACGGTCGACTCGGGGAACTCTTCGGCGGCGGGCAGCGCTTTGAGGGCCAGAGCGATACCCAGGAGCATGCAAGAGGCCGCGCGGTTCTGAGCCACCGGCATCACCCGTTCGTGGGCCACCAGCAAGTAGGTTCCGAGCGGCTGAGTGCAGACGGTAAGGACGGCTTGACCACGTCGCAACCCGATCACTCCGGCCCCGGGCTGCAGCACCTCTCCACAAACCAGGAACGGCGCCTGCTGAGTACCGGCTCGGTAGTCCTGCAGGTGGGTCTCGTCGAGCAGAGTGCCCTTGAGCCGGATCAGCACCTGTCCGGGCTGGGGGGAGGGCGCCGGCACCTCGATCAGAGTGCAACCGCCGGCTTGAAAATGTAGGTTCCGCATCGCCCTCGGGCTTTCTGCCCGCCGAAATCGAAATCCCTCTCGAATTCTTCGCGCCAATTGTCACTCTCGCCAACGGCAAGACCGCGTTTCACTGGCGAGACGAGCAAGATTGCCACTCTCGCCAACGGCAAGGTCGCGTTGCGCTGACGAGACGAGCAAGATTGACGTGCTGGAGTTCGGGAAAGGCGGGAAACTTAGGCGGCGAGAGCGGGGATCAGCTCTTCGTCGAAAGCCATGCCGGCAACGGTCTTCCCCGTGCTCAGAGACTGAATCCAGGCAACCCGGGCGACCCGAGTTTGGTAGAGGCCCATCTCGTCGCGGAAGGCGACGCGCAGACGGTCATTGGTGTCGATAGAGAACGGCAGCATCAGACGAGCCCCTTTGACGTCGGCTTCGATCACCGTAGCCTCGGCCGGAGCGTGTCCAGCGCTCCAGCAGGTTACACTGGCCGCGCGAATGCGCTGACGCTGTGTCCGCCTGCGGCATAGCGAGGCGTCGATCGTGCTTCTTAACGTCACTCTGGGAAGGTTCATGCCATCCTCTATCTGTGGATTTTTTCGAGTCCTGTGAGAGAGCCCACATAGGCTGTGTCCCACACTGTACGGCCTCGTCTAGCAGATTCCCAAGAGGTTACATTCTTTTAACAATCTCGATGTTTGATCGTGGTCTCATTGGGGGTTCTCTCCCCAACTCGAGAGGGAACTGATCGTCAGCTCTTTGCGCGACCAGCAGGCGAGATATCGTGTTGCAACCTGCTCGCCGCTTGGAAAACCCGGCGCAAAACATGTCGGGTCCCTCCGTACAGCAACATTCTCTTAACATTCTCGTCAACCGCGGGCGACTACCATAGAGCCAATGGAGATCCCCACTCAGCGCCTCTCGGCGACAAGTTGGCGTCGCCCGCACATCGCGTCCGGCTCCCCCCTGCCCCTCCCCGAAGCAGCCACCCCCAGTGATCAAGTCAGTCTGACCTCGTCCTGCAACCTTCCGGCGGCCGCCCCGGTCCCTTCGAACGAGCCCACGCGCCGTCCTAAAGACGTTACCGGCCTCGACAAGGTCCTGGCCCAGGTCGAAACGTTCGCCGAGCGCGAATACTTCAACGCCGAGAAAGACGGCAAAGCCCGCGACGCCTACTACCAGAACATCGATTGGAAGGCCGACGGCAAGACGCTGTTCCAGCAGCTAGCCGAAAAACTCAAATCCAGCCATACCAAAGAGCTGAACTATCGCCCCTCGGAGCATCTGTACCCCTGGGTTGACCTTCACCCCGATGGTCAGTTGAAGTCGCTGTACTCGCAGACGTCCATGTCGCCCGCCAAGGCGATCGTGGAAGACTGGGAAGTCGGACAGACCACCCGGCTGGCCGAAAACGCCATGACGCTGACCGCCGCGGCCTTCTCGCCCGAAGCCGCCGCCGTCGCCCTGGCCACTCAGGAGACTGCCGCCCTCAACTGCGAGCACGTGGTTCCCCAGTCGTGGTTCAACAAGGCGCAGCCCCAGCGCGGCGACCTGCACCACCTCTTCGCCTGCGAACAGCGCTGCAACAGTTGGCGCGGCAACCTGCCCTACGACGAGTTCAAGAAAGCCGACGACAACTGGCGCGAGCAGTGCGGCAGTGTCGGCCCCGGCCGCACCTTCGAGCCGCTCGGGGGCAAAGGCGCCGCCGCCCGCGCCACCCTGTACTTCATGATCCGCTACCCCGGCGCCATCAGCCGCTACGACGCCGACGACATCAACATGATGCTCGACTGGAGCCGCCGCTTCCCGCCCGACCTGTGGGAGAAGCACCGCAACGCCGCCATCGAAGAACTTCAGGGGAACCGCAACCCCTTGATCGACTACCCCGACCTGGCCGCCAACATCGACTTCCGCCAGGGCCTGAGAGGGCGCGGGTAGAGCCCGAGTGGGCGGAAAGGCCTACTCGGAGTGGGCTTGCGACAAAAGCCCAGCCCGAGTGGGCGGATCAGCCTACTCGGAGTGGGCTTGCGACAAAAAGCCGAGCCCGAGTGGGCGGAAAAGCCGACTCGGAGTGGGCTTGCAACAAAAGCCGAGCCCGAGTGGGCGGATCAGCCGACTCGGAGTGGGCTTGCGACAAAAGCCGAGCCCGTGTGGGCGGATCTGCCGACTCGGAGTGGGCTTGCGACGAAAGCCGAGCCCGAGTGGGCGGATCAGCCGACTCGGAGTGGGCTAGCTCACGAACCAGCGGGCTAGAGCTCGCCGTTTTGCTGAGCTAGCCCAGGCGAGGCCCGACCCACGCGACCCCGACCCGCGACCACGAACCTGGCCAGCTCGCCTCTCCAGGGCCTCCAGCCTTCCATCACGAAGGGGCCAGTCATGCCGATCCTCACCCTGCTCACCGACTTTGGCCACAAAGACTGCTACGTCGGGGTCATGAAAGGCCAGATCCTCAAGCACTGCCCCAACGCCAAGATCGTCGATCTGACTCACAACGTCGCCCCTCAGGACATCCGCGGCGGCAGCTTCCAACTCGAGCAGGCGATCGACTACTTCCCCGACGGCACCGTCCACCTGGCCGTCGTCGACCCCGGCGTGGGCACCGAGCGCCGCGTGATCGGCGTGCGCACCGAGACCGCCCGCTTCATCGCCCCCGACAACGGGCTGCTCACCAGGGCGCTGCGCCTGCTGGGCCCGCCGCTCGAAATCGTCGAACTGCCCGTGCCGCCCTCCTCGAGCCGTACCTTCCACGGTCGCGATGTCATGGCGCCCGCCGCAGCCAAACTCGCGGCCGGTGCCCCCTTCAGCGAACTGGGCCAGCCCCGTCAGGAGATGGTCGAACTGGATTTCCCTGCCCCCCAATTTGAAGACGCCCGTGTCGAAGCCAGCGTCCTCTCGGTCGACCACTTCGGCAACGTCGCCCTGGACCTGTCCCATCTGCTGGGCAAGGACCGTTTCCACGCCGACAGCCGCTGGAGCTTCGCCGGTCAAGAGCTTCACATGCGCCGCACCTACGGCGAAGCCCAGAGCGGAGAGCCGCTGCTTCTCTGGAGCTCGCACGGTCTGCTCGAACTGGCCTGCCGAGAAGGTCGCGCCGATCAGCGCTGGCCCCTCAAACCTGGGCAGCGGGTAGAGCTACTTCCGGTGGCAGGGGCCGCCGCCTCCCACGGGTAAATCGAACTTCTTGACCAGTCGACCCGAGCAAGCTCGAGCGCCCTATCTCGAGGCGATCCGTTCCCACCTGGCCCAGGGGGTGCTCTCCTTCCACGTTCCCGGCCATCAGGGCGGACGCGGCGCCGACCCCGAACTGCATCGCCTGCTGGGCACTCCTACCCTGTGGGCCGACCTTACCGAAGTGCTAGGAATCGACGACCTGCATCGGCCCACGGGCCAGATCAAAGAGGCCCAGGAGTTAGCTGCCGAAACGTTCGGAGCCGAGGAGACCCACTTTCTCATCAACGGCTCGACCTCGGGCAATCAGGCCATGCTACTGGCCACCACCGGCCCGGGCGACCTGGTGCTGATGCCGCGCAACGCCCACCGCTCGCTGTGGAGCGGCCTGATGCTCAGCGGCGCCAGCGCCGCCGTCTACGACCCGCCGTTCGACCACGAACTCGGTGTCTACGCCGTCGCCACCGCCGAAACCGTCCAGCAGGCCAAAGCCCGGCATCCCCAGGCCAAAGCGTTTGTCCTCAGCTCTCCCAGCTACCACGGCCACGCCGCCGACACAAAAGCCGTGGTCGAAGCCGCTCACGAGCACACCATGCTCCTGCTGGCCGACGAAGCCTGGGGAGCCCACCTCGGCTTTCACGAAGGCTAC
This sequence comes from Vulcanimicrobiota bacterium, assembly GCA_023447635.1. Taxonomy (GTDB): domain Bacteria; phylum Vulcanimicrobiota; class Xenobia; order Xenobiales; family JADMJV01; genus JAEXNA01. Next base: position 28,028 of record JAEXNA010000071.1, on the reverse strand, counting down.
CCCACCTCAGCTGTACACGCCGGTGCCGACCTGACCGTGCAGAGCACCCACAAAATGCTGCCCAGCCTGACCCAGACAGCCATGCTGCACGTCAACGGCGAAAGGGTCGACCGCCACCGGCTAGACCAGGTGCTCAGAACCCTGCTGTCCTCCTCTCCCAGCGCCCCGCTGCTGGCCTCCCTGGACAGCGCCCGCAGGCAGTACGCCCTGCATGGCCAGGCCATTCTCGAGGAACTCGCCTACCTGTCCGAGATGACCCAGCACGAACTGAACCGGCTCGAGGGGATCCTTTGCCGAGGGGGAAAACTTGATCGACCCGGCGCGGTTTCTCTGCGTGACCCCGCGCGTCTGGTGATCTCGGCCCTGGGCCGAGGCCGCAGCGGATACGAGTTGGAGGCCTATTTACGCTATGAGCAACGCATACAGATAGAGATGGCAGACGCCTTCGGCGTGGTGGTGGTGCTGACCGCCGGCCACAAGGAAGAGCACCTGCGAACGCTGATCCACGCCGTCGAAAGCCTGCCCCAAGGGGCCCCCGGCGCGGAAAGTCTCGCCCCGACGGCCCCTCCCCCCTTCCCCTCCGGCATCCTCACCCCGGCCCACGCTCTGCGCGCGTCCAGCCTTGCGGTGCCCTGGGAGCAGGCCGAGGGGCGCCTCTCGGCCGAGACCGTCACCCTCTACCCCCCCGGCATCCCCTGGCTGCTGCCCGGCGAGCCGATCGGACTCGCTTCCCTGAAGGAACTGCACGCCCGCCGCAAGGTTGGCGGCAAGATCCAGGGAGCGGCCGACCTGACCCTTGCAACAGTGCGAGTCCTGGTAGACGACTCGCTGGAAAGGACCCAACGATGAGTCAAAGAGAAACCGCCGACGACCTCGGAAAACTGCTCTCCGTGCTGCCCTCCACCTTCCAAAAAGAGGTGGCCGCGCTGCCCGGAAACCCCGCCGAACTCATGGAGATCGTGTGCGACCTGGGCCGCCGTCCGGAAGCGCGCTTCCCCGGTCAGTGCCTGTTCCTGGGAGAGAAGCAAACCAGCCGTGAGGACATCGACCACGTGATCTCGCGGGTCGGCGCCTTTGGCAGCGACAACCGGGCCGGCATCGAGGCGACGCTGCATCGTATCTCGGCTATCCGCAACCGCACCGGCACTATCGTCGGCCTGACCTGCCGTATCGGCCGCGCCGTCTTCGGCACCGTCGAAGTGATCAAGGACGTCGTCAAATCGCACAAGAGCATCCTGCTCTTGGGCCGCCCCGGCGTGGGCAAAACCACGCTGCTCCGCGAGATCGCCCGCGTGCTGGCCGATGAAGAGATGCGCCGAGTGGTGATCGTCGACACCTCGAACGAGATCGCCGGCGACGGAGATATCCCGCACCCCGGCATCGGCCTGGCCCGACGGATGCAGGTACCGCGTTCGGATCAGCAGCACTCGGTTATGATCGAAGCGGTGGAAAACCACATGCCCGAGGTGATCGTGGTCGACGAGATCGGCACCGAAGCCGAGGCCTACGCCGCCCGCACCATTGCCGAACGTGGCGTCACGCTGGTGGCCACCGCGCACGGCAACACCCTGGACAACCTGATCATGAACCCGACCCTGTCGGATCTGGTGGGAGGAATCCAGTCGGTCACTCTGTCCGACGAAGAAGCCCGCCGCCGACGCACCCAGAAATCGGTGCTCGAACGTCGCTCGCCGCCCACCTTCGAGGTGGTGATCGAAATCCAGGATAAAGACACCTTCGTCATCCACGAAGACGTAGCGATGGTCGTCGACCTGCTCTTGCGAGACGACAAGCCGCTGCCCGAAATCCGGGTGCGCGACGGTGCCGGCGTGCAGATCGTGCAGTCTTCGAACAGCGAGTTCCTGGCCTACAACCACGGCATGGAATCGCGCGAGGACCGCGCCGACCGAAACGGCGGGCGCAGCCTGGCCCCGCCGCCTCCCGGGCACAAGGTGTTGGAGGGGGCCAAGATCTTCCCTTACTCGGTCAGCCGCAACCGGCTGGAGCGAGCCATCCGTACCCTGGCCGTGCCGGCCGAGATCGTGCGCAACTGGGAAGAGTCCGACTTCGTGCTGACCGTGAAAGGTCAGGCGCGTCGTGGCGTCGCCAAGTTCGAGCAGATGGAGCGGAAGAATCTGCCCATCCACACCATCCGCTCCAACACCGTCGCCCAGATCCAGCAGTTCCTGAAAGAGTATTACTCGATCGAGGATCTGACCCCGGAAGAGCTGGCCTTGCGGGAAACCGAGCAGGCGATACGGAAGGTGAGCGACACGGGACGGCCCATCGACCTGGCTCCGCAAGAGCCATCGATTCGCCGACTTCAGCACGAAACCGTGGATAACCGGGGACTCGGTTCGAAAAGCGTCGGGGCCGAACCCCATCGATACGTCCGGATCTTCCGGTCGGCATAGGAAAGGTAAAGAACGATTTCATGAGCTTGCAGGGCTTGTTCATCACATTCGAAGGGCTGGAAGGCGCCGGAAAGACCACTCAGGCGAAACTTCTGGCCGACCGGCTGACCGCAGCCGGCTATCCCGTCACCTTGATCCGGGAACCGGGCGGGACCGCGGTGGGAGAGGCGATTCGCAACATCCTGGCCGATTCTCAGTACGAAGACATGGGCCCGCTCACCGAAGTGTTCCTGTTTGCCGCCTCGCGAGCGCAGCTGGTGGATCAGGTCATCCGGCCCCAGTTGGGCGAGGGGAACATCGTGATCTGCGACCGCTTCTCGGACGCCACTCTGGCCTACCAGGGCTACGGGCGCGGCGTGCACTTTACCCAGATCCGCGAGATCTCGGATATCTGCTCCTGGGGTGTGCGTCCCGACGTGACCTTCCTGATCGACATCGAGCCCGCCCGCGGTCTTAGCCGCGTGCGCACCCGCTCGGTCGAGACGCTGACCAAGATGGACCGCATCGAGCAGCTCGACCTGGGCTTCTTCGAACGGGTCCGCGAGGGCTACCTGGAGATGGCCGGGGAAGAGCCGTTCCGCTTCCGCCTGCTCGACGGCGCCGGCGAACCCGAGCCGCTGGCCGCCCGTATCGCCGACCTGGCCATGGACCTGGTCAAGAAGCGGATCCCGGATCCGGGTCGCCTGACCTTCGGCAAACAGGGCCTGGAGTAAGGCCGCGAGTCGGTCTCCAGACGTCGTGCTATGAGCTCTTTTGACTTCCGCCAGCTGGCGGGGCACGCCGCCACCCTGAACGTTCTGAGGGGAGGAGGGCGGCGCGAGCCGTTCCCCTCCCTGGTCTTTTCCGGCCCCTCCGGCATCGGGAAACGGCTGACCGGCATCTGGTACGCCGCCTACCTGAACTGCCTCTCCGAGGACGCCCAGGCGCCCTGCGGGGGCTGCCCCGCTTGCCGCAAGGTGTTCAACAACGGTCATCCCGACGTGCACTACTGCGCCGTGCCCGACGGAAAAACGGTGATCGGGGTGGGAGAGGTGCGCGAAGGGATTCACCAACTGCAGTACGCCCCGTTCGAGGGCAACTTCCGAGTGCTGATCGTCGAGAACGCCGAAAAGCTGACCGACGAAGCCCAGAACGCGCTGCTGAAGACCCTGGAAGAGCCGCCGCCCAGCGCCCTGATCGTGCTGGTCACGCCGATGTTCGGCGCCCTGATTCCGACTGTGGTCAGCCGCTGCCGAGCCGTCCGCTTTGGACTGGTGCCAGAAGACGAAATTCGCACTTTCCTGCTCTCTCGGGGCGCCGATCCGACCCGCGCCCAGAGCCTGGCCAGGCTCTCTCGAGGCGCCCTCGGAGTGGCCGCTAACCTGTTCGCCAACCCCGAAGAGCTAGGTCGCCGGGACGAAGCGATCGGCCTGTTCCTGAACCTTCCGGGCAAAGACCTGTGGGGCGCCACCGAGACCGCCCAGACGCTCGAGAAGCTGAAGCTGGGCAGCCTGGAAGCGCTGGTCGGCCTGGGCACCTCGGTTTATCGCGATCTGCTGGTGCTTTCCGGCGGCTGCCCCGACCTGGTGAGCCACGAGGGCCACCTGAGCGCCCTGGAATCGCAAGCGGCGCGCCTGTCGGCCTCGGACATCCGCGGGCTGTTGCGCTCTTTCGCCGAGGCCGAAGCCCATCGGCACTCGAACGTCAGTCCCAAGATTCTGCTCCAGCGACTGTGCATGGAGCTGGCCAAAGGAGGGCAGCGATAAAATGTTGGCTATCGAACTCGAGCGAGTGGGCCGCCCCCACCTCTACCCTCGGCCCGACTTCGACACCCAGGCCGGCGATAGCGTGGTCGTGGAAACCGCGCGGGGCACCGAACTGGGCAAGGTGATCTCGAACTCCATCCCCTTTGTAGGTGAAGCGCCCGCCGACGCCTTTCGCGTGATCCGGACCGCCACCGACGACGACCTCAAAGCCGAGTACCGTAACCGCCTGGAATGCGCCGAAGCGTTCGAGCAGGCCAAGGACATGATCGTGCGGATGAGGCTCGACATGCGACTGCTAGAAACCCGCCTGACCCTGAACCACGAGCGCATCATCTTCTTTTTCTGGGCCGAAGGCCGGGTGGACTTCCGCGCCCTGGTCAAAGAGCTGGTCGGCCTGTTTCGTAAACGCATCGAACTGTACCAGATCGGGTCGCGCGACCGGGCCAAGATGATCGGCGGCATCGGCCCCTGCGGCCTGACCTGCTGCTGCACCCTGTGGCTGCGCGAGTTCTCTTCCATCTCGATCCGGCTGGCCCGCGAGCAACAGCTACACGTGAAACCGGACAAAATCTCTGGCGTCTGCGGCCGCCTGATGTGCTGCCTGCGCTACGAGTACGAAACCTACCGCGCCTTGCGCCAGGAGCTTCCCGCCGTAGGTAGCGACCTGGACACCCCGGACGGTACGGTGCGCGTTCTCGACGTCGACCCGATTGCCCGCACCTTGCTGGTGCGGCGGTCGAACGAGGCCGAAGACAACCCTGGCGAGGTCTACCGGATCCCGCTGGGACGAGCCCGTATCGAGGCGGGCTCGGGCTGCGTTTCCTGTTCCGGCAAAGGCGCCGGGCTGGCCGAAGAGCTTTCCTAGAGACCGTCCTCGCCCGCCGAGTTTTCTCATGGACACCCCTCCTGGGGGAGCCGTATTTCCTGTATTTGACACTATGCTCTTAGGTTTTCTTCATGGGAAAAGTTCTCCACAAATCCACAAGGTTATCCACAGGTTTCCCCAGAGCCATGGGAAAACCGGGAAAACATGAGGGAATCAGCGGAAAAGCCCTGGGTAGCCATCACCGGCTCGTCCTCGGGCATCGGTAAAGCGACGGCCCTGTGGCTGGCCAAAGCGGGCTACGGCGTGGTTCTGGCGTCCGAACAGCCCGAGGCGCTACGTCGGGTTCGCGACGAGATCTTGCATGCCGGAGGCCGAGCCGAGGTCGTCGATCTGGATCTCCTGGACCCGTCAGCGGTCGAGAGCTTCTACCGTCAGGTCGAAGAGAAGGTCGGCTTCTGCGAGATCGTGGTGAACAACGCCGGAATCGGATTGCACAAGACGCTCGAGGACAGTACCGACGCCGAGTTCCAGCGGGTCTTCGCCATCAACTTTTTCTCTATGGTGACGATCTGCCGCAGCGCGCTGGTGGCCATGAAACAGCTCAAGCGCGGTCACATCATCAACGTTTCCTCCGCTTCGGCGCGACGCAGCCTCGAGCGCATGTCGTGCTACGGGGCAAGCAAAGGCGCCGTGCACTGCTTCTCGCAGGCGCTGCGGGCCGAAGTCGCCCAGGACGGCATCGCGGTGACGGAAATCTTGCCGATCTCGGTCTCTACCCCGTTCTTCGACACGGCCGGCTATCGCCCCAAAGGCCTGGTGCAGACTCCGGACACCATCGCTGCCCTGGTGGAACGGGCCATCCTGACCCGGCCCGCCGAGTTGTGCAGCAGCGGATTGACCCGCTGGGGCTTCGTGCTCGACAGCGTGGCGCCGAATCTGGTCTCGACCCTGATGAACTGGCACGCTCGATGGGCGCGACGGCGCGATACAAGCGCCTCCTGAAAGGGGCGGCAGGCTGGCTACGCCGCTTGCTGATTCCCGCGCCTCTCGAGGCTCGCCAGGAAACTTGGGGCCTGCCTGACGGCCGGGCCCTGGGTTGCTGGGGACAGGGCGAGGGCGTCCCGCTGGTCTTTTCCCCGGGCTTCGGTTCGGCCCTCACCGACTACGTGCCGCTGGTCGAAATGCTCCTCCGACACCAGCCTGTGATCAGGGTGGAGCATCCGGGCAGCGCCCGGGGGGCGGGGTTGGAGGCGGGACTACGGCTGCTCTGGCGTCGGTTATGGCTGGGGGAGGAGAAGGGGGAGGCCGCGCGGGGCGTGCGGGCCTACCTTCATCGACAAGGCTCGCGCGAGCGACGTGTAGCCCATCTGAAGGAGGCGCTGCAGGAGTGCCGGCGTCGCCTTGGAGACGGACCGATCGACCTGGCCGGCCACAGTTACGGCAGCGACACGGCTCTGCTGTTCGCCCTGCGTCACGGCCACGAGGTGCCGATTCGCCGACTGATCCTTCTCTGCCCTCACCCTCCGGGCTACCTGATCCCGCAGGCCGACTACGCGGCCCTGCCGGTGGACGAGGTGGTCATAGTCACCGGGACGCGCGACTGGACGCGAGACGGTGTGGGTCCGGAAGCGCGCTGGAAGGTGGTGCCCGCTAGCGGGGGACGAGGCGTGATGCTGCAGGACGTCGCCCACATGGACTTCGCCTTTCCCGGACTGGGCCCCAGGGAGTGGCCTCAGCAGTTGGAGCGAGAACTCTATCCCTGACTTTGGGGAGGCAGAGGCGTACCCTGGCGCACGTCTTCGGGCTCGCGGGCGATCGGAAGCTCGCTGTAGTACGTGCCGAAGACCTTATCGCCGAGCGGGAACACCACGTTGTAGTTGATGCTGGCCTTGTTGTGATGCAGGCGGTGATGTTCTGATAGGTAAGCGAACCAGCGCGTATTCCGGAAGATGAACTTGTCCGGGCAGTGCATGTACCAGTGCAGCGTCTCGTAGCCGATCACGTAGGCGCCCGTGCCCGCGGCCACGCCGATTCCAGCGGCCAGGCCGAAGAAGTAGTAGGCCGCCGCAAATAGCGGTGCGTGCAAAATCCAGAGCGCCGGCATAAACGAAGTCTCGAAGAGATGATACTCTTTAAGTTCGTCCGCCTTGGCGTAGTATTTCCCGGGCGCCTTCCGTTCGGCGTGATGCTCGACCGCGTGACGCTGGTGGGGCGTTTTCATAAACTGCACCGAATGCATCAACTCTTTGTGGACGAACCACTCGATGAGGCTGCCCAGGCAGAACGAGAGAAGGAAGGAGACTGCAAAGATCAGGATCGCCATATCGGCCCCATTCTGGACCAGCGAGGCTAGATAGGTCAAGCTTTCATCGAACCCTCATCTCTCCCGACACCCAGCCTCAGAAGGAACCCATCAGAGGTAGAGGCAAACCTGAATGCCTATGCCCGTCGACTTTTACGAGGGACACAAACAAGTCCAGACCTGGGGGGATCGGGTCTTCATCTTCCTCGGCACGGCTGTGTTCAAGAAAACCGCCGCCTGCTGCCTGATGCTGGTGCTCTACGTGCTGGCCGGTCATGCGGTAGAGAACTACTTCGACAAGCGACTGGTTCTGCCCGGGAACGATACCGCCGTGTTCGGAGCCGCCCTCTCCATCCTTATGGTCCTGCGCACCAATTCCGCCTACGATCGCTGGTGGGAGGGTCGCAAACACTGGGGCGCCCTGGTCAACGTCTGCCGCAATCTTGCCCTGAAGCTCGAAGCGTTCGGAGAAGCCTCGCCCGAACAGCGCGCCCTGGCGGGACGCTACCTGACCCTGTTCCCGTACGTGCTGCGCGACCATCTGCGCGAGGGCATGTCCGAGCAGACCCGCAACCTGTTCCCCGAACCGCCCTCGCCCGACCTGGTGCACCCTCCCTCTTACCTGACCGGACGCCTGATGAGCCTGATCAAGGAGTGGCGCGAGGCGGGCCAACTGAGCAAACTCGATCATCACCTGATCGACACCCAGTTGAACGCCTGGATGGACATCTGCGGCGCCTGCGAGCGGATCCGGAACACTCCGCTGCCGCTGGCCCACCGCGCCCTGATCCCTCAACTGCTGGTGCTGTACCTCGTAATCGTGCCGATCAGCACGGAACTGACCGTGGCCAACGTCTGCTTCAGCTTCGTGATGGGCTACTTCCTGATCGGTCTGGAACTGGTCGCCGAAGAGATCGAAGAGCCGTTCGGCACCGACGACGACGACCTGCAGTTAGATCGCCTGTGCAAAGGGATCGAGCGCTCCGTGCGCCAGATCATCCCCTCGCTGCAGGCTCACGAACCGCTCTCGGACCTGCGCAACTAGGTCAGCAGCGCTTCGAGGTGCTCGAAGCACACCTGCAGCGCGTCTTCTGGCGTCCACTCGTCGGGCTGATGCGCCTGCGCCGGTTCGCCGGGGCCAAAGTTTACGGCCGGGAAACCGCGCGCCGTAAGCTGAGCGACGTCCGTCCACGCCTGCTTGGGCGTCACCACCAGTCCGCGCTGGGCGATCCAGGGCGCCAGCGTGGGGTCGGTGTGGCACACCGACCCTGCGGGCGCCACGTCGAGCAAGGTGATCTCCGCGTGAGGGCCGGCCTGGGCGCGCACCTCTTCGATCAAGCTGTGATGGTCCACTCCGGGGGCGAACCGAATGTTCAGGTTCAGGCTCGCCTCGCCCGGCACGGCGTTGGCAAGCGTCGGGGTGGACATGATGGTGGGAGTGATCACCTGGCGGAAAGTCTGCCCATCGACCACGATATCGTCCGGCGCCCGCTGAGCCAGGTAGCCCAGCAGCGGTAGCGCCTCGTAGATGGCGTTGCGCCCCTGCCACGGCCTGGCCGCGTGCGAGCGCACCCCTTCGAACTCGACCTTCAGGTGAAACGAGCCGACGCAGCCGACCTGAATCTCGTTGTTGGTCGGCTCCAGCACGATCGAAGGCAGTCCCGGACTCTCCAGCATGTCCAGCAGCGGGACCAGCCCGTTTTCCGACAGCGGGCCCTCTTCTCGGTCGTAGTAAAGGTAGGCCACGGGCGCCTCGGGATGGCGCTCGTACATCTCGAGCATGACCGCGACACCGGCTTTCATATCGCTGGTGCCGCAGCCGTAAAGCTTGCCGTCGACCCTTCGCCGGGTTTGCTGGGGGGAGGGGGGAACGGTGTCGAGGTGCCCCACCAGCAGCGCCTTCGGCACCCTTCCGGTTGGAGTGACCAGCAGGCCGTGACGCCAGCGCCGCACGGTGAAATCACGGTTGGCTTCCACCCGCTCCTGCACGGAGTCCGCGATCTGCTGCTCCTGGCGCGTCACGCTGGGGATGTCGACCAGCCACTCCAGGGTGGAGATCAGGCTCGAACCGGACATAAGGGCTCCTTAGACGCTGAGGGCGAACTCGCGCAGCACGTTGTTGAGCGAGGTCTTCTTGTCGGTCGATTCCTTGCGGTAGCCGATCAGCAGAGCGCAGGGCGTGCCGAAAGTGCCGGCGGGGAACTCTTTGGGCAGCGTGCCCGGGATCAGCACCGCGCGAGGCGGAACCACGCCCTTGGTGACCACGGCTTTGGGCCCCGTGACGTCCACGATCGGGGTGCTGGCGGTCAGCACGACGTTGGCCCCCAGCACGGCTTCTTCCCCGACCCGGCAGCCTTCCACCACGATGCAGCGCGAGCCGATGAAGGCGCCGTCCTCGATGATCACCGGGTTCGCCGCGGGCGGTTCCAGCACTCCGCCGATACCGACGCCGCCGGAAAGGTGCGCGTTGGCGCCGATCTGGGCGCAGGAGCCGACGGTGGCCCAGGTGTCGACCATGCTACCGGCGCCGACGTAGGCGCCGATGTTGACGTAGCCCGGCATCAGCACGCAGCCGGGCTCCAGGAACGAGCCGAAGCGGGCGACTCCGGGCGGAACCACGCGGATCTTCTGCTCGGCCAGGTTCTTCTTGAGCGGCACCTTGTCGTAAAACTCGAACGGTCCGATCTCGATCGTCTCCATCTGAGCGATCCGGAAGTAGAGCAGGATAGCCTGCTTGATCCAGGCGTGGGTGCGCCACTCGCCATCGACCTTTTCGGCCACCCGGATCTCGCCCCGGTCCAGTCTGGCGATGGTCGCGTGGACGGCTTCGGCCACTTGCGGATCGGTGGCCTCGCGGCGGCCTTCAAAAGCTTCGATGATAAGGTGTTCGGTGTCGAGAGTGTTGGACATGCGAGCGCCTTCTGCTCCCCCCGGCCGGACCCTGCTCCTCCCGGCCCTCCGGAGCCGGCTGCTGCGAGCCAGGCCCGAGATCAAAAAGAGGGCCCGCCGCGAACGGCGAGCCCTCTCCCGTCAGGCGAAGCCGACCCTAGTTGAGGTTGGAAGCGCCGTTCACGGTGACGTTCAGAGTGCCGTAACTGTCATCGTCAGTCACGTCGTAGACTCTGATCTCGGTGTTACCCGGGCGGCGTCCGACGATCTCGAGGCTGGAGCGCAGGATCGCCATGGCGACCTGACTGCCGCAACCGTTGTCGTCGGAGTACAGGAAGTCCAGCGTTCTCACGAAGGTGCGCTGTTCCGACGACTCGCTGCGAGCCGCCCGCACTTCGACCTGAGCCTCCCGACGCTCTCCAGCGTTGATCACGATGGAGGACGGGTTGAAGGACGGTTGGGTGACCGCGTGCCAGACATCGACCAGCAGGGACGCCGTGGTGATGACCTGGTCGGAATCGCTCCAGCGCTGCACTTCGAGGGTCAGGTTACCCTGATAGCCGTAGTTCCAGGCTCTCAGCACGGGATAGCCCCAGATGTCGCTGCGGGTAGCGATGCTGGTGGCCGAAGCCGCGCTGGAACTGCTGGCGTCGTTGTCCGTGACCTGGAAGCCCTGGACAGCGGAGTTCGAGTAGGTGACGGTGATAGGGCGAGCAATGTCCTCGAACAGGACCGGGTCGTCGCTGTAGTTGGTGAAAGCGGCCTGAGCCGTTCCGCTCTGGCTGTCGACGACGCGAAGAGTGAACTCGCGAGTCGCATTCCCTTCGACCTCGAACTCGTCAGAGTCGAGATTCACGGCCCAGGTTTCCTGAGCCCCCACGCTCGAGTAGTACGGGTAGAGCAGATTTCCACTGCAGTTTTCCTCAAACAGATCGGTGTCCGTGACCCGGCTCAACCAGAACTGGTTCGGACGGAGACGAACGATCTCGCCGCTGCTCATGGTGGCCCAGACGTCGACCGCCACGGTCAGGCCCTGAGGCACCAGACCCGAAAGCAGACCGCCGGAGCGAACTTCGTAGCTCTCGATGAAACCGGCCGCCTGGGTCACGCTGACGTTGCTCGAGGCCGCGCCGATGGTGAAGCTGTAGGTGGCGTTGCCGAAGCTGGCTCCGCCGATCGCTCGACCGCTCTGGAACTCGGTGTCGAGCCAGTTGCTGCCGTCGACCTGGTTCACGTCGATGAAGGCCAGTCCCGACAGGTCGGTGGTGACGTTGTTGCTGTAGGTGGCGGTCACCGAGTAAGGCTGGACCTCACCGGGGGTCAGGCGAAGCTCGCTCGGGCTGACCTGCAGACCGGTCACGGTCAGGTTGGTGACGACCAGGGTGAACTGGTCGACCACGGCGCCCTGATAGGACAGCGTGACGGTGGTGTTCCCGAGGAAGTCGCCCGTCTCGATCACACCGTTGCCGGTGACGTTGGCCACGTTGGTGTTGGCGATGGCCACGGTGTAGCCCGCGGCGAAGAGGTTCTCGATCTGCTGACCGTTGAACTCGACGGCCAGTCGGTAGCTGCTGTAGGTCGGCAGGGTCAGCGAGGTGCCGACCGGATGCCCGAACACGCGAGCGTTGGATGCGGTCACGGTGACCGCGTCGGTCACGGTGGCTCCGCCGACCGTGTACGACGCGTTCAGGGTAACGCTGGTGCCCACGGCGACCGAGTCGGCCACGGTGACGGTGCCGTCGGGGTTGGCGGTGAAGCCGGCGGTGTTTTCGCTGATGCTGAACACGACGTCTTCGTTGGGGACCACGGCGGGGGCGCCGCTGGCAGGGCTGAAGGCCACCGAGACAGGCTCGGAGGTGGTGCCCACGCCCACGCTGAGCGCGTCAGGGCTGATGGTCAGGCTCGAGGCCACGCCGCTGGTCACGTTGACGTTGGCGCTGCCGCTGACGGCGACGGTCTGCCCGCCGGCCACGAAGGTGTAGCTGGCGGTTACCGTGCCGCTGCCTACGGCGGTCGCGCTGACCAGACCGGTGCTGCTCACGGTGAAACCGGTGCCGGTCGAGCTGAAGTCGACGTCGGCCAGAGCGCTGGCGCTGAACGGAACGTTCTGGCCGTTGCTGAAGCTTCCGGTCACGGTCAGCTGCTGGCTGGGGTTCTGAGTCCCCAGGTTCAGGTTGACGGTGGCGGGGGTCACGGTGATCCCTTGCAGGGTGACCGCGACGTTGTTGAAGCTACCCAGGTTGACGATCTGGTTTTGACCGTCGGCGGGACGGCTGACCGCGCCGGTCAGCGAGCCCAGAGGGAAGCCGTCGGCGGTCAAGGCGGTCACCCGCACCGAGGCCGTGCCCACAGGGGGAACCAGGGTGATGGTGGACGCGAACGGTTCGACGTCGGTCTCGATGATCGCGTTGTTCGCGTCGAGCCAGTCGAACTGGATGGAGGAAGTGCTCTGAGGCACTTCCTGCGGGCCCTGTTGAGCCCGGACAAAATTGAATGTGAGCGTGCCGGGGTTGGTGTTCGGGTTGCTCCCGGTGACGACGAAGTCGTCATTGGAGCTACCACAACCGAACACAAACAGCGAGACCAGCGAGATCATGAGCATGATCAGGCGGGACGGTCTCGAAACGGCATCCGCTGCACGCTTAGCAACAGGCGTGTGTAGCAAGATACTTTTCCTCCCAAGAATGTTCAGCGCGCTTCCTGCGCACCGACGGACCTGGTGTGGTCTGCGGCAGCCGAAGCTGGCTGGCAAAGCCAGACGCCCGAGCGGCCGAGAAAGTTCCACACCGCGGGAGGATCCCAAACCCCCCCGAGTCTTCCCAGAAGTAAATCACAATTGAAGGAGCAAGAATAGTGGGACAAGGTTAAATTCTGTCCAGCTCTCGGAGGGTGCCAACCGCGAAGGTGGCGGCCAAAAGAGGGCAGAACCTTGACCTGTGTTCGCGTTCTTTCGTCCTCCGCCAGATGCGCCGCCCTTGCAGGGCCCCAACGAAGCCGTCAAAGCGGTGTACCGTCGCTATCGTGGCCGCCAACTCGGCATCACCTTCGTGGCCTACGCGGTGTACTATTTCGTGCGCAAAAACCTCTCGGCGGTCATGCCGGCGATGGAAAAAGACCTGGGGATCAGCAAATCCCAACTGGGCGGATTTCTGACGGCGCACGATATCCTCTACGGCACCTCGAAGTTCGCCAACGGCTACCTGGGCGACCGCTCGAACGCCCGCACCTTCCTGGCCTTTGGCTTGCTGATGTCAGGGCTGCTGAATCTGCTCTTCGGCTTCTCCTCGACCGTGATGATCATGGGGCTGCTGTGGTGTCTGAACGGCTGGTTCCAGGGGATCGGCTTTCCGCCGTGCGCTCGCGTCCTGTCCCACTGGTTTGCTCCCTCCGAGCGTGGCACCATGTGGAGCATCTGGAACGCCTCTCACATGGTGGGCGCGGCGGGAATCGCCGTGTGGGCCGGTTGGCTGGCCCAGCACTGGGGCTGGCGTTGGGGCTTCTTTGCGCCCGCGCTGCTGGCCTTGGTGGTCTCGCTGGGCGTGCTGCTCACCCTCAAAGACACCCCGGCCGAACTTGGGCTACCTCCGGTGGAGCAGCAGTTCGGGGAACACGCCAACACTGCGAGCGTTGCCCCGGCCGAGACTCCTAAGCAGGACGAAGCCGAGTTCCGCGCCTTTTTACGGCAGCGAGTCTTTGGCAACCCTTACATCTGGGCGATCTGTATCGCCAACTTTTTCGTCTACGTGGTACGCATCAGCTTCCTGAACTGGGCGCCGACGTACTTGCACGAGGTCAAGGGCTACTCGCTGGTCGCTGCGGGGGGTATGACCGCGAGCTACGAATTCGCCGGCCTCCTGGGCTCCGTCATCGCAGGAATCCTGACCGACAAGTTCTTCAAAGGGCGCCGTGCGCCGATGTGCGTGTGGTACATGCTTGGCACAGCAGGCGCGGTCTACGCCTTTCAATCAGCCCCTGGCGGGTCCGCCTCCTACGAGACGTTCACCCTGGGCGCCGTAGGATTCTTGATCTACGGCCCTCAGTTTCTGGTAGGCGTCATGACCGCCGACATCGTCAGCAAGCGCGCCGCCGCCACCGCTATCGGCCTGACGGGCTTCTTCGGCTATCTTAGCGGCGTGCTTTCTGGCTGGGGCCTCGGCTGGATCGTGGAACTGCATGGCTGGAACAGCGGTTTCCAACTCTTGATCGGCTCTTCGCTGGCTGCGGCGTTCTTCTTCGCCCTCTGCTGGCGGGCTGGACCTCCGAAAGAAGAGCACGGTGAGCGAGCCACTCCTTGAATCCGTTTCCGTAACCCCCCCGCTTCAAGGACGACGGGCCCGTAAGCGGCTGTTCTTTCTGCTGGCGCTGCTCCTTCTGGTGACGCTGAGCCTGGTCGCCGCCTGGTTCCTGGGTATCCTGCGACAGGCCAACCCCAGAATGGGCAAAGCGCTGAAGCCCGAGATGGTGCTGACTCACCCCGAGGTCGACGAGGCCAGCGGTCTGGTGCAGAGCCGAACGGACCCCAACGTGCTCTGGCTGCACAACGACTCGGGCGACCGCCCCCGCATCTTCGCCATCACCCCCCAGGGCGACATGATCTTGCCCCCGGAGCAGGCCAACAATGGCATGGTGACCACGCCGCCTCCCCCCGACTCCCAGCAGCGGCTCTACCCGGGGATCTCGGTGGGCAACGCCAGCCTGGTCGACTGGGAAGACGTGGCCGTCCACGGCAACCGCCTGTTCCTGGCCGAAATGGGCAACAACCTGAACCAGCGCCAGAACCTGGGCGTCTATGAACTCGAAGAGCCCGACCCGCGCAAGGTCGATGCGGTCCAGGCCAAAGCGTTCTATCCCATTCGCTACCCCGACCAGACCGAGTTTCCGCCGACCGACGGCTGGAATTTCGACTGCGAAGCGATGTTCTGGTGGGGCGGGCACCTTTACTTCGTCAGCAAGACCCGGCCCGCGTTCCGCGTCTACGTGCAGGGCGAGCACGCCGCCCTCTATCGTCTGGATAGTTGGCACACCGACCAGCCCAACGTGCTGACCCGAGTCGACCAGGTCGACGGCCTGGGCGGATGGGTGACGGCGGCCGATGCCAACCAGGAAGGTCGCTTCATCGCCCTTCTGATCGAATCGCCGGTGCAGAGCGTGTGGGTCTTCGAGCGCCCCCTTCAAGGCGACCGCTTCTTTAGCGCGGCGACCTCGGTCCGCCGCCTGGTGTTCCACGACGGCGGCCAACTCGAGTCGCTGGCCTTCTTTCGTCGAGACGACGGCGAAGACGACATCTTGCTGCTCAACGAGCAGCGCGAGATCTTTCGCCTGCCTTTAGACAGCATCCCCGAGCTCAAAGGGCAAAGGAAATAGACCGAGCGGGCCTTAATCCGTGCCCATGCCGCCTCTCCTGCGCTCGTTCCGTCGCTTCTTCCCCTCCAACCTGGCCCTGGCTCTTCTCCTCCTCGGTGCCTCGACGCCCGTCATCGCCCAGGAGGTCCGCCGCCTGGAACCGGTCGCCACCATACCTCACACGGAACTGGCCGAACCCAGCGGGATGGTCCAGTCGGGCCTGGACCCGACGCTGTTCTGGGTGCACAACGACTCGGGCGATGTGCCTCGCCTGTTCGCCGTACGGCTGGACGGACAGGTCGCCGTCCCGCCCTGGATGGCCGCCAAAGGTTACGTGGCCCGACCACCCCTGGAAGGAGAGCGGCTCTATCCGGGGCTCACCATCAAGCGGGCCGCTCTCAACGACTGGGAAGACATCACCCGGATGGGCGATAAGTTGTACATCGCCGAAACCGGCAACAACGGCAACGCACGGCGCGATATCGGGCTGTACGAGATGTTCGAACCGAACCCCGCCGCCGTGGAAGAAGCCTCGGTTTTTCGGTTCTTGCCGATCGCCTACCCCGAACAGTCGGCCTACCCTCCACCCGGCCCCTGGGAGTACGACTGCGAAGCCGTCTTTGGCTGGAACGGAAAACTGTACTTCATCACCAAGAACCGACCGCACGGCAAGGTGACAGTTCCGGCCGACTCGGCCAACCTGTACCGTCTCGACAGCATGGACCCGCTGCAGGTCAACGTGCTGACCCGGGTGGACCGGATGGAAGGCGCCGGCGGATGGGTCACCGCCGCCGACACCAACGCCGACGGAAGCCTGATCGCTATGGTGATTCACGCCCCGGACCCGGGCGTCTGGCTGTTCGACAAGCCCGCGAAGGGCGACCGCTTTTTCAGCGACGCCTCGCGTGTGCGCCGCCTGCGCTTCCGCGACTCGGGCCAGATCGAGTCGCTGACCTTTCATCGGGTCGACGGCAAGGACGAACTGGTCATGCTCAACGAGGAAAGAGAACTGTACCGAGTCCCCCTTAGCTGGTTCGAGGACGTCAAGTGACCGCCCGTGGGGCGCTTCTGTTGGGCTTGCTGCTTTTGCTGAGCGGGCCCACGAACGCTCAGGTTGGGCGCTTACCCAGGCCCGCCTTCCCGCTGCAGACGGCGGTCGAAGGCAGCGCCGTTCGCCTGACCTGGAGCGAACCCGAGGGCCCGGCCCCGAAGCGGCGCCAACTGCTGCGAAGCACCACCGATCTTCGCGCCACCTTAGATGCTCGAGCCTTCCCCATCGCGATCCTCCAGGTCGAGACGCCAGGCCGCTTCGATGACCCCGCGCCCCCTCAGGGCGTCGACCTGTTCTACCGGGTCAAACTGGTCTATCCCGACGGCAAGGCGGTCTACAGCGCGGTGGCTCCTGCCGTTCTGAAGGCGTCGCCTCTTCCTAAGCTGCAGCGGCCCCATCTGCTGGTCGACAAAAGCGCGCTGGTGCTGACCGTATTCGACGGCGAGACAGCGGTGCGACGCTATCCCATCGCCCTGGGCGCCAACCCGACGGGGCGAAAGCTGCATCAAGATCGGGCCAGCACCCCGGAGGGGCTGTACAAAATCTCGGGAGTGCAGCCTCGGGCCACCTACTACAAAGCTTACGACCTGAACTACCCCAACGCCGTGGATCGCGCCCGCTACAACGCGCTCGGAGCGACAGGAGGGCTGCCCAGTCCTCGACCTTCCATTGGGGGAGAGATCCAGATTCACGGCCACGGCATCACCGGCCACTGGACCTGGGGCTGCATCGCCCTGCGCAACGAGGACATGGACGGCCTGTTCAGCCACCCCGAGATCGCCCTGGGCGTTCCCGTCGCGGTGGTGGGGCTGGAACTGGAGTTAGCCGACCTGGAATGCGAGCGAGGTCTGAGCCAGGGCGAACGGCGGGTGGTGATGGAGCATCTGGTGGCCTCGCGCCTGGCCAGCGGACGCTCGGACAACCACTGGATCTACGGCCTGTGCAAACTGCAGTCGCAGAACGGTCTGATGGTCACCGGGATGTTCGACCGGGCGACCCGGCGTCTGCTCGAAAAACAGGGCGTAATCTGAAGGCGGCCTATGAGAAGCGCTGGGGGCTCAACTCCTCCGGCCCCTCCCCCTGCTCCAACAGCGCCTCCACCGCCCTCTCCACACAGTAGGGCAGCCAGAAGAGCGCGCGGGAACCGAATCCGAAAAAGGCGAACCGCCCTTCCTCCAACCATCCCAGCACCGGCCGATGGTCGCTCTGAGGCGAACAGCGCCGTCCCTTCCACTCGTCTCCGGCCTGGTGCGGCTGACCCGTCAGGGCCTGGGCCAGGGAGATTTCGTCCCCATGCAGTTCGCCATTTTTTGCGCTATGGCGACCTCCCAGGACCACCTGGTAACCATCCCCGACGGGAACGCTGTGCAGCCCCGAGCCGATCAGGATCTGCTCCTGAGGAGAGGTCAGGGAGGCGCGCAGGACTCTGCCCCCGGAAAGGTCCCAGGAGAGGTCGGGAAGATACCTTGTGGCCTCGCAGCCCACCGCGAGGACCTTGATTTGGCCCGGAAGGTCGTCGAGGGCGAAGCGACCGGTGTGGATTCTGGCGCCTCCTCCCAGTTGGGCTCTGAGGTCCCCTTCCAGGGCCTGGGCTTCCACCGCAAAGCCCGGCCCATATTCCACCCAGCCGGCCTTCAGGGGACGGGGAGTCAGGTGGGAGGGGAGGTCCAGGTGGAGGAGGCTGCGCTCGAGTCGGTCGCCGGGCGGAGTCTGCCGCTGAACGGTGAACTCCCTGGCCTGCGAACAGGCGCGCCAATACTCAGTCGCCGTGGCAAACACGGTTTGTTCCAAGGCGCTGCGCCGAAAGGTGCGACCAGCGAACAGATGGACCAGGCCGACCGGAGGGGTCTGACTTCCGCCGTCGCCAAAGACCTGAACGTCCTGCCCCTGGTCGACCAGGCGGGCGGCCAGCATCAGCCCGGCCAGACCGTCACCCAGGATAGCGATGCTCACGGGTTCCGTGCTTATTGCGGCTTGGTTTTCCAGAGTCGGGCGTGCTCGAGCGCGTCAGGGGTGTGAGCGGCCACCGTCATCTCTCGCTTGCCGGGCGCGCCGGGCAGGATACCGACCTCTAATCCGGCTTCCCGCATGGCTCGACGAGCCCCGGACGAGGCGCCGTAGGTGGTCAGAATCCCCTGCGGAGAGAGCGCTCGGGCGGCCCAGCGGAAGGCGTCGGCCTGCCAGCTTTCGGGGCAGACGGCGGGGCCGAACGGGTCGTGGAAAATCACGTCGAACTCGCCGGCCGGCGGTTCGAACGCCTGCCAGAGAGCGTGTTGAACGGTCAGGTGAACGTTACCGTGAGTCAGCACCTGGCCAAACTCCAGCCCTTTCCACGGATCTTCGACCAGCCAGAATTCGGGCGGCATCGGCTCGGCTTCAAGCGCCAGGTAGTGCAGTTCGACTCCGGCCTCTTTGGCCGCCTCGGCCGTGAGTTGAAAGTTCAATCCACTGCCGAAACCCAGTTCCAGAACCCGCCAGGGTCCTTTCCGTTCGGGCAGCCGAGAGCCGGTCAGGAAAACCCAGCGGGACTCGGTGGTGGCCCCTTTGACCGAGCGATAGCTGGCCTTGTGTCCGGGATGAAGATAGGTCGGACTTCCGTCCTCGGTGAGCACTCGTTCAGGAATCACGCGCGTCTCTGTCGCCATTTGTATACCTCCGCAGGCACCAGTACCACAGGTACGGCGCATAAAGTCAGCAAGGCCAGCAGCCCCGGCTGGGGTGCGACCAGGCCAAACAGCCCGGCCGCCGCTGGCCAGAAAATCAACCCCACCGTCAGAATCCACGAGAAAAGCGCGGCGGCGGGAACGTAACGGTTGGTCCAGGTGGCCTTCGAGAAGACGCTGCCCCGGAGATCGAGATAGTTGAGAGCATTGATCAGGCGCGCCGTGACCAGGGTGTAGAACGCCGTGGTGCGGGCTTCCGGAGCGGACTCGGACGTGAGGGTCCACAGGCCGCCGGCGTAGAGCACGTCGAGGATGACCAGGAACATCACGCACAGGGCGGATCCGGTCAGGCCGATCAGCCACCACATATCTTTGGTCAGGATGGCATCGTCGGGGTCGCGAGGCGGCTCTTTCATCAGGTAAGGGCTGCCCTGGCCCAGGGCGAACGCTACGGCGGGAGCGCCGTCAGTGACCAGGTTCATCCACAGAATCTGAGCCGCGGCCAGGGGCAAGAGGATCTCGCCCTCATAGCGCAGTCCGTAGACCCCGGCGAAGATGGTGCCCAGGAACATGGCGGCCACCACTCCAAAGTTGCCCGAGAACAGGAAGGCGATGAAGCGGCGCACGTTGGCGAACACCGAGCGGCCTTCTTCCACGGCGGCCACGATGGTGGCGAAGTTGTCGTCGGTCAGCACGATGTCGCTGGCTTCGACGGCCACGGCGGTGCCGGATTGGCCCATCGCCACGCCGACGTGCACTTTTTTCAGCGCGGGCGCATCGTTGACGCCGTCACCGGTCATGGCTACAACCTGGTTCTGGGCGATCAGGCTGCTGACCAGGGCCAGTTTCTGGTCCGGCGCGACGCGGGCCCAGACGTTGTGCTCGCGCACCTGGCGGTCGCGCTCGTCGTCGCTCATCCTGGCCAGGTCCGAACCGGTCAAAGGCACTTTGTCGCCCTCGTCGGCCAGGCCCACGGCGCGAGCGATAGCGCCGGCCGTGGTGGGATGGTCGCCGGTAAGCATGACGACGCGAATCCCCGCCTCACGGCAAGTCTTGATAGCGTCGGGCACTTCGCCGCGATGCGGGTCGATGAAGGCGGCGAGGCCCAGGAACTCCAGCCCTTCCTCGGAGCTGTCGTGACTGCTCTCCTCGGAGTGGGGGCGACGGGCGAAGGCCAGGGTGCGCAGGGCGTCCTTGGCGAACTCTTCTTCTTGTTCGCGAAGCTTCTCCAGGTCGGTCTCGCTGATCGGGCGGCTCTGGCCGTTCTCGTCGAGCACGCTGGTGCAGTGGGCCAGCACGGCCTGGGCGCTGCCTTTGGTGTAAAGGTAGACGCCATCGGGAGTGCGGCGCAGATGGCTCATCATGGCTCGCTCGGAAGAGAACGGGATGTCGTCGATCTTCTCGTGAGACTTATGCAGGGCGCGCCAGTCGGCTCCGCCCTTCTCGGCCAGGACCAGCAGGCCGGCGTCCATCGGGTCGCCGATCGCTTTGACGCCGTCCTTGCTGTCCTTGCCGTTCTCGTCGTCGTCGGATTTGTCGGTTTTCTCCAGGGAGGCGCCGTTGGCCAGCGCTCCGCACTCGATCAGAGCGGCGATGGCGGGGCTCTCCCCCTCCACCTTACCTTCCAGGCTGAGGCCCTCGCCGCTGACCGAGACGACCTGACCGGCGACGGCCAGTTTCTTGACCGTCATCTGGTTGTGGGTCAGGGTTCCGGTTTTGTCCGTCACGATCACGGTGACCGAGCCTAGCGTCTCGACAGCCGACATACGTCGGGCTACGGCGTGGCGCTGAGCCAGGCGACGGGCGCCCGCCGATAGGCTGACTGTGAGCACGGCGGGCAAGCCTTCGGGCACGGCGGCCACGGCCAGGGCGACGCTGAACATGGCGACGCGGGTCAGGGTGGCCACGTCGACTTTGCCTTCGACCAGCAGAACCGTGCCGGCGATGATGATGGAGAGCCACAGGATAGCCCAGCCGATCTGGCTGCCAAGCTTGTGCAGCTTGGACTCCAGAGGCGTCGCCTCCGAGTGGGTCGTACTCAGCGAGGTGGCGATCGAACCCAACTCGGTGCTTTGCCCGGTGCTGACCACCAGAGCGGTCGCTTCACCGGCCGCGACCGTGCTGCCGGCATAAAGGGCGCAGGTTCGGCCGTCGATCGGGGCATCGGCCTCGACCGGTCCGACCTTCTTGTCCACCGGAACGGATTCGCCGGTGAGCATACTCTCGTTGACCCTGAGGTGAGAGGCGGTGACCAGGATGGCGTCGGCGGGCACTTTGTCGCCCTCGCTCAGTAGCACGACGTCGCCCGGGACCAACTCTTCCTGGTTCAAGGAGGCGACGTCGCCATCACGCTTGACCCTGGCTTTGGTGGTGGTGGATTTCTGCAGCTCTTCGATGGCCCGTTCGGCACCGTACTCTTGCAGGAAACCCAGGATGGCGTTGGCCACCACGATGGCCAGAATGATGGTGGCGTCGGCGGGGAAGCCGTGAGCTCCCTCGACCCACCAGGTGAAGAAAGCGATGACCACGGCGGCCACCAGGATCAGAACCATCAGGTCCTGGAACTGCCTCAGGAAGATCTGCCAGGGCGAAATGGTGCTGGCGATCTCTAGCCGGTTGGGGCCAAACGTCTCGATGCGACGTGCAACTTCCGTGGCGGACAGGCCGGTGTCGATGCGAACTTCCAGCTCTTTCGCCAACTCCTCGGACGTGCGGGCGAACGGTTTTTCCGGTCGCTGCATTGCGGTCATCCTTCCTTTTGCCCGCAAGTCGATGGGGAATCAGCGTTTCCGCGCCCATCGCACTCCCGGGTCTAGCAGGAAGGGACTGTCACGGGTTCCAGACGAGAAGGTCTTGCCGGAGCGGTTTTACCGTTGGCTTCCTGGTCTGCGAAAGTTACGTAACGGCGCGGCTCGTCCCCTCCGAGAGGATGATGAAAAAGCGATGAAATTTCATCGCCAGGCCAATGAAATGAACCCTATTTTGGCCCATCGGCGGTGGCCAACGCTTCCACCGCGCTGACCTCGAAGATTTTGCCTCCGGCTTCAACCGTGGGACGCCAGGCGCCGGTCAGCTTGACCTGGCGTCCGTCGTAGGCCGTCAGGTCGATCTCGTGCTCGAGGCCGGACAGCCGAGCGACGCTTTTCCCCGCGTCGTCGAACAGTTCGTGGGAGCCCTCCATGTAGATGGAAGGGCCGGCGGGCTGAATGCGTCCTTCGAGCGAATTGGCCGAACACTGGCAGTCTTTGCTATCGGCCCAGACCGGGCTGAAGAGAAGCAAGAGTAAAAAGATAAGGATGCGTGCGGGGGAACGGGACATAGAAGGCCTCCTGAGGTTTTCTCCTGTTGGACTTCGTCGGACCGCCCCGAGTTTCCGTCGGGGGAATTCTCGACCGAGGTCGAAGCCCAGCGATATGAAACGTCGTTTCCTTCCTTATTTTCTTCTCCTGATACTCTGCCTTTTTCAGGTAGCTGTCTGGGCCCAGGACGAGACCCCTACGCCGGTTGGACCGGAACAGCTTCAGGGAACGGCGCTGAAGCTGCCTCTCGGTCTGGTCGAGGCGCCGGGGCCCGGGTGGACCTGGTACCAGATGCCCGACGCCTACCTGGCGCTTTCTCCAGGCGAAAGCGATGACGTGTTCGTGGTCGTGTATATGGCCGATAGCGGGGCCGTCACTCAAAACCAGGTCGAGATGATCGTGCGGAGTCAGATGTTCGAAGGCAGCGAGGAGCAGAAGAAGGCGGCTCGCATCGACGTGCGGGCTGCGGTGAAGCCGGTCTTCGGCCAAACGTTCGACTTCGACTATGAGGACGCCGAAGGTCCCCATAGCGGAAGCCTTTCGTTCACTAAGGGCCACGCTCTCTTTATCCTGACCTCTGGGAAAAACGGTCGAGCGGTGCGCGACAAGGCGCCTTCTCTGGTGAAGGCCAACGCGGCGGTGCTGGCAGCGAAACCGGAAAAGGCCGTTACCTTCTACGACAAGACCGAACCGGTCCCGGCCAGGCTTTTGGAGGGGTCGACCTTACGACTGGTCGGAGGCAGCCTTCAGGCGCCTGCGGGATGGGAGTGGCGCGAGCTCAATGTGCCGGGCGCTGGTAAGGCGTACGTCTGCTTGAAGGACGAAACGAGTCTCGTGGTGGTCATCAACACTCGAGGGAAAGCCGACCTGCACGACATTATCGACCAGTTCGGCAAGGGAGTGGCCAAGCAGAGCGGCGGCAATTTCGAGAACAAGGCGACTTACAGCCCAGCCTCGCTGCCCTTTCCGAACTCCGAGAAGGTCGAGCTGACCGTACTGATGGACGAGCAGCCCGTTATGACCGGTTCGGGCTACCTGGGCAAGACCTCTCAACAGAGTCTGGCCATCTTCGGCCTGGGGCTGGAGCCTCCCAACGCCGCCGTCGAGAGCATCACGCGCTCGTTCGAAGAGGACTTGCAGCCGCTACCTTCACCGGCTGTCGGGATCTTTTTCTTTGGGCTTCTTTGCGTCGCGTTCGGGGCGGTGGTGAATAAGGTGTCGGGTCGACCTCGGCTTAACGCGGCCAAGTTTGCCCTGGTGATTACGGTTCTGGCGATGGGCGCCTCGGTGTTGATGGCCTGGAAGGCTGGACCGGAAGAGTTGGGCCGAGCGATAGGCGGATACTTTATCCCGATGCTGGTGTTCTCGCTGGTGGCCAGTCGCCACGACAAAGCCCGAGCGGCCTGGCTCGACGCTCAGGAGCAGCCCGGAGCCGTCGGCTAGCGCCCACGCGGCGGATTCGACGTTTTCGGCGGCGCTGTGCGCTCGGGAGACGGGCAAGGTTGCCCTTCGCGCCAGCAGCAACGTCGCGTTGCGCTTGGGAGAAGCGCAAGATTGCCACTCTCGCCACGGAGACGCGTTGCGCTCGGGAGAAGCGCAAGATTGCCACCCTCGCCAGCGACAACCCCGCGACATCTCGTCGTTGCGCAATTAATGCCCGAACAGACTAGAACTCCAATCCCATCCTCCCGCCAGCCGTCGCCAACGAAAATCGAACATACTTGCGACCATGTTTGACAGCCTCCGCGACCTGTGCTTTGATTCACACGTGTGAATCAACAGTCCAATAAGGAAAGGAGGACCAACAATGTTCACAGGACCACTGCAACAGTTGCAAACCATCGCCGACGCCCAGCGCCGCGCGATGCCACTCGAAGAGGGGGGTACCCTCTGCCAGGCCCAGACGACCGCGCCCGAAAGCGTGGAAGCCGCGCCGGACACGAGGGTCCTCGCGCCCCTGGCGGTCTGGCGCGTCGTTCGCGACAGCTGGCTCGACCTGGCTCGCCGACGCACCACTCGCCCCGCGGGGAAAGCCCGCACGGTTTGACCATGCCCCGATTTTGTGCCAGAATTCACACGTGTGAAGGGCGGCGAGGAAAGAGGTACGACAGCATGTCCCAACCGGTGAGACACATCCTGGTGGCCTCCGATTTCGACAAAACCCTCAGTTTTGACGACTCGGGAGAGATCCTCAGCCAGATGCTGGGGACGCCCAACTTCGACAAAAAAGTCGAAGGGCTGGCCGCCATCAATATCGTTCAGCAGGGGGCCGAACTGGCCTATCTGCTGCGCCACGACCCGGACTTCCGCTGCGTCCGCCAGGAACATCTGCGCGAGACCGGTCGGAGAGTTCGGCTCAAGGCCAACGTCAAGGAGTTTCTCTCGTTCTTGGAGCGCGGTATCGAAGGTTTCCACTTCGACTTCCGAGTGATCTCGGCCGCTCCCACCGAGATCGTCCGCTCGGCTCTAGAGGGCCTGGTCGACCCCGAGCATATCTACGGGACCGACATGGACTTCGACGACAACGGCGAAATCTCGAAAATCACCAAGGCCGCCGCCGGGTACGGCAAGGTCGTGGTGCTGCAAGAACTGGAGTCTCAGATGCGGGTCCGCCCCGACCACATCGTCTACGTCGGCGACGGAAGCTCGGACTTGCACGTGATGCTTCACGTGAACCAGCGCGAGGGGCTGACCATCGCGGTGTCCGAGACTCAGACGGTCGTTCGTACGGCGCGTCGTACCGTACTGAGCGAGAACGCCATGGCGGTGCTGATCCCGATTCTGGAAGAGAAGGCGGGCTGGTCCTCGGGCCGCATCCGCGACGCCTTCGAAGACCACGGTCTGATCCTGAAAGAGTGGGAACGCGCCCGCACCGACTGGCTGACCTTCGACGACGCTCCCGTAGTGGACATCCCTTCGTCGGAAAGCTTGGAGCACGTCGCTTGAGCGCTCCCAAACTGTTCGAACCGCAGGACCGCGTGACCATCAAGACCATTGCCGAGGCGGTGGGAGTGACTCACGGGACGGTTTCGAGAGCTTTGCGTGGCGACCAGCGGGTCAAGCCCGAGACCGCCCTGGCCATCCAGGAAACGGCCGAGCGACTGGGCTACCGGCCCAGCAAGCTCGGCCGCGCCCTGAAAACGCAGCGCACCGGAGCGCTAGCCATCGTGGTCTCCTACATCTCCGACCCCTTCTACTCGGAGGTGATCCAGGCCGTTCACGACCGCCTGTTCCCTCTCGAGCACAGCCTGTTCATGGTAGCGACCGAGCACGACCCGGCCCGTCAGCGGGCCGCCGCGCAGTCGCTCTCGAACAGCCTGGTCGACGGCGTGTTCGTTTGCTGCCTGCCGGGGCTCACTCCACCCTTCCAGGAACTGGGCAAAGAGGTGCCACTGGTCACCATCAACTGCGACCCAGCCAAGTACCTCTACGATGTGGTGCACGACGATGCGGGCGCCGTGCGCACCTGCATCGACCATCTGATGGAGTTGGGCCATCGCAAGATCGGCTACCTGGGGGCTCGCACGGGAGGCTACGCCCAACGGGTGCGCAGCCAGGCGTTCCAGGCCTACTCGGCCGAGATGGCGCTACGCACCGCCAGCTTTACGGCCGATGACGTCAAGGTCGAGACCGGAGAGGCCGCTATGACGGAGTGGCTCCGGAGTTGGGGTCCGGACTCTCCCACCGCCCTGATCTGCTTCAACGACACGGTGGCCATCGGAGCCTCGAAGGCGGCTCGCGAGGCGGGGCTTTCGCTGCCCGAAAACCTGTCCATCGTGGGCTTCGACGACATCGAGATGGCGTCGTACGTCCAGCCGGGACTGACCACCTTTGCCCAGCCGCGCTACGAGATCGGGCACGCCGCAGCCGAAATGATGATTTCACTGCTGGCGGGCGGCCGTCCCGCCGCTCCTGTCTTCCTGAAGGGGGAGCTGAGGGTGCGAGGGAGCACCTGTCCGGCGATCTGACGGTTGGATAGAAGAGCCCTCGACGGGTCCCCCTCCACCATGACAAAGGCGCCCTTCCAGGCGCCTTTGTCGTTTCCGCGAGCGGAGCCGTGCTCCGCGTCAGAATATGCTGCCGAGAACTTTCTTAGCTGTGCTCCCGACCGACTTGACCTTGTCGGTGGCTGCGCTAGCCACGTTGCCTACGCCCTCCGCAACGTTCTTGACGCCGTTGCCGACCGCGCGCACGCCGTCTCCAACCGTGTTGGCTACCGCCTTGGCGCCCTTGCCTACCGCCTCAGCACCCTTCTTGATGCCGCCCGCGATAGCATTGCGGTTCTCCCACAGCGCCGTTCCAGCGTAGAGCGCGCCGCCCGCCGCCAGTAGCACGGGGTTAGCTGTAGCCACTCCGGCCAGCATCAGTCCTCCGGCTCCAACCTTCAGGGCGCCGCGTCCGGTCTTGCCGGCGTCGCCTTCTTTGATCCCGTTGTAGACCTGCAGTCCGCCCTCGGCCACGCCGGCCACTCCACCAGCAACTCCGCTGACTTTGGCGGCCGTGCCAGCCACTGCGGCGGCTCCGGAGAGTCCCGAAAGAGAGGAGGCGCCCGCAGCCGCAGCCACCACTCCAGCGCCACCGCTGATCGTGCCCGCTGCGCCCGAGAGGGTACGCACGCCGGCGTCTACAGCCTGACCGGCGTTGTCCGCGTTGGCCAGGTCGGTGACGGCTTCTTTGGTGTCGATGGCGCCGGTGACCACGCTGACCGGAGCCAGCACGTTGCCGGCTGCTCCGACACCGCGAGCGAAGCGGCCTGCTCCACCGGCTGCACCAGCGGCTCCGGCTCCACCTGCACCGCCTGCGGCGGGAGCGCCGCCACCGGCCAGGTCGCCTGCTGCGTCAGCGACGTCGTCGACCACCGAGGCCGCTGCCGTTCCGCCTCCTGTGGAGGGAGCGGTGGGAGCCGTCGGAGCCGCGCCGCCGTTCAGAGAGCGAGCGCGCGCTTCGCTGATCAGGTCGGTCAGTTCGTTGGCGGTGTTGACGCCACTGTCGGTGCCGGAGTAGACGTCGCGAATAGTAGGGGCGGATTCGTCCTGCTGCTGCTCTTGCGGGACCTGAGGCGAGGCTACCGGGAACGAGATCGGAGCGAAGTTGCTGTACTGCATACCGACCTGGTGGTTGCCGTAGTTGGTGAAGAGAGCAGGGGCGAGAGCCATTCGTGTGTTTCTCCGTTCGAGGATTCTTGAACTCAGAATAGCCGGCTCAGGCGGCGTCATGATGGACAGCGGCGGTCAGATGTGAACGGCAAGTTAACACCTGGACATGGATTTGAGCCTTTTTTCAGTGTGGAGGGGGAGACGAGGGGAGGGGGAGACGCGCGGTGCGGGCGAGCGGTCTGGCGTTGCCGTATGTGGGCGTCGATGCCCATTTCTCGTGACGCCAGTGTGGATGAGCGGTCTGGCGTCGCTTTATGTGGGCGTCGATGCCCATTTCTCGCGACGCCAGCGCGGGCGAGCGGTTCGGCGTCGCTGTATGTGGGCTTTGACGCCCATTTCT
>JAEXNA010000064.1 GCA_023447635.1 Vulcanimicrobiota bacterium | reverse complement strand
CGGTGACCTCGAACACGACCGGATCTCCCTGGGCCTTGGCGGGCTGAGAGACCTCTTTGTAGAACCAGGCGCCGCCGGCTCCAGCAAGGAGCAGCACGATCAGACCGAGTCGGACCAGAAACAGGATGGCTTTCATCGCGGCATGCGGTTCGCGTCGTCCCTTCCTCTTCCTGTTTGTCCGCCTGGGCCGGCCCTTAGCCATAACCGCCTAGCGGGCTCGACGGGAATCGAGAAAGGTCTGAAGAATCAACACCGCCGCCATCATATCGCGAGTGCCGTCCGGCTTCCCTTTGACGCCATCTGGCCGCGCTCGGTCCACCTGGATCGAGGTCATACGTTCATCCCAAAGCGACACTTCGACCGACTCACCAAATTTGTGGTGCAGTCGCTCGGCGAAGTCCTCGGCCTGGCGGGCCTGAGGCCCGGACTCTCCTAGAAGCGTCAGAGGGTGCCCGACGACCACCGAGCCGACGTCGTGTTCGGCGACCAGTTCCTGAACTCGAACCAGAAGCCGGTGGCGGTCCTTGCCGGGAATCACCTCGAGAGGCAGCGCAAGGCGCCCTTCGGCATCCGAGAGCGCGACGCCGACGCGCTTTTTTCCATGGTCGATTCCTAGTGTCTTCATTACGAGCGCCCCTTTGGCAAGACAGGGCGAAACACCCTGTTGGAAAGTCCGGCGTGTTGCTGGAGTTGCCCCTTGAACACTCTTCCAAGCTCCCTGACGACGGCTACCTCGAAAGCGGATAGCGTATCGTCAGGGCCGACTTCGCGTAGCTCCCGCAGCGCCAGAAGCCCGGCCGACGAGAGCGCGAATCCCGAACCGGCATAACAGTTCGCACACAGCAGCCCCCCATCGCGGGGCGAGTAGCCCCGGACAGCCTCGGAACCACAGATCAGGCAGCCCTCAAGTTCCGGTTCGAGCCCTAACTCTTGCAACAAGCGGCTCTGAGCCAATAGCGCCACCATGGCCACGGGAGCGTGACCGTCGATCAGCCGCTCGTGCAGCTCGGAATAGAGCGCATAGACTCCTTCGATCGGGGAGCGCTCGGGTAACGCCTCCAAGAACAAGCGAGCCAGAAAGCCCGCCGTGAGCAAAGCCTCGAGGCTTTGCCGTAGACCGGCGAAGGCTCGACAAAGCTGCAGTTGACTCAGCCCGTCGAGGGTGGGCCCAGGACGCAGGGCGCCGTGCAGTTCGACCGGAGGCTCGAGCAGTCCACTCATTCGACTTCGAGGCTTGCGCGAGCCTTTGACCACCGCCGAGAACCGCCCGCTCTCCCAGCCCAGCCCGACGATCAGATCGTCGGATTCGCCCAGCGGCGTTCTCCGTAAAACAAAGAAGCGCTCCCGGACGGGAGCGCGATCAAAGCTCAAGAGCGTGGCCCCCGACCGGGTCTCTAGTAGCTATCGGTGCCCTGCTCGCCACGTACGATCTTGACCGAAGCGCTGGCGCCGATGCGGGTAGCGCCCGCGTCGATCATCGCCCTGGCGCCTTCCAGGTCGCGCACACCGCCCGACGCCTTCACGCCCATCGAGCGTCCCACCGTCTTGCGCATCAGCGCCACGTGGTGAACGGTGGCGCCACCCGGACCAAAGCCGGTCGAGGTCTTGACGAAATCCAGGCCGGCTCTTTTCGCCATGCGGCTGGCCCGAATCACTTCGTCGTCAGAAAGCAGAGCCGTTTCAAAGATCGCCTTGGTAATACGACCGCTCGAAGCGCGCACGACTTCGCGCATGTCGTCTTCTACCAGATGGTCTTCGCCGTTTTTGAGAGCGCCGATGTTGATCACCATATCGATCTCATCGGCACCGTTCGCCACCGCCTCCTTGGTCTCGCTGACCTTGGAGAACGTGGTCGTCGCTCCCAGCGGGAAACCGACGACGGTACAAACCTTCACGGGGGATCCTCGCAACAGGTCCGCAGCTAGCGCCACGAATCCCGGATTCACGCAGACCGACGCGAACTGATGCTCGCGCGCCTCTTTGCAGAGTTCGCGAACCTCGTCCGAGGTCGCTTCGGCCTTGAGCAGAGTGTGGTCGATACGAGCCGCGATATCGGCAGCAGAAACGACACCGCCCGGGCGGTTGCCGATCCGGTCGGCGCCCTCGTTGACAATCTTGCGCACCACCCCGGGCACCAGTTCGGCGCAGCAGCCGACGCCAGCGCATTCGCCGGTGGTGCGGGCCAAACAGGTCTTGCCGTCGCGAGTGGTAGTCCGCTCACCGGGACGCTCGCCAACCACAGGCAGACGGTCGCCGGGAGCCAGATGCCCGACCTCTTTGAGAACCTCTTTGGTGATTCGGCTTACCAGACTCTCGATGTCCATACTACTGCTGCTCCTCTATGTCCAAACTGTCCACGACGCCCACCACGACCGTCTCGCAGGGCGTCTTTTTATCGTCGAGTAGGTAGCGGGTCGAGCTACCTTCGCAGACGACCAGTACCTGGTCGCCAATCCGGCACCCCACCACGTCTACCGCCATAATCGCCGGACCGGTTTGCTGATCGCCACCTGGCGTGCAGGGCGCGACCAGCTTGAACGAGGCCTGGCCGATACTCCCCACTCGTTCCGTGGCCCAGACGGTTCCCACCACCTTGGCGTACATCATCGGTTCAGGTCGACCCCGTCGACTAAGCCTACGATGGCCACATCGATAGGCACCATCTCGGTCTTCCACGGCATGACCGCCTCTTTACCCTTGACCAGGTAAACCAGGTCGCCATCCCGTGAGGCCATGTTGTCCAGGGCAACGATCAGCGGAGCCGTAGCCTTGCCGTGTTCGTCCACCGGTTCGACAATGCGGAAGCTAGCACCACAAAGCTCTTCCGGCTTGTGGTTAGCTACGACCGTTCCGCGAACCTTGCCCAAAAACATAAGCGCCTAAGGGGAAACCTTATTGAAACGGTGCTCGATCGCCATAATCTTCTCGATCCGACGATTGTGACGCCCGCCTTCGAATTCGGCTCCCAGGAAAGCCGCCACGATCTCTTTGGCGTTCTCGGCGCCGGTGGCCTTCGAGCCCAGACTCAGAACGTTCGCCGCGTTATGCTGGCGAGAGTTCTTCGCGGTAAAAGTGCAGTAGCAGGCGGCCGCCCGCACTCCCGGCACCTTGTTGGCGGCGATGGCGCTGCCGCATCCGGCGCCGTCAATGACGATCCCGACGTATTCGTCGGGAGCGGAAGCGACGCCCTGCGCGACCAGCAAGGCCAGGTCCGGGTAGTCCACCGGGTCGCTGGTGTGCGTGCCATAGTCGAGGAAGGAGATATTCTTCTCCTTGAACCAGGCGATCAGCTCGGTTTTGAGGTCGTAGCCTCCGTGGTCGGCTCCGATAAGGACTTTCACGATAGGTCTCCTTCTACGGCAGTGTGATCAAAGAATTCGGAAGTGGTCGATGACGGCGCAGCGACGCTCGCGGGTGAAGGTTCGGGCCGAGGTGATCCCCTCGCCCGTCGTTCCCGCGATGGTCATGGTCGTGTGACCTTCGCCCCCGAAGCCAAGTCCGGCAAAGTTCGGGCCGTTCTTGACAAAGATGTTGGCGTTCATCACCCGAGCCATACGGCTGAGGTTATCGATATTTTTCGAGTGGATGACGGCCGTGTGATAACGCTCGCCTTCGGCTTTGACCGCTCGCTCGATCGCCTCGTCGACATTACGGCAACGAACGATCGGCAGCACGGGCATCATCTGCTCTTTGAGCACCAGGGGGTGTTCGAAGTCGGTTTCGGCAATCAGCAGACGGGTCTCCCTGGGAAGATCCAATCCGATGGTTTTGGCGATATCGCTAGCGTGCTGGCCGACCAGGTCGGAGTTCAACGTCAGCTTGGTCTGCCCCACCGGGGGAGCAGGAAAGATGACCCGGGTCAACTCATCGAGTTGGCGCGCGTTGAGCTCGTAGCAGCCAGCGGCTACCAACTGCTCTTTGAGCGGGCGGAAGAGCGACTCGACCACCAGCACCTCTTTTTCGCACGTGCACATGACGTTGTTGTCGAACGACGAACCGGCCACGATGTGGCGAGCCGCCGAACGAGCGTCGGCCGTCTCGTCAACCACCACGGGCGGATTGCCAGGGCCCGCAGCGATCGTTTTCTTGCCGCTTTTCATAGCGGCCTGAACCACTCCGGGACCACCGGTCACCACCAGACAGCGCACCTTGGGATGGTGCATCATCTTTTGCGTCGTCTCCAGCGACGGCTCGGCCACCGAAGTCATGAGGTTGTTCGGGCCGCCCGCCTTGACCACGGCCTTATTTAGCAGCTGGATCATCTTATTGGAGCAGCCCTTGGCTCGAGGGTGGGGACAGAACGCCACGCTGTTGCCAGCCGACAGCATGGAGATACTGTTGTTGATAATGGTGGCCACCGGATTGGTGGTTGGAGTGACCGAGCAGATCACCCCGAAAGGCGAGTTCTCGACCAGCGACAAGCCGTGGTCGCCAGTGAAAACACGGGGCTGAAGGTCTTCGATACCGGGCGTCTTGTTCGCCTGGAGCAGGTTCTTCTTGACCTTGTCCTCGGCCCGGCCCAGGCCGGTTTCCGCCGCAGCCAGGTCGGCCATCGCCTTGGCGTTGGCGCGAGAAACTTGACGCATCTCTTCGATGCAGGCCTTCTTGACCTCCATCGAGGTCGACTGCCAGGCGTGGAAGGCGTCAGCGGCAGCGCCCACGGCATCGTCGTAAGAGCTGAAGATGCCGTCGCGCCCGGACTCGACGGGGACGGCCTCTCGCAATCGGCCCTGCGCCTCGGCGCTGCCCGACAGCTGCTGCTTGACCACTTCCTCGACGATCCGCTTGATCAGATCCTTATCGATATCCATCAGTTCTCTTCCCCTTTGCGGAAGACGGTCTGGCCGTCCACCTCCACCGAATCGACGATCGCCATGATCACCGCGTCGCACGGAGTATGAAAGGTCACCTCGGTCTGTCGCGCCGAGGAGCCCGAAGCCAGCAGCACCACTTCGTTGCGGCCCGCCCCGATCGCATCGATGGCGACCAGCGGCTTACCGTCGTTAGCGATACTGGTAGCCGAAAGCGGCTGCACCAGCTGAAGCTTCACCCCATCAAGGGTGGGCGTCTTCTGAGTACAGACGACCGTTCCGATCACTCTGCCTAGCGTCATTGAAATTTCACCTCTATACCCCACTCGGAGGCCT
Organism: Vulcanimicrobiota bacterium; assembly: GCA_023447635.1. GTDB lineage: Bacteria > Vulcanimicrobiota > Xenobia > Xenobiales > JADMJV01 > JAEXNA01. Next base: position 13,642 of record JAEXNA010000064.1, on the reverse strand, counting down.
GTTGGAGGGCCAGGGGGGTCACGATGGAGCCGATCCCTACCAGTAGCTGGGTCTGCCCCGATCGTCTTACCGCCTCGACATCTTCAGCGGTGACCACGTCGCGACCGCCACCTTTCGAGAGGGCCGCCGGAGCCGAGGTCGCCCCACCCAGGCGGGAGAGAAAGCTCTCGAGCTGGGCGGCTGTACCGAGTTCGATGCCAAATCCGGCAACCGTCCGCCAGTGGTCCTCGAAGGCCCTGGTAAATCCGGGCGCCAGGCGGGCGCTGTGCCGGCGAACGCGCTCGTAGACCGAAGTCTCGCAGAACACAGGAACCCCCGCCGCGACGGCAGCCACCGCGACGACGGCCGGCAGTTGCCCTCCCGAACCCAGCGTGGCCAGAGACCCCAGAGTCGGAAGATCCGTCCCCAGGAGCACCACCGCGCCGTAATCCGTCACGGCCTTGCTCCAACCTTTACCGCGGCTATCTTTGGGCCAGGAGCTCGCGGCCGAGCCAGGCGAAGCGGCGTCCTCCCAGTGGAGCAGCGACGGCTTCACCGCCGCCCCGGCCAAAGAGGACCAGGCGGCTTCTTCCACCGTTTCCTGGCCTGGCACCACCAGCACTCGAGGCCCCTTGGCGCCCGCCACGGGACGGACCGGCTCGGCAACCGTCGAAGCAGGATTCGCTTGACCTCCCGCCCGAGCGGCCTCGAGCTCTTTCATGACGAGCTCGGTGATCGCTTCGACCAGACTATCCACGGCGCCCTCGCGCGACAAGCACGCCGCCCCCACGAAGGGAGCGACGCCGGGATAAGCGCTTTTCGGCCGGAGCCAAACGTAGCATGCCTAGAACTCGGCCCCGCAGGGGAACCGACGGCTCCTACTTACTTGGCGGCTTTCTGAAGCGGGGGAGCGATGGGCAGAACGTCATCGAGGTCCTTGTGGGGACGAGGGATCACGTGAACCGCGACCAGTTCGCCCACGCGGCGAGCAGCGCTGGCGCCGGCATCGGTGGCGGCGCGAACGGCGGCCACATCTCCCCGGACCAGAGCCGTCACGTAACCAGCTCCGATCTTCTCATAGCCGATCAGCTTCACATTGGCGGCTTTGACCATCGCGTCAGCAGCCTCCACCATGGCGACCAGGCCCTTCGTCTCAATCATTCCAAGCGCTTCGTAGGTTGTAACCATTTCCGTACCTTTCCCTTAAGAAGAGAGTTCCGCCAGCCTCGGCGGCGGACCCTAAGGCCCCGGGCGTTCGTCCCCTCCCCAGGGTCCTCCTTGTGGCGCCCTCCCCGATCTGCAAGGTTCGGGCAACGACAGAGCCAGGCGGGCGCGCAGCCCGCCGCACCAGCTCAGTAACCGAAGAGACGAAGCCAGTCCTCGCGGTCGCGCCAGTCTTCTTTGACCTTGACCCAGAGGTCCAGGAAAAGCGGACGACCCCAGGCCGCCTCCAGCTCCTTGCGCGATTCCATGCCGACCCGCTTGAGCAGCGTACCGTTCTTGCCCACGAGAATGCGCTTTTGCGAATCCTTTTCCACGTAGAGGATGGCCCGTCCGTACAGCCCATCTTTCCCGCCTTCGGCGGGACGTAGCTCTTCGACCGAAACGGCCACCGCGTGCGGTATCTCCTGGCGCGTCATCGAGAGAACCTTCTCGCGCACCACTTCGGCCAGCCACAGCTTGTCGTTCTGCTCGGTCACCTGATCGGGGGGGAAAAAAGCCGGCCCCTCTGGCAGCGCCGCGACCAGGTCCTTGAGCAGGTCCGGAACGCCCTCGCCCGTCTTGGCCGAGAGCTTATAGGTCCCGGAAACGAACGGAGCGAGCTCGGCATAGGCTTCAGGGACGCCCTCTTTGGCTTTATCCATCTTGGTCAGGACAAGCCAGACCGGGCGACTTTCCGCCACCTCTTTGAGAAGCCGGCCGACGCGCTCGTCTTCTTCTGTAGGCAGATGAGTCATCTCGGCCAGCCAGAGAACCATGTCGGCCTCTCTAGCCTCGTGAGAAGCTGCCGTGATCATCTTTTTGTGAAGCTGGCTCTTCGGCAGCATCATTCCGGGAGTGTCGACCAAGACAGCCTGGAAGTCGTGCCCGTGAAAGACGCCCAGCATCCGCTGCCGGGTAGTCTGGGGCTTGGACGAGGTGATCGCCACTTTGCTTCCGACCAGGCGATTGACCAGGGTCGACTTACCTACATTGGGTTTGCCCACCAGGGCAACGAAACCGCTCTGAAAACTCATATGCGCGGAGGTTACTGCGCGGGCAGGGTTTGCCCCTGGTAGAGAGCCAGGGAGAAGAGCGCGATTTCCCGGTCGACAAGCCATGGGCTGTCGCCCTGGGCCGTCAGAACCACCAGGATGTAGGGACGCTCGGTCTCGATGACGGCGGCGTCGTGGCGTACCCCCTCGAGCTCCCCCGTCTTGTGCCCCACCACCAGCTCTTCCGGGAGCATCTGGGGGATCTTCTCTCGATACTGCTGGCGCCTCAAGCAGCCGACCGCAAACTCTCGAAGCTCGGCCGTCAGGCCCAGGCCGCTGTAGAGGTCCCTCAGCATCGACGCTGCGGACAGGGGAGTCATACGGTTGTCCCTGCCCTCCACCACCGGGTCCATGAAAAACCGCTGCATCGAGGCGCTGTAACCCCGGCCCTTCCAAAAAGCGTTCAGGCGCTCCAATCCCAGATGTCGGGCCAGGGCGTTCGAGGCCGTGTTGTCGCTGACCACCATCATCAGGCGACAAAGCTCCGCCAAGCTGTAGTCGCGTGGCTCGAGCTCGAATAAGACGCCGGCCCCTCCAACCATGACGTCCGTGTCCACGGCAACCCGATCGCTCAAGGACATCTCGCCCCCGGCCACGGCGTCGAGCAGACAGCTCATGATGCCGACCTTGATCACGCTGGCCGCCGGGAAGGCCGCTTCGGCCTCGACCTCCGGCCCCAGCACAGAAAAGTCCTCGAGCGAGCGCACCGCCACTCCCACTCGGGCCGCTACCCCTTGCAGGCCGCTCAGCTCAATCATTCTGGGCCAACTCGTCGAGCCACCGGTAGAGCAACGCCTCGACGTCCTTATCCATGGGCTCCTCGAACTTCAGGCTGTGCAAAAAGCGAAGGTCGATCTCCTGAGCTTCGGACGGCCGCACCCCGACCACCGCAATCTCGGCCCGCAGCGTCTTGGCCCCCCACTGCACCTCCAGGGTGCCGCAGCTGCCCAGCATCGCGGGAGCCGGCGCCGCAAAAAGCGCCCCCCCGCAGGAAAGGTCGAAGATCATACCGGTGGCCGCCGGCAGCGCCCCCACCGAGATCGTGGCGGGCAGGCGACAGCGATGACGGCGGGTCGAGCGCTTGGAGAAGATCTCCGTCTCGTCCATATCGAGCTCCTTGAGCAGCTCTTTGAACCAGCGGATGCGCATAGATCCCGGCGCCTCGGGCAGATACAGTCCGCTTTCCCAGCCGTCCTCGTCCTTTTTGGTCCAGGCCACCTTGACCATGACGCCGGTGGTGTAAGAGCCGCCGAGCTTTTTCACCAGGTCGTTACTAACCCTGGTCAAATGCAGCAGGTCGCCACGTTTGCCGACCGAGACGCTGGAGCGGATCTTGAAACCGCCAAAACCCAGATCGACCACGGTCACGGGGAACTTCAGCTTCCCGCTGGTGCACTCGAAGCTCTGATGACAGGCCAGGCGCTTGAGGCGACGCCGCTCCATAGCCGCGCGGCGGTCGGGCCCGGCGAAGTATCCGCGAGCTTTTTGCAAGAGACTCTTCATGTTGAATCCGCTTCAACGATGTCGCCTTCCGTCCTGGCGAGAAGGAAAAGCCGCCCGCCCGCGACCATAAGGAATCCCTCGAGTTGCATAGAATATTTCGCGTATGGGATGGAAACGCCGATGATGACCCGCCTCCGAAGCCTTCTGCAATCCGTAATCCTGGGCGCTCTGCTGTTAAGCGGTGTTCCCGCCGTGGCCGACACCGTCCCGGTGGGCGACACCGGCTATTACGTGGCGGGTGTCCCCTCCGAAGAGTTCGTGCACTACGCGGCCCCCGAGGCGGCCGGTCGCCAGCGCATGGAGAACTGGTGCTGGGCCGCCTGCATCCAGATGGTCTTGAACTATCACGGGCTCTATGTCGACCAGAGCGAGATCGTTTCTCGCGTCTTTGGAGGGGCGATCGACCGGCCCGCCAACGGCCAGCAGATGATGTCCGCCCTGACGGGATGGGCTCCGGACAGTCGTGGTCGTCGCTCGGAGATCTTCGCCGACGCCTACAACCTGGACCCGACCACCGTGATCAACGACCTCGACCGCAAATGGCCGCTCATCGTCGGCCTTTCCGGGGCCCGCGGCGCGGCCACCGGCCACGCTTATGTGATGACGGCAGCGTACTTCTCTCGGGGCGCCAACGGAGTGCCGGTGATCCATCGCGTGGTCCTGCGCGACCCCTTCCCTGGCTACCCCAGCCGCATCGAGTTAGACGCCGGAGAGTTTGGCCAACGCCTGCAGTTCGCCACCCGGGTTTACGTCCGCCGGAGCTAACCACCATCGAGCTGGCGATTTTCACTCCCTCGCGGTAGGGCAAGACGGCCAGGGCCCGGAAATCTCCAGCCCTATGCAGCCCAACCAGGTTACTCACGTCCTTTATCATGCCGAATGCCCCGACGGCTTTGGCGCGGCCTATGCGGCCTGGAAAGTGCTGGGCGATAGCGCCACCTACCTTCCGGTCACCCATGGACAGTCTCCGCCCGATCTGCCCCCCGAGGCTCGCGTCGCGATGGTCGACTTTTCTTACAAGCGAGCGGTCATCGTGAAGATGAGAGAGTCTGTGCAGGACATGATCGTCCTGGACCATCACGCGACGGCTCAGGACGAACTGCAGGGGCTGGACTGGGCCGAGTTCGACATGGAAAAATCCGGAGCCCGTCTGGCCTGGGAGTACTGGCACCCGAACGAGCCTTTGCCGGAACTGTTAGCCTACATCGAAGACAAAGACCTGTGGTGGTGGAGGCTAGAGCAGAGCGCCGAAGTCAGCATCGCTCTGCACTCTCTCCCGATGGATTTCGAACTGTGGGACGGACTGAAAGTCGACCAGTTGAAGATCGAGGGCGTCGCCTTGCGACGACTGCAGGAGCAGTTGGTGGGAGCCGCCGTGGGGCGAGCCCGCATGGAAAGCCTGTTTGGCTACGACGTGCCCGTGGTCAACGCCACCGACTTCCGCAGCGAGATCGCCAACCGCCTTTGCTCGCTCCATCCGGACCGCCCCTTCGCGGCGGCCTATCACTACGACAAAGATGGAGAGCTGTGCTGGTCGCTGCGCTCTGTAGGGGACTTCGACGTGGCCGCCCTGGCCAGGACCGTGGGAGGCGGCGGCCACAAAAACGCCAGCGGATTCAACGGCCCGCCCCCGGGTCGAGCGTGACAACGTAAGAGGGTCGCCGTAAGAGGATCGGAAGTCGCTTTAGCCTAACCGGGAAGCTTCATCTTCTAACCTTCAAAGGAGCCATCCCGTGAGCCCTATCGCCCCCGCCGAACGCCAGCAGGCGTACCTCGACGACCTGAAAACGCTGCTCTCTATCCCCAGCGTCTCGACCGACCCGTCTCGCGCCGGCGAAGTCCGCCGTTGCGCCGAAGAGGTGGCGCGACAGATGCGCGAAGCCGGCCTCAACGATGTCGCGGTGATGGAGACGGAAGGACACCCATCGGTCTTCGGCCAGTTCCTGGTCGACCCGGCGCTGCCCACCGCTCTGATTTACGGACACTACGACGTGCAGCCGGAAGACCCGATCGAGCTGTGGACCTCTCCCCCCTTCGAGCCCACCGAGCGGGACGGCAAGATTTACGCCCGCGGCGCCACCGACGACAAGGGCCAGTTCCTTTGCCACATCAAGGCGGTGGCCACCTTGCTGCAAGATACCGGCAGCTTGCCGATCAACGTCAAAGTGCTGATCGAGGGGGAAGAAGAGATCGGTAGCCCCAACCTAGCTCCACTGCTTCAGGCCAACAAGGAGTTGTTGGCCGCCGACGTGCTGGTGGTCTCGGATTCGGCCATGTACGCCCCGGGACAGCCCAGCATCGTTTACGGACTGCGCGGCCTGTCGTTTATCCAGATCGACCTCAAAGCCTCGGACTCGGACCTTCACTCAGGAGTGTTCGGCGGAGCCGTCCCCAATCCGGCCATGGAATTGGCCAGAATCCTGGCTGGACTCAAGGACGCCAGCGAACGGGTCACCGTCCCCGGCTTCTACGACGACGTGCTGGACCTGACCGCGGAAGAGCGCCAGGCTTACGCGGCGCTGGACTTCGACAACGAGGCGTTCCGGGCCGGGCTCAACGTGGCCGGGCTGGCGGGAGAAGAGGGCTACTCGGTGCTGGAGCAACGCACCGCTCGCCCTACGCTCGAGGTCAACGGAATGCTCAGCGGCTACACCGGCCCCGGCTCGAAAACCGTCCTTCCGGCTCGCGCCATGGCCAAAATCAGCTGCCGCCTGGTCCCTAACCAGGACCCCAAAAAGATCACCGAACTGCTGGAGAAGCACGTGCGCGCGCTTTGCTCGCCGAACGTCGAGTGCACTATCACTTCGAGAGCCGGCGGACACCCCTGGATCACGGCCCCCGATCACCCCGTTCTGGAAGCCGCCGCCGAAGCGGTCCGTGCGGTCTACGGAAAAGATCCCGTGCGCGTGCGAGAAGGCGGTTCGATCCCGATCGTGCTGGATTTCCAGAACATCCTGGGACTGCCCGGTATCCTGCTGGGATTCGGCCTCAATGACGAAAACCTGCACGCCCCCGACGAGCACTTCCGCATCGAGAACTTCCATAAAGGCGTCGAACTCTCGGCCGCCCTCCTGAAGGCCCTCGCGACAACGAAGAAGGGTTAGACCCAGAGATCGGCCACTGTGGCGGGCGCCGAAAGCTTTTCGGCCTCGCCCCGGTGGCGGTTCATCGACAGATCGCCAAAGAATTCAGCCAGACCCTGCAGCGGCGCTGGGGCAAAGCGCTCGAATTCAAACCCCACCGGCGCATCGGTCCGGATCGTCGCCAGTTGCAGATCGCGACGCAGGCTGCTCTCGTTTTCGGCGATGATCGGAGCCCAGCGTTTCCCAGCCAGGTCGGGGTTGGCCAGCAGCCCTTCGAGGTCGGCGCTCTGGGCCAGCCACTTCGCTGCCGTCTTGTCGCCGACACCCTTGAGACCCGGGATGTTGTCGACCGTGTCGCCCCGCAGGGCGAGAAACGACGGAATCTGATGCGCTTCGACGCCAAACACTCGTGGAACGTCGCCCCTGCGAAGCCTCTCGACCGACGCGTTCTTACCCGAACCGCTGGTCCGAAGAAGGTCGATATCGCCATCAAAGGCCAGAAGTTGAGCCAGGTCCTTATCGTTGGAAACGATGGTGACCGGGACTCCCTGAGCTAGCGCCTGACGCGCCAAGGTGCCGATCACGTCGTCAGCCTCGAAGGTGGCGGCTTCCCAGACGGAAAGGCCCAGGTGGTCGCAAGCCGTTTTGACCAGGGGGATCTGAGCCAGAAGATCGTCCGGCGGGGCCTCTCGCTGAGCCTTGTACTCGGGGAAGATCTCCTCTCTGAAGATGCCGCTCATCTCTTCGAAGACCATCCCGATGTGGCCGATCCCCTGACTCTTCCAAAGAGTCCGAAGAATACCAACCACCCCGTGCACCACGTTGGTCGGGCGGCCGTCCTCGGAACGCAGGGTGCGAGGCAGCGCATAGTAGGCACGGAAGACATGATACAGCGTATCAATCAGGTAAAGGCGAGAGTTCACAGGCGTCACCAGGGCACACCGAGTTACGGTGGAGGGGGGATGAGTGAGGGGGGATGCTAAGCGCCTCGAGTGAGAAGGGCAATGTGCCCGGAGCCGGGATCGAACCGGCACTCCCAAAGGGAACGGGTTTTTGAGACCCGCGCGTCTACCAATTCCGCCATCCGGGCTTAGCCAGGAGATACTAGCATCTCGGCTCGAGGAGCGTCAACGGCGCGACCCGGATTTCCCCTGAGACTTTCTCATCGCCCCCTTCCCAACCCCTTGTTCGCTGGACAAGCGGCTGATTTTCCGTTAAGAGAAGGAAGTTCAGGGGTCGAGGCGGTAAACGACCGCCTTCGGCGGAGCGCCAACCGCGCCCTCGAAACGGAAGAGCCCGGCCACGAGGCCAGGCTCGGACTAGGAGCTAAAAAAGTTTATGAGATTTCCCATCGACTTCGCGATGTCGAACGCCAAGCACATGGTTCAGCAGCGCAGCAAAGGCCGTAAGCGCTACCCCACCGTGCTTATGCTGGAGCCGCTGTACACCTGTAACCTGGCTTGTATCGGCTGCGCCGTGGAGCGCCACACCGGCAAACTGAAGGACCGCCTGTCCGTCGACAAGTGCCTGGAGGCGGCCCGCGTCACCGAGGTGCCCACCGTGGCCCTTTGCGGTGGTGAGCCTACCCTGTACCCCGAACTGCCCGAACTGATCCAGGGGCTGATCGATATGGGCAAACACATCATCATGTGTACCAACGCCCTGGTGCTGGACAAAAAGGTCTTCGACATCATCCCCCCCCACAAGCAGCTTTTCGTCAACGTTCACCTGGACGGAATGAAGGCCACTCACGACTTCGTCTGCGCGCGCGACGGCGTGTTCGACAAAGCCGTTTCGATGATCAAGGAAAGCAAAGCCCGCGGCTACCTGACCTTGACCAACACGACGGTGTTCAAAGAAACCGACGTCAAGGAAGTCGAAGAGCTTTGCGACTACCTGACCGAAATGAACGTCGACGGGATCTTGATCTCGCCGGGCTATCAGTACGAGAGCGTCGAGCGCGACATCTTCCTGACCCAGAGCCAGATCCACGAGAAGTTCAAGCGGATTCGTCAGTTGAACAAGAAGTACAAACTGACCGCGACTCCCGCGTTCCTGGACTTTGCCGCCGGCCTGATCGAGCTCAAGTGCTCGCCCTGGTCGACCGTGAACTACACCCCCAAAGGCTGGAAGGGACCTTGCTACCTGATCGGCGAGCAGTTCTACGATGACTTTGACACCTTCTGGAACGCCGCCGACTGGGACTACTGGGAAACCCGTCAGGACCGCCGTTGCGCCAACTGCAAAATGCACTCTGGCTTCGAACACAGCGCCGCCCAGGCTGCCGGACGTAACCTGAAGAGCATGGCTCAGATGGCGTCCTGGTTCGTCAGCGGCTAAAACGCCGGACCCTCGCGATGAGCGATCCGAAGAAGGTGGGCGCCGAAGGCGACCCACCTTCTTCTTCTTCTCCCCCTCCCGTGCCGTGGGGCCGTCTGCTGCGCTGGGAGGCGCTCTTCGCGGCCTGTTACCTGCCCCGCCTGGTCAGCCTCGAGATATGGCGAGCGTCACAGCAGAGCAGCGCGGTCTTCGAAGAGCTAAAATTCGGCGAGACTCCGCTGGGCACTGTGCGCGAGATCCTGCGCCGATTACCACCCCTGGGCTCCGAGAGTCGCATTGTCGACCTGGGCTGCGGTCGCGGACGCGCCGCCTTCCTCTTTCATTTCCTCACCGGAGCACGAGTGGTGGCCGTCGACGCCGTGCCCAGCTTTATCGCCACCGCTCGCAAACTGGCCGGATGGAGCGACTGCGCCGACAAGGTCCTGTTTTACTGTGACGACTTTCGCAGCGCCGACCTTGAAGACGCCGAAGTGGTGTACGCCTGCGCCCTTTGCTTCGGCCCTGACACGCGACAGAAGTTACTCGAGAAGATCGTGATGGGCCCGCCAGGTTGCCATCTGGTGACCGTTGGATGGAAACCCACCCACCCGCTCCTCGAAGAGATAGCGCACTTCCCCGCTCGCTTCTCCTGGGGTCGCGCCCCGGTCAGCATCCATCGACTAGGTAACGATTCGCCCCCGACCATCGATCGTTAGCTCACGCTCACCCCAGTGGACCACGTTCCCTCGGAGCGAGCGAATCCAAAGTCCCAGATACAGGGCGTCCTTCCAGAGCAAGAACAGCACCTTCCAGGCGCCGCTCCAACGACCGCCCAGGTCGAGGTGAGCCTTCAAACCGCAGAGAGCTCTCAAGCCCCCCCAGGACATCAGGGCGGGAACTCCCCAGAGCGGCTTGGACAAGGCGAGCAGGCCGGCCCACAGGAAGCCTTGAGTCACAATGAAGGCCGCATGCCCTCCGGGGCGGCTGACTCGCGAAGTCACCAGCCAGCGATACTGATGGGCGAGCGCCTTTTCCAGGCGGCCGCCCGGCGGTTCGGTCTCGAGGACGGTCGAAGCCAAACGCACCCTCCAGCCGGCCTTGTGAGCCTTGTGCCCCAACTGATAGTCATCTGCCAGATAGGGAGTGAGCGCGTCGAAACCGCCAATCGCCTCCAGCGCTTCCCGTCGGATAGCCATGGTCGACCCCATAGCAAAGGAGATCCCCTCGGTCTTCCGAGCCACCAGAACGGAGGCCGAAAAGTCCAGAATACAAAGCGCCTCGAACAGGTGACACCAGTCGCCAGGCGGGGGCGTCGTCGAGCGATAGAGACAGGTCACGACCCCAACGCCAGGGTCAGCAAACTCGGACAACACTCGCTGCAGGTAGTCCGGAGTCGCCCACATGTCGGCGTCAGAGACGACGAAAATGTCGCCCGACCAGTAGCGAGCTGACCGTGCCAGGGTCGAGGCCTTACCGTTCTGACGCTGGTCCGAATCAACTTTGAGCCAGGTCACCTGCGGGTGGGCAGCCAGCCACTCCTCAGGGCCGGACTGGCCTGAACAGAGATAGACATCGTGCTCGGGCACCCCTGGCTGAACAAGAAAGCTCTCCAGCGCCCGAAAAGTGCGCTCCTGCGGTTGGTAGAGCGGCTTGACCTGAGAAAACCGCACTCGGGGGGAAGCCAGAGGGCGCGCCTGGTTCTTTCGAAAATCCGCCGCCAGTACCGCTGCCAGCACCTGATAGCCGCAGGAGGCCAGAAACAGAAGCGACAGCAGCCCGATCAGAGGGTCATCTCCAGCAATCGACGGACCAGCAGCGGCCGAACATCAACCACCGTTTGCCGCAACGCTCTTTGAGCCGCGCCCGAGGTCCTAGCAAGACGAAGGACTCCAGGAAGAAGACCGGGCTTTACCGCCAGTTGCTTCACGATCTTTCGCTCATCGGGGAACCCTTGCTCGGTCAGAAGTTGGTCGAACGGCAGCGGCATCGGCGCCGTGACATCGTCCGAGATGACGCGAAGAACCAGATGAGGAATCGATCCTACAGCCCTCAAAAAGGCCCCGCTCTCCATATCTGCGGCCAGCGCTTCCGGACACCGAGAAGCCAGAGCGCGCTTGTCGCCCTCGTCTCGTAGCAGCCCTCCGCTGACTACCTGACCAAACCGCAGCGGCAGCGGAAAGTCCCGCAGCGCCTGAACCAGGTCGGGGTCGCCCCGGTCGTCGCAAACCACTTCACCGACCTGCAAACCGTCTCGAAGGCCAGCCGAAAACCCGAGCAGGACGGCCAGGTCAGGCTTAAACAGGGAGACACCCCGCTCGACAGCGCGCGCCATACGCTCTTCGCCCATGCCGCTACAAAAAGCCATCGCCCGCTCGCCCGAATCGAGGGATAACCCCTGAATGGTCCCCGAGTCCTCCAGCGGCCAGGCCGCCCGGAGCGCGACACGCTCTTCCTTGAGCGCCGTAAAAAATGCGATTCTCATAAGCCTTCCTCTTTCATGCGTGGCGGCCAGGGCGCATAGCCGTTCTGACAGAACCACCTGACCGCGCGCTCGAGAGCCGCCTTCACCGATCCCGGCTGGAACCCTAATTCGCGCCGCGCTCGCTCGGCGTCAAAATACATCTTCTTGCGCGCCATCCTGACCCCCTCGAGCGGAACACTGGGCTCTCGGCCCAGCAGATAGCCTTCGACCAGGGTGTCGACAGCCCCCACCGTCCATGCCACGGGATAAGGAATCTGAACTCGGGGAGCCGGCAGACCGGTGATGGCAGCCAACATCTCGAGAATCTCTTTGAGAGAAAGATTGAGATGACCCAAAATATAGAGACGCCCGTGCTCCCCCTTTTCGGCGGCCAGCAGATGCCCGAAGGCGACGTCCTCGACGGGAACGAGATTGAGCCCGGTGTCGACGTAGGCCGGCATCTTGCCGTTCAGAAAGTCGACGACAATCTTGCCGGTGGCTGTAGGCTTGATGTCGCCCGGGCCGATCGGGGTGGAAGGGTTGACGATGACCACGGGAAGCCCCGAAGCCGCCTCCTCTAGCGCCATCTCCTGAGCGAGAAACTTGGAACGCTTGTAGTGCCCCACCACTTTCTCGAGCTGAGCCTGGGAATCCTCATCAGAGACTCGTCCCTCGGCGGGCAAGGCCAGAGCGGCCACGGACGAGGTGTAGACGATGCGCTCGACCTCGTGCCGGCGACAAGCATCGAAAAGAGACTTCGAACCGTCGACGTTGATGCGATAGAGCGGCGACGGGTCTTTGGCGAACAGCCGATAGTCCGCAGCACAGTGATAGACAAGTTCGCAGCCCGCTACAGCGCGGTCGAGCGAAGTGGCGTCGCCCAGGTCCCCGACCACCCATTCGACGGGCAGCCCCTCGAGCAGCCTGCGGTCCGAATTGGCTCGAGATAAAGCCCGGACCGACCGCCCCTGCTCGAGCAGGGCCCGTACCAGGTGAGCGCCCACGAACCCGGTGCCTCCGGTGACCAGGACCGGCTTCTCAGAACTCATCCGCTCGACTTCCGAAGCGAACAGACGATCCCTTTTTCAGCCTTTTTTCAGCCCGAAGATCCATCATGAGTCCAAGATCATCTGAATCAGGAGAGATAACGATATGAAAGCCGCCCTCCAGAACGAAGCTGGCGCGATTCATCCGAAGTTCCGAGCCCGCCTGCGCGAAGCTAGCCTGTTCGGAGCCTTCACCGAGGTAACGACCCCTCGTTTCCACAAGTACCTCTTACAGCCCAAGCACATCCTCCGCAACGGTTGGCTGCTGGACCCCAACATGGAACTCGAGCAGCGCTCCGTTCGGGCCTACGTACTGGGCGACACCAGCGGATACGAAGAAAAGCCTGATGCCGTCGGCCAGCGCCTGGAGATCGACCGCCAAAAGCGCGAAGCCACTCTGCTGACGTTCTGCGCCGACCAGCGCCAAACCATCCGTTTCGACATGACTTCCATGGAAGTCATCGACAACCGGCTAAATTAGGGCCTGTGGCGTTTTGCGCCGGAGGATTTCATAGCCGTTCTCCTGGCGGAGCAAGCGATAGTCTCGCTCTAACCACTCCCTGAGCTGAAAAGTGTAAGGAGTGTTGTACTTGTCGGTCCGGCGGAACAAGATGACGGCTGGGCGGCTTTGCTCGATGCCCATTTCATAGCTCCGCAGACTCGTCGGGTCGGTCAGAGAAAGACCTGGCGCGGCGTAGGGAGTCGGATTCGGTCGGTCGCAAAGGACGTACCATTCGGGGCTATAGGGGAAGCTTAGAATCGGCTCGCCTGGCCGACTTTCCGACTGGACCAGTGCGACCGTCCGAGCGTAGAACTGGGCGACCGCCGGCGGCAGCCAGAGGTCAGCCCCCCCGCCCAGGTAGACCAATCGCTCTCGTCCTCCCCAGGGAGTTAGCACAAAATCCCGCTGGTCGCGGGTCCACACCGGCTTCCCTACCGCGCTGTTAAAAAATCCGACCAGCAGCAGCCCGCCAACAACCGGGGCCAGCCCCCCAG
>JAEXNA010000057.1 GCA_023447635.1 Vulcanimicrobiota bacterium | reverse complement strand
GTACCTGATGGTCCAGGGAAGCCGACTCCGGATGTTCCAGGAAACGACCGGTACCAGCTTTACCCTCTTCGACGCCCCCGGAGGCATCGAGCACTCGGACTGGGGGCGGGACAACCCCTCCTGGTCGGCCGACGGCGAGCGAGTGGTGTTCGTAGCCTCTCCAGGAGGGTCGGCACGAGTGATCTCTATGCGGGTCCTGGACTCTTCCTTCACGGCTCTCTCCTCGCCTCAGATCAATTTCGACCTGGCTACCTCGAACCCAAAAAAGGCGCAGCTTTCCCCAGGTGGAGAATGGGTCTACTTCTTAAGCGGCGGCAACCTGATGCGGGCAGATAATCGCACCGGTAGCCCGACCGTCGACATTTCCGACCACCTGGAACGCGAGATTACGGACTATGTGGTCTCGCCGTAGGCGGCTCGGATTTAGCCTCATGGAGGCGGTTCTTTCGACCTTTTTGCTGCTGACTTCGGTGCTGCTCGGGGCCTTCGTATTCCACAACGGACTACGGGCCGAAGCCAACAACGAGAAGCGGGTGGTGGCCTCTCTGGTGGCAGAGAGCGCGCTCGCGGAAGTTCGCGATTACGCCAACCGGAACTTCACCGGATTGGTCGCAGAGTACGGAGAGCGGGTTTGGGTGGCGGGCGAAGAGTCGGACATGACGATCTCGGTTCGGGCGCGGCCGGCCGAACTGGCGCTGGCCTGTCAGGAACTGGAAAGCCAGTATCCCCGGTCCAACGCTTTCCCTCAGCCTCAGCCCCGGGTGTTGGGACAGTCCGTCGTCGAGGTCGAAGTCACCGTGGCCTGGACCGACCCGGCGCCCCAGTCGCTGAAGGTGGTCGAGACGGTAACCGACATGCACACCGCCAACGACTTCCAGGTTCAACTGCTCGACGACTCGGGCTCGCCGGCGCCGGAAGCGATGCCGCTGGCACGGGCCGCCCTAGCCTCATTTCGGGCTCGCGCTACGGCTAACGGGCAGCCGCTGCAGGACATCCAGTACACCTGGTACGTGCAGCCGGTGATGGGTTTCGGCTCGTTGTCGGCGGTCAGCCGGGACGGCCTGCGCTGCGTCTATCAGAACGCCTATCGGAACTATAACGACGACCTTCGCTTCGCCCCCGGAGCCTGTTATCTGACGCTCAAAGCGACCTATCAGGGGCGGGAGTCGACCGCTCGGATCAGGATCGACAATGAGGCGTGAGCGCGGATTCACCTTGCTCGAAGGGATGTTCTCGCTACTCCTGGTGCTGCTGGTGATGGGGGCGCTGGCCAAGACGTTGGTCAACGCGGGTAAGGTCCGGGCCAACCGCGAGAATATGGACCGGGCCGTCGATGAAGGTTTTCTTCTCCAGGGGATGAGGGCTGATCTGCAGGGCGCTACCGCGATTCTCGAACCGGCAGGCAACGGCAGCGGTGCCGTCCTGAGACTGCGAACGGTCGACCCGACGCTCTCTTTTCTCCAACGGATCGAGGCGACCAGGGGCGCCGTTTCGGCTTTCGATGCGGGAGAGCAGATCGAGATCGGATACAGCCTGGTCGACGGAGCGCTGCAGCGTAGCGTCGTGCCGGTAGGGGGGACCGCTCCGCGCGTCACTCGCTTGGCCCCGGCGACCACGTTCGAAGTCGCTCGCCAGGACCAACTGATCAGCTTGACGGTCAGGTTCGAATACAGTCGGGTCGCCAAGAGCCGTACTCTGAAGGTTGAACTGCGATGAAGCGTCAGCGCGGTTTTTTGCTGGTCTTTTCCCTGATGCTGGCCGTCCTGATCAGCTTGATCGCCATGGGTCTCCTGGGTTTGCGCAAGGCCGGTTATGCCTCTTCGAAGGGGGCCGTCACCTCGCTCCAGGCACGGGCGCTGGCTCGCAGCGGGATTTCGGACATCTGGATGAAGGTCAGTAAGGACCCGCTGTTCCCTTCGGGGGTGGGCGATCGGCAGGTGAAGTTCTCTTTTCGAGAAGAGGTGAAGGACCGCGACGGCGCTCTGGTGGGTTTTTATACCGTCAACGTGGACCGCACCTACCGGCTTTCTCATAAAGTTCTGCGTATCGAGTCTCTCGGTGTGGCCGGAGAGGCCGACGGCAGCGCCCGGCATCGCATCTACACGGAACTTTCCATCGATGGGGCTGACTTTCGCTTCAAGGTGTGGCAAGAAGGAGCCGAATCGAGACTGTGAGCTTCTCGCCGCTCTCCTTTTTCCGCGCCCCTGCCGTCGAGAACATCACCTGTAGCGTGAGTGAACTGTCGTTGTTCACTCGCCAACTGTCGGTGATGATGATGGCGGGGATTCCCCTGGTAGCTATTCTGGACACGCTTTCTCGGGGCGAAGACCCCCTGTCCGAGCGCGTGGTGCCGCTGATGGCCCGAAGGATTTCGCAAGGCCATCGCCTTTCCAGCGCGCTCAAGGTGTCCCCCAGGCTGTTCCCTTCCGCTTACGTCTGGTTGATCCACGGTGGAGAAGAGACGGGCACCTTACATCGCAACCTCGAGCATCTCGCTGACTGGCTGGAGCGCCAGGACCGCCTCTCGCGCCAGATGCGCAAGGCGCTGACCTACCCGGTGCTGGTGACTTTGACCACCTTTATCCTGACGGTGGCTCTGTTCCGCAGCGTGATTCCGGGGATTCTCGATGCCATTCTGGGAATGGGCGCCAGTCTGCCTGCCCCGACGCGCGCGCTGGTTGCTATGGTGGATATCGTAGGCAGTCCCTGGACCTGGGTTCTGGCCGTGCTGGTGGTCGTAGGCATCGTTGGCTATCTCCGTTCCGAGCGAGGTCGGCGAGCCACCGGGGTGTTTCTGCTCAGCACGCCCGTCATGGGCGACCTGATGCGCAGCGCGGCCAGCGCCCGGATGGCTTTGACCCTGGCGATGCTGCTCGAATCCGGCAGCGAGGTGACGCGCGCCATCGCCATCGCCGGTTCGGCCAGCGGTCTACCCCAGATGGCTGAAGATGCTGACCGGGTGCGGGCGGAACTTCGAGAGGGTCGCACGTTAAGCCAGGCCTACCACTTTCCCGCCCTCTACCCGCCGCTGCTGGGCGATATGCTGACGGCTGGGGAAGAGTCGGGGCGGATGACCTCGATGCTGCGACACGCCTCGAAGCTGTTCGAAGAAGAGACCTATAGCCGCCTGGAGTCGCTGACCAATCTGCTGGAACCGCTGGCCCTGGCGGCTATCTCGTTGGGGGTAGGGTTCATTCTGGTCTCGGTGATCCTGCCGATGTCGACCATGCTGGAAGCGCTTTAGCACTAGGCGCGCTCCCTGAGGATGTCGCCGGTCACCGCCTGCAAGAAGGTGAGAAGCTCGAGCAGGTAGTCTTTGCCCTGGTCGGCAGCGCGCTGGAGTAGCGGGTTCATGACCGTGCTGCGCAGCACGAACAGACCCTGCTTGGCGTAGTCGCTCTCGCTGATGTTCAGCCGGGCCAGCACCTCCTTGACCGATCCGACCGCATATTGGGACGGCGCGATCCAGGTGCGAGAGAGGAAGAACGGCTGAGAGTACGAGTAGACGTGAGCCCTTCCCCGATAGGTCGGTCGGTGTTGCAGACTTAGCCGTTCGTAGACTCGCTGGTTCAGCTCGTTGAGCTCTTGCAGCGAGAGGTCGGTCCGTATCAACTTGCCGCCGACCCGGGCCGCCGGGAAAGCCAGGAAGCAGACCACGTTGGTGTCGGGAGGGCAGAGCAGTTCGAAGGTGCAGGGCGGGTGCTCGTGGTCCAGATTCAGGGAGGTGGCCAGCAGGTCGTACCAGGAGGCGTGCTGGGTCAGATAGTGAGCCAGAGTGCGGGCCGAAAGAAGCGAGTCTTTAAGAATCTTGCCGTGCCCTTCCCGGCAGAGCGGGATCAGTTTGTGGGAAAGCCAGACCGAGGCCGCAGCGGCTCCGGGGCGAGACCCCTCGAGGGTGTAAGGTCCGACGGCCGTGATTTCGACAGGCTGCTCGACGTCCTGCACCCCGCCTGACTCATCCGAGATGTACTGGGCCTTCTGGCGCACCAGTTCGGTAACCAGGCCGCTACCGAACACCACGAAGCCCGCCGGGTAGGGGATGTAGCCCAGTTTGTGCGGGTCGACGGTTACCGAGTCGGCCGACCCGATGGCTTCCAGAGCGGCGTTCACGGCCGGATCGTCCCAGGACAGCGTCAGGGGAGCCCCCAGCGGCTGGTCGTTCAGGCTGGGACGCAGGTCGCGCGAGACGAAGTGCGAGACGGGCTCTTCATTTTTTGGGTCCGAGGTGCGCAGCAGGCTGCACAGGTAGCCGCCCCAGGCGGCGTCGACGTGCAGCCAGGGGCTGATGCCGCGCTCGGCCCAGAGACGGTCGCGCAGTGCCACCGCCTGGTCGACCGGGTCGAAGGCGCCTTCCTCGGTCGTCCCGGCGATCATGACCATCCCTACGGGGTACTCGTGATCGGCAAGGCTGTTTAGATGATGGGACAGCGAGGAGGCCGAAAGTCGAAAACGGTCGTCCACCGCCACAGTGCGGATGGCCCGCTTACCGTAGCCCAGCACCTCGGCGGTTTTGGCGATCGAATAGTGGGCCGCTTCGCTGACCAGGATGACTGGCTGCAGCCCCACTCGGGCCAACACCGAAGCGTAGCCCTGAGTAGCGATCGAGTACGGCGAGCTTTCCAGCGCCTCGTTGATACGGGCCAGGGTCGATTCGGGCGAGGCGCCCAACTTCTCGACCGTCCAGCGGGCCAGGCGTCGCAGAACGGGCAGCGACTCGGAGGTCGCCAGGCACAAAAGTTCCCGATCGTCGACCTCGCGCAGACGCTGCTGGATCGGCGTGCCGCCTCCCCGCGGAGCTGCCAGGATGGGGAAATCCCAGCCGTGCTCCCGGCACAGCTCTCGGGCGACCAGAGGCGCGAACTGCACCAGTCGAGCTACCCAGAACGCTTCGAGGTTGGCCACCGTGCCGCCGGAGCAGAGGTGAGCCCAGGAGGTGGAGGGGTCGAAGCCCAGCATCTCGGCGATCTTGCGTCCCGCCTCCAACTCGAGAGCGACGGTCACCGGCGCGGCTTCGGCGGTGACGTTGTTCGGGTTGTAGAGCATCGCGGCGAAGTAGCCCAGCACCGAAGGCAAGGTCTGCTCGCTGAGCATATGTCCGACATAGCGGGGAGAGTAGAACGGGAAGTGGGCTTTGAGTTCGCCCAGCACCTTGTCGAGCGTGGTATGAAGCTCGTCGACCCAGTCGGCCTGGCGCGCCATCTGGCGTCGGCTGATGGTGACGGGATCGCCGGGGTAGTAGTTGCGCCGCCAGTGGACGTAGTCGCGGAACACGTAGGTCAGCAGCCCTTCCCACAGGTCGCCCTGCTCGGCTTTGGGCCCCAGGAACCAGGCGTCGCTCTGGCAGCGGTCGATCGCCTGACTCTGACGCCGCAGCTCTTCTCCGCTGGCAGTCAGCTCGCTGGTTAGCGGTAGGCGAGCGGCTTCCCCGTCGCTGTCGTTCTCGAAGTTCTGCAGTCCCAAAGTGTGTCCCTTACCTTCTTAGTCTACCCCCGCGCATCTTACGCTTTTGTCTCGCCTGGCGTCGAGGCAGGGAAGAAGATGGGGGGAGTCGGAAGACGACGACAACTGAGACGATCTAAGGAGTCAGCGATGGCACGGGAAAAGGTAATTTCACGAGTTCTAGGCGAGCTCGCGGCGACGCGTTACGACGACTGGTTAGAGGGAGGCCCGGTCCCCGTGCCTTACTTCGACGGCACTCCGCTGGGAGTCACGGTGACGGGCTATCTCCCCGAGGAGGACCCTACGTTTCTGTCCGAGGCGGACGACGCGCTGGAAGCGTTTCTACGGCTGGGAGCCGCGCAGCGAGAGGCCGCCTCGGAGCTGGTGATGGCCTACTGCCAGGAAGTGATCGACTGCATCGGAGATAACGAGGACTGGGCCGGTGAAGTGGCCAGGATGACCGAGGCGCGTCAGATCTGGTCGCTGGTCAAGCCTCGCTCGCTAGAGGTGGGACGCCGGCCGTACAAGGATAAGGCAGTCTATCTGCAGATCTCCTGTAACTGTGAGTGGGAGCCAGAGCACGGGCTGCAACTGGTCTATCGCAAAGGATACCAGTTGGTCAGGGTTAGCCCGGAGGACGGGCACCTTACGACGGCGGACGCCTACGCCAAGCCGGATGAACAAGACCCTCTGCTTTGGGCGGCGTTGTCCTTGGAGAAGGCTTAGAGCGCGATTACGCCTTGACCCTCAGAGCGCGGCGGCGCCTCGGCCGTCGGCGCCCACAAGAACGGGAACGTCGACCAGCGAGGTCAGGTACTCTCCGCGGATCCCTCCACCCAGCCCCATATCGAGCTGGGTCAGCAGCGACATCCCGAGCTCTCGTCCTCGCTTTTGGGCCCAGCTTGCGATCTCTTCGGAGTTGCTTGCCGCGAACGCGGTCTTGGGCGACGGCAGCATCTCTTCGGGCCGATACATCCGTGCTTCGACGGGCCCTCCCAGGAACGTCTCGATCGGCTTCATCACCATTTCGGCGGTGGCCAGGCGGTAAGGCGCGTCCATGTCTTGTCTCTCGGTGTCGGGCTTCTCGAAGAACAGGCCGCCACCGGCGTAGGTGGCCGTGTGCAGAAGGTTGGTCATCATAAAACCGTTGGGGTTGTAGAAGGCGACGACATCGCCGGGCTGCAGCGACTGCTGGGCCAGCTCTTTAGAGTGTTCGGCGTCGAGCTTGCCCAGGGAGCGGAAGCGACTTTCGTCCTCTAACTGTCCGTCCATAGCGATGGCGTCGCCCAGGAAGAGTTCGAGTTCGCCCTGCCCCTGGTACGCCTGCATGGCCTCCCAGGCGGTGCCGTGGCAGTTGGCCGTGAGGTCGACGGGCTTGTTCTTGCCTTCCGGCAGGTTGAAGAGAGCTCTGGAGCCGGGGAGCTTCGTAGGCTCGGGGATCTCCAGGTCTTTCCCGGCCAGCGCTTGCAGAGCGGGCGGCAGAAAATCTTCGGCGGAATACGAGCGGTCGGCCTGATACGGCACCTGACTCTTGCCTCCAAATTCGGCCTTGAGTTTGGCGAACTCGTCGGCCTCGAGCGTTCCGAAGTCGTACTTCGCCGTCGATAGCGCCGAGCTATCGAGGAAGCTGTTCGTCACGCCCTGATACTCTTCGCGCGTCGCTTTCACCTCGACCCCGGCAACCGAGGTGGTAGGCAGCGTCTCGGCCGTCCGAGTGGCGAGCGGACGGAGGCGGACTTTCAGGTCGAGCAGCGGCGATGTGGTCATAGGTGAAATTTTAGCCGAGGCCGCTGAAAGAGCACTCAAAACATCTCTCCGGACATTTTGCTCGTTGACAAAGATACCGCGCGGTCGGTATCTTTTGGAGATGTTCGCCAAGACTTTTATCCACCGGCCAGTTCTGGCCATCGTGATCTCGATCCTGATCACGCTTGTTGGGCTACTGGCCATCCCGCAGATGGCTGTCTCTCAGTTTCCCGACCTGGCGCCCCCGACCGTCCTGGTCACGGCGAACTATCCTGGCGCCGACAGCGAAACGGTCGAGAAGACCGTGGCGACCCAGATCGAGCAGGCGGTCAACGGCGCCGAGAACATGATCTATATGCAGTCGAAGTCCTCGAACGGCGGGAACTACGAGTTGACGGTGAGCTTCGAGATCGGCACCAACGTCGATATCGCTGCGGTGGACGTGGAGAACCGGGTCGCCCAGGCTAACCCGAATCTTCCGACGGAGGTGGTGCGCAACGGGATCACCGTGGCCAAGCAGTCGAACCAGATGCTCTTGCTGGCCTCCCTGACCTCGCCGAAAGGCACCTACGACCGGCTCTACCTGAGCAACTACGCGACCATCAACGTGATCGATGCGTTGACTCGAGTGCCCGGCGTAGGCAAGGCCGAGAACGCCGGTGGGGCTCCTTACTCGATGCGGGTCTGGGTGGATCCGGCCAAACTTCGCCACCGCGGCTTGACTTCGAACGACGTGATCAACGCCATCAGCGAGCAGAATCTGCAGGCGCCCGCCGGGTCGGTGGGCAAACCGCCCCAGCGCAGCGGGCTAGCTTTCCAGTACTCGGTAAGCGCCCGTGGGCAGTTGGATACGGCCGAACTGTTCAACGAAATCATGATCAATTCGGGCGCCGGTACACCGGTATTTCTCGACGACGTCGCCCGAATCGAAATGGGGTCGCAAAGTTACGACTCGTTTGGTCGCGGCAACGGCATCGACGAGGTGCCGATCCTGGTCTACCAGCGCCCCGGCGCCAACGCTCTGGCCGTAGCTCAGGGGGTCGAGGCCGAACTGAAGCGGTTGTCGGCAAGCTTCCCTGACGACCTCGAGGTCAAAGTTACCTACGACAGCACGATCGCGGTCGAAGGCTCGATTCAGGCTGTTATGAAGACGCTGGTCGAAGCGTTCTTGCTGGTGGTGCTGGTGGTCTTCACCTTCCTGGGGAGCTTCCGTGCCACTCTGATCCCGCTGCTGGCGATCCCCGTGTCGCTGCTGGGGACGTTCGCGGTTCTCTTCGCACTGGGTTTCTCTATCAACACTCTCACCCTATTCGGGATGGTGCTGGCGATCGGGATCGTGGTCGACGACGCGATCGTCGTGGTCGAAGCGGTCGAACATCATATCGAGCACGGAATGACGGCTCTGCAAGCGACGGAAAGAGCGATGGAAGAGGTCGCCGGCCCGGTTGTCGCCATCGCTCTGGTTCTCTGCTCGGTGTTTGTCCCGGTGGCCTTCCTTGGAGGCGTCACGGGCGAACTATACCGCCAGTTTGCCATCACTCTTTCCGCTTCGGTGGTGCTGTCGGCCCTCATCGCTTTGACTTTGACCCCGGCGCTGTGCCGTATGCTGTTGCGCCCTCGCAAGCCGATGAGGGGTCCGTTTGGCTGGTATCTGTCAGCCTTTGAAGCCGTCTTCTCCCGGGTAGGTAAAGCTTACGGCGCGGGCGTCGGCCTCGCCGTCCGACGCCTCTCCCTGACGGTGGTGACGCTGCTACTGGTGGGCGGCGCCGTGTCCGTCCTGCACAAGCAGCTACCCAGCGGCTTTATCCCGGACGAGGACAACGGCTACCTTTTTGTTGCCACATCTCTGCCGCCCAGCGCCTCTCAGGAACGAACCGACACGGCGGCCCGCGAGATCGAGAAGATCCTCTTAGAGACCCCCGGAGTGAGCATGATCAACATGATCGGCGGAATCAACTTTCTCTCTGGCTCCCGAGGTTCCAACTACGCTACGGCGTTCGTGATTCTGAAGCCGTGGTCCGAGCGTACCTCTCCCGATCTGACGGCGCAGGCGATCGTGAACAGCCTCAACGCGCGGTTTTCCGAGCTTAAAGATTCGCAAACCTTCGTCGTCAACCCACCGGCCGTGCCTGGCCTGGGAATGTCGGGCGGTTTCACCTTCGAACTCCAGGACCGCTCGGGCAAGAGCGTGACCGAACTCGACCAGGTGGCTCAGGAGTTTCTGGCCCAGACCTACCAGCAGCCGACCCTGGCCGGCCTCTACTCGTCGTTCAGCACAGCGGTGCCGCAGGTGATGCTCGATATCGACCGCAAGAAAGCCCGCACCCTGGGGGTCAGGCTCGACGATCTTTTCTCGACGCTACAGGTCAATCTTGACGGAATGTTCGTGAACTTTTTCAGCCGCTTCGGTCGCACCTGGAGGGTCTACGTTCAGGCCGAAGACGACTTCCGTCGCACTCCGGATGACATCGGCGGGCTCGACGTGCGTTCGCAGAGCGGGGCCATGGTTCCCGTTTCGACACTCGCCAGACCCACGATGACAACGGGACCCGACATGATCAACCGTTTCAATCTGTTCCGCGCCGCAGAGATCTTCGGCGGAGCCGCCCCGGGAGTCAGCTCAGGCCAGGCCATCGCCGAGATGGAGCGACTGTCGCAAAACTTGCCGGAAGGCTACGGCTTCGACTGGTCTGGTACGGCCTATCAAGAGAAGAAGTCTTCCGGTCAGCAGAGTCAGATTCTGGTGCTGGCGCTGATCTTCGTCTTCCTGTTCCTGGCGGCTCAGTACGAGAGTTGGGCCGTGCCGTTCTCGGTTCTGCTCGGTCTGCCTACGGGCATCCTGGGCGCTTACCTGGGGACCTGGATGGCCGGGCTCGACAGCAACGTCTACGTGCAGATCGGGATCATTACTCTGATGGGATTAGCCTCGAAGAACGCGATCTTGATCGTCGAATTCGCCAAGCAGAAGCGAGAGGAAGAGGGGATGCCGCTGCGAGAGGCCGCCCTGGAGGCAGCGAAGCTTCGTTTCCGGCCGATCCTGATGACTTCTTTCGCCTTCATCCTGGGCGTGTTGCCGCTGGTCTTTGCCAACGGCGCGGGAGCGGCCGGCCAGCGCGCTCTGGGCGCTGCGGTGGTGGCGGGGATGACCGTAGCTACGGTGATGGGTGTGTTCTTGATCCCCGCGCTCTACGTGCTGGTGCAGGGGCTGGCCGAACGGTTCTCGAGGTCGGAACGTCCGCAGACCGGGGACGCTTCGGGCGAGGGGCGGTGGGAGGGCTGAGGCTCGAACATCCCTGAGGTCCCCACAGCGGGCTCGGCCACCTCAGGCCGGGCCCGCTGCCTATATCACCCTCTGGGAGGCGTCACGCCTGGGGGATAGGTCATCGCGATCAGAGCGCTACGGGTGCTTTCGCGGAACTCTTCCATCTGACCGTGCTCGTCGATCAGCAGCGACATCCAGAGTCCGTCGGTGGCGTGCAGCACGATGCGGGCCTCGGGGAAGGAGTCAGTCTCGGCGTGGCGCTCTAGCCACTCTTTCATCCAGGACACCATGCGAGCTTTGAACTCGCTGCTGGCCAGGGTCAGGACAAAGAAGACGGCGCTCTCGTCGCGATCTTCCTCAGCCGAGCATGCGTTCAGGTAAGCTCTGGAAAACCGCCCGTGGGCTACAGGGTCGGCGGCCATCAACTCTTCGAGTTGCTGGTTCATCTGCTGCGCTCCGTCTTCGAAGATCCCCTCGATCAGCGCCGCTTTGTTGGGGAAATGATGAAACAGGCCGCCCTTGCTGACGCCGGCGTCGCGAGCCACGGATTCGACTCGCAGGCCCTGCACGCCGTCCTTAAGGATTCGGCGGCCGGCGGCTTCGAGCAGCCTGGCTCGCACCTGCTCTGGCTGCTTTTTCTTGTGATAGTTCTCGCTCATAAGCTCTCTACTTTCCCGAACTTTTTCGCCTCTCGCGGCGTTTTCTCCTATTGACCAGATACCGACCGGACGGTATCTTAAGGGTCTTATGAGAGGTCATCTTATGAACCCTGTCGCGATCGCCTACGCTAGCCTGTTCCTGGCTATCCTCTGCGAGGTCACAGGCTCGGCCTATCTGCAGCGTTCCGAGCAGTTTAGCAGACTGGTCCCGAGCGTCCTGACCGTGATTTTCTACGCCTGCTCGTTCTATCTGCTGTCCCAGGCGCTCAAGGCCGTCCCGCTGGGCGTAGCCTATGCCATCTGGGCCGGGCTGGGCATCGTGCTCACGGCCCTGGTCAGCTTCCTGGTGTTCAAGCAAAGCCTCGATACGCCAGCGCTGGTCGGCATCGGTCTGATTATCAGCGGCGTGGTCGTCATGCAAGCGTTCTCGAGCAGCGTCTCGCACTAGCTTTAGAGGCTAAGCCGGCCAGCGGGTCAGGAGTCTCTGCAGCGCTTCGCGGATGTGGTGCGTCTCGACTCCGTCGACCTCCAGCCAGACGCGGTACTCGTCGCGCAGTCTTTCGACGTCGCGTTCGTCCAGGGCTGCCAGGATCGCGGGGGCGGGAAGCGGATCGCCCAGCACCTTGAGCAAGGGGTCGGCCATGTCGTGACGCTCGATCGCGTCGTCGATGGGCCAGAGCGCCTCGTGGAACTCGTCGATGGCGGCGCTGAAGTAGTCGAGATGGGGCATCGGAGGGAGCTTACAGCCGGAAGTGCGACAGCACCTTCATGGTCGTGCCGCCGTTGCCCGTGCCGATCCCCTCGGTGGCCACGTCGAAATAGAAGGCCGCGTCCTCGATCGTGACGTGATCTCCCACCAGCGCTCCGTAAAAGCTCGAGCCGCCGCCGTTGAGATGGATGTCGGCCTTGGGGGCGATCAGGGTCAGGAACGACGACGAGCCGCCCGAGAGCTTCACCGGTTCGCTGCCGGTATAGTAGATCTTTAGATTCTTGGCCGAGCGGGTGGCGTTGAGGATGGCGTTCTCGCCTGACACCTCGAGTTTTCCCGTCACGTAGATGGTCACGTTTTTGGCCGACTCGCTCAGATTCAGGGTGCCGCCCGCATCGATCAGAAGGTCCCTTGCGATAATGGTGGCGCCGTCGGCAAGTTCGGTCTTGTTGGCGTCGCTGATGGTCACCTTACCGTAGCTCCCGGTATCGATCTCGTCAGGATTGGTCAGGTCTTCGGCCGGATTGCCGAAGAACGACTGAGCCATCCAGGTGGGGGCTACAAAACTCTGGCGGCCCCCGTCGCTCCACAGGTCGCCCTGGCCGTTGGTAGGGACGTCGACGATCAGTTCGCCGCTGCTGGTCAACTGCATCCCGTGAAAGTGGCCGCCCACCGTGAACGAGGTAGGAGTGATCTCGAGTTCGGGAAAATTGCCGCTGACTTCGCCCGTCCGCAGGTTGCCGGAGGCGTAATAGCCCACGCCGCCACTCTCGATGACTTCGAAGCTTCCGTCGGCTTTCAGCTTCAGGGTAAAGCACTCGTTGATAGCGGTGACCTGTCCATTGGCGTCGCGACTGATTTTGAAGGCGCTCGTCTGGGCGTTGAAAGGAGCAAAGGTGGGTTGGGCTGTTTTTAGCTCTTCCTCTTCGGCCTCCTGGCCGGGCAGCACGGGCATCTCGATCTCGGGCACCGCGATCTTCTCCAACAGGGTCTCCTGCCGGCGAAGCTCGGTCTCTCCGGTTTTCGATATCAGCTTGTTCGGATCGCCGCCTGGACCTACGAAGACGGTGCCCTGGACTTTGGCGCTGTCGAGCTTGATAGGAAGACCCGAGTTTTCGTTGGTCGCCAGCACGACTTCATTGGGGAGCAGCGCACCGAGATCGGGCCCCTCGCCGTGGTAGCCATCCGACTCCTTCGCCGAGTCGTAAGCGGCCAGGGTCGAGTTGACGGCGGTCAATTCTCGGGCCAGGGCGCCCACCTGCACGTTGCCCACGCCGGTTTTGCACAAGGCGGCCGAGCGACGCGTGACCCGACCCCGAGAGGTGGTACCCTCGGAGACGAGATAGGCGGTACCCGGAGGGATGACCGCACCGCCCGGTACCGCCATCTCCTTGGCCCCGATGTTGGAATACAGCTTGACCTGATAGGACGCCCCGCTGCTGGCCACCTGGCCTTCCCAGACGTCCTCGAGGTCGCCGGTCATCTGGTAATGGGCCAGGGCCCGCACCAGACCCGTGTCGGCGGCATAAAGCGCCTGGTCGTCCTGGCTGTAGGCCTGCGCGTGACCCAGGCTAGAGATGCCGAGTTGGGTCAACCCGAAGGCGACCATCATGAACAGAGCCAGAACGGCAAAGGTGGCGGGCAGCACCATCCCTCGGCGGCTTTTCCACGGTAGCTTCATCACGGCTCTCCTTCTTTGGCGGGTCGGTTAGAACTGTCCGAGGCGGATAGTGGTGCTAAGGGCGACCTCTACCGCTTTCTCTTCAGGCCTGAGGTTGCCCAGCGCCACTTCGGTTCCGGCTTTGACACGGAACTCGATGGTGCCGCTGGAAGGGCTGCCCATCGGGGCAAATTCCAGGATGTCGCGACCGACCACCTTGCCCCTGGTCGGGTCCAGGCCGGGCAGGTCCGTCAGGTTCAGGACGGGGAGAGGGAGGGTGGAGAGGTCGGCGGTCTCGCTGTGAAGTTTCACCTCGTGGCGGCGCACCTCTCCGGTTTTTGGGTCGCGCACGAAGGCCACCCACTTTTTCCAGACCACGGCGCCGGTCAGCGCTTCGAACTCTAGTTCGGGCTCGTCGGCTTCGTTAGGACGCGAGGAGAGCACGATCAAGGCGCCGTCCGTCCACTGGGACCACTTCCAGGTGCTCTGGTACAGGTCCGAAGCGACCGCTCGCGAGAGGCGTGAAGCCTCGTGCTGCACCCGCGACATCGCTTCGGTTTTGACGGCCATGCGGTTCCCTTTGATAAAGAACGCTACCAGCAGGGTGAGCAGGCCAAAAAAAAGAGAGCTCACGATCAGCGTCTCCACCACCGAGATCCCGGCCGGCCGTCGTCGGGCCCAAACTCGGCCTCCCCCCGAGGCCGCTCTCACCAGAACTCTCCTTTGGCGCTCTCTAAGACGACCGAGTGTCGCTGCTTGGCGACCCCCTCTAGCCAGTACACCTCGACCTGCACCTCTTTGATGGGAGCGCCGGCGTCCTGGCGAACTTCCATGGTGTAGGCGAATTCGGTGTCGATTTCGGCGCCATTGCGCTTGAGCCGCTCCACGGCCAGTTGACCATGGCTAACACCAGGTTGGAGCAAGGAATAGTGTTGGGCCGTCGTCTCTTCGAGCAGTTTGCGGGCCAGTTCGTTGGCCTGGTTGATACGCAGGGCGCGGACGGCGGCCCGGTCGGAGGAAGGGAAAAGCAGAAAGATCGTCAGTACGGCGGTGGACAGGATTGCAAATCCCACCATCAACTCGAACATCAACGCTATCCCGCGCCGGTCGACACTCCGAGGCATAACCCCACTGTAACAAAGGTTGCCTCTTGAAGAGAACGGTCCGAGAGTATGCCCACCGGGTACTTTTCGCTCAGAGCGAGCGTAGTCGGGCCCATTCCGCTTTGAAGAAAGCGTGATGGGCCTCTCGCAACGTCGCCAGTGGATAGGCGGTGCCCCTCCACACCACGGCCTTTCGTCGCTCGGCCAGCCAGGC
>JAEXNA010000018.1 GCA_023447635.1 Vulcanimicrobiota bacterium | reverse complement strand
GCTGGTTTTGCGGGTTTTGTGGGGCCCCGGGGCCCGCCAAAAAAAAACCGCGTGAACGGGCGGAGGGGCCCGAAACGTCGTGACGGGAGAGCCGTCCCGCTCCTAAGCAGGCGTCATATGGTCCTTCGCGGAATCTTCTCTCTCAAACAATGAGTGAGAAAACTTTACAGATCGAGACCGCGCTGCTGGTCGAGGGCGACTGCCAGGACTGCGCCAATCGTCTCCGCGCCCTGCTCGAGAGCAAAAAGGGGATCGAGAAGGTCCACGTCAAGGGCGACCCTCCCACCCTCTGCCTGCATTTCGATCCCAACCTGGTGACCCTGGCCGCGGTCGAGCGGATGGCCCGCGACACCGGCAGCGAACTGAGCCAGCGCTACCGCCACGCCCGTTTCGCTCTGCTGAACTCGGGCAGCGCTGACTCGGCCGGGCCGCTGGCCCAATCGCTGACGGCCATGCCCGGCGTGCTGCACGCCAGCGTAAACCCCGCCGCCGCCCAGGTCTCGGTCGCCTTCGACAGCGAGCAGACCGGCCTGGACGCGCTGCGCCAGACCATCACCGGCATGGGCTTCGACCTGGTGGCCGAGACGGCGCAGCCGCGCCGCGTTTACGAACCCGACCCCGCTCCCTCCCCCTGCTCGGGCCACTCCCACAGTCACGAGTCTCACTCCCACGGACACAGCCACTCCCACTCCGCCCCTAAAAAGCCCGCCCACTCGCATAGTCACGGCCATTCTCACGGCCACGGCGGGCACGTCGGCTGCGCCCAGGGTCCCGCCCCCTCGTTCCTCCCCACCTGGGTCCAGGAGCGCTGGACTATGCTGCTGGTGGCGGCCGCCGGCGTCTTCTTCCTGACCGGCTGGATCGGCGAAAACTACGCCGGCCTGAGCCCCACGGCGGCCTGGGTCTGCTATCTCCTGGCTTATGTAGCCGGCGCCTACGACATCTCGACCCACGCCTTGCCCGGCTTGTTCAAAGGCCGCTTCGACACCGACATCCTGATGCTGGCCGCCGCCGCCGGAGCGGCCATCCTGGGCCAATGGTCCGAAGGCGCCTTCCTGCTCTTCCTGTTCGCCCTGGGCCATGCCGGAGAGCACTACGCCCTGGACCGCGCCCGCAGCGCCGTCGACGCCCTGGGCGAACTGATGCCCTCGACGGCCCGCGTCCGCCGCAACGGCGAGTTAACGGAAGTGCCCGTCGAACAGGTCGGCTTGGACGAGATCGTGCTGGTCCGCCCGGGCGATCGCATCCCGGTCGACGGGCAGGTCGCCCAAGGCGCCTCGGCCGTCGACCAGAGCCCGATCACCGGCGAAAGTCAGCCCGTCGGCAAAGAGCCCGGCGACGAAGTGTTTGCCGGCACCGTCAACGGGGAGAACGCCCTGGAGATCCGGGTTACTCGCCTGGCCCAGGACAACACCCTGCAGCGGGTCATGCAGATGGTCGCCGAGGCTCAGGAGCAAAAGAGCCCGACCCAGCAGTTCACCCAGCGCTTCACCTCTCGCTTCGTGCCCACCGTGCTGATCGCCACGCTGCTCATGATCGTGGCGCCTCCGCTGCTGAAACTGCTGACCTGGCAAGAGTCGTTCTACCGCGCCATGCTGCTGCTGGTCGCCTCGTCGCCCTGCGCGCTGGCCCTGGGCACGCCCGCCACCGTGCTGGCGGGCATCGGCCAGGCGGCCCGTCACGGCGTGCTGATCAAAGGCGGAGTGCACCTGGAAAACCTGGGTCAGATTACCGTGCTGGCGCTGGACAAAACGGGCACCCTGACCGAGGGGCGTTTCCAACTGACCGACGTCGAACCCGCCCCTAGCGTCGAAGAGGCCCATCTGCTGGCGCTAGCCGGGGCGGTCGAGCAGCAGTCCAGCCACCCGCTGGCTCGGGCCGTGGCGGCCGACGTGCAGAAGCGGGGCATCGCCTTAGCCTCCGTCGAAGGGCTGGAAAACCTCTCCGGGCGCGGCGTGCGCAGCCAGAGCGACGGACGTTCCGTGCTGGTGGGCTCTCTGCGCCTGCTGCAAGAAGAGCTACCCGACGCCTTGCCGGCCACGCTGTCCGACCGGGTGGCCGAACTCGAAGGTCAAGGGAAAACGGTCGTGCTGACCGCCCACGGCGGGACCTACCTGGGTCTCCTGGCGCTGGCCGACGAGCCGCGTCGGGAAGCCGCCGGTGCGCTTGCCGACCTGAAGAAGCGCGGCGTCAAAAGCATCGTCATGCTGACCGGCGACAACGCCAGAGCGGCCCAGCGCATCGCCGACAAGGTCGGGGTGACCGAGGTCAAAGCCGGACTCTTGCCCGCCGACAAGGTCGAAGCCGTGCGCGACCTGCAGAAATCTGAAGGCAAGCTGGCCATGGTCGGCGACGGCGTCAACGACGCTCCCGCCCTGGCCCTGGCCGACGTCGGCATCGCCATGGGCGGCGCCGGCACCGCCGTGGCGCTAGAGACCGCCGACGTGGCCCTTATGTCGGACGACCTCTCGAAGCTGCCCTTCGCCGTAGGACTGTCCAGAGCCAGCCGCACCATCATCGTGCAGAACCTGTCGCTCTCGATGGGCGTGATAGCGCTGCTGATCGTCACCTCGGTGCTGGGCCTGGTCCCCCTGGGCCCCACCGTGCTGGCCCACGAGGGTAGCACGCTGATCGTCGTGTTCAACGCTCTGCGCCTGCTTCGCTACAAGCCCTAATAGGGGTGGCGCCTGGCCCAGGCCAAGGCGCCCCCCCCTCGAACTACAGCGTCAGCTTGCCGCGCTCGTCCTGGCTCAACCCTCCTTCCTGCAGCAGGCAGCGCAGCTCTTGCTCCAACGCCTCCTGAGCGAAGCCGCGCAGGGCGCGGAAGTGCAGACGGTGGGCAAAAGGCCCGCTACGGTACCCTTCGGTGCCCAGACCGATCCCCACCAGCTCGCGAGGGCCCAGTTGGCCGCGATAGCTGGTCACGGCAGCGCGCATGGCTCCACGCACCCGCTCGCGCGAATCCTCGTCGACCGGGTCGCCCAGCCCCATCTGTAGCTCTCGAGCCTGAACCACCAGGTTCAGGTCCGAGCGAAGCAAGGGCAAAGGCAGCCGCGCCTCGAGATCCGCCAGGTCCACCGGCCGGGGGAAACGCGCGTGAGCCTCCTCCACACTGCGGATGACTTCTGGGCTCAGCAGCTCTTCCAGCGGAAGGTGGCCGGAACGAACCAGAGAGACCAGATGGCCCTGCACGGTGGACGCAGCCAGGCCGCGCACTCGAGCTATCTCTTCCGGTTGGTGACCGGAACGAAGCAGCTCGAGCGTCTCGCTCAGCGTCTCAGAGAGCTCGGGCTTATCCCGCTCCAGGACGGGTTGCTGCCTGGCCCAGGCCCGCAGAGCGTCGCGCTGCTCTCTCCACAGCTCTCCCACGGAATGCAAGCCGCCGCAGCCAGAACAGAGCAGCGTCCAGTATTTCTGCACGCCGTTTCCGGCACGGTAGGGCTTGATCGCACAGTGGGTCGGCGTGTGGCAGTTCGGGCAGTCGACGGGGCACAGGCCCAGCAGCTCCCAGCCCGGTTGACGGAAGCGACCGGGTGGAGGGTTCAGCCCGAGCCCGAGCTCGTCGCGAGCCAGTTCGGTCAGGTTGCGCACCGCGTTGCCACATCCGGGACAGCACTCTTCCCCAGCCGGAACCTCGGACCCGCACGGCAGGCAAAGGATAGCCGTTTTGGGGGAGGAGGAGCGGGGACGGATCGGTTGGAGCAGGGACTGGCGAAGCAGGCCGCTCAGGTCGTCGAGCTGGCGGGACTGGCTTTGCACCAGGTCGCGTCACTGTTGGGTGATGGTCAGGAGGCTCTCCAGGGTCGTCGGCCCTGGCTGTTCCTCGTGCGATGATGGGGTTGTGAGCTCTTCGAGGGGGTCCCCGAGAGCTATGGTCGAGATGTCCATGCGTCTCTCTTGGCGACTCGCCGAAAGCTCCCGTCGGACAAAATGTTAAACTTTAAGGTTGTTTTTTCTGTCTGCTGAAAACGAGCCGATCGGCGTGAGATCAAGGGCCGTTGCGCTAGCCGACCGGGCGGAGTGGGGGACATCTATAAACCTTGAGGGGGAGTTCCGCTTGATCCACAAGGCGATTCCGATCCTTCACCGAAAACTCTGGTCTTCCAGTTCTCGGGGCTGGGGGGGAAAGCGGTTGCATAAGCCTTTGTTTTAGGTGTATGCTCACCGTCGAAGACGTGTTCGGCTAAAGGGCCGAGCGCCATCTAAAGGAGAAGTAGTCAGATGAACCTTTACGTCGGGAACCTATCTTACCGGACGACGGATCAGGAATTACGTGAGATTTTCGAAGCATACGGTGAGGTAGACTCCGCGCGTACCATCAACGACCGCGAAACGGGCCAGTCCCGTGGATTTGGTTTCGTCGAGATGTCCAGCGCCGAAGATGCCCAGGCCGCGATTTCGGCTCTGCACGAATCGGAGTACCAGGGACGACGCCTGGTGGTGAACGAGGCTCGTCCTCGCGAAGACCGTCCCGGTGGCGGTGGCGGCGGACGTGGTCCGCGCAGCGGCGGCGGCGGCGGTGACCGTGGTGGTCGCAGCGGCGGCGGCGGTGGTGGCGGCTACGGTGGTGGCGGCGGCTACGGCGGCGACCGTGGTGATCGCGGAGACCGCGGTGGATACGGCGGCGGCGGCGGCGGTGGTCGCGGCGGCCGTGGTGGCGACCGTGGCGGTCGACGCTAGACCTCTCCTTTACCACATAGGATGACGAAAGGCCCACGTCCCCCCCAGGGAGGTGGGCCTTTCTCATGGAGCGGCCTCGGCTTTACCTCCTGAGTAGGAAATCCGTCGCTGCGCCGCAACACCCGCCCGCGGAGGCGGTTCATGCTCGCGAAGGGTCCCTCTGGAAGGGCGTCATCGGAGTCTCCGAGGCGCCCTTGCTCTCCCCGCGGACGTTGTGCACCCGCGTACCAGGGAGGCGAGAGGGGTAGGGGAATCTTCCAAGCGGAGGATGTCGTGCGTTGTCGTCTTTTTCCTAAAAGGGGTCTGTGGACCCTGCGCTTCTTGCTGTTTCTTACCAGTCTGAGCGGCGCTCTTTGGGCCCGTCCTCACCAGGGCGTCGAGTACGTCAAGATGCAGGCGGCCGGCGTTCCGATCCATCTGATCAACGTCGACCTGAAGCGTCAGGACCTGGTCTTGCGGCCCGTCATCGCGCCCGCCGGTCAGCGCTATACGATGCAGCAGTTCGTCAAGGCGCACCGCCCCATCGCGGCGATCAACGGCACCTTCTTCGACACCCTGACCGGGATCACGGTCGGCAACCTGGTCTCCCGAGGCCGCCTGCTCAGCGAAGGGATGGCCGGCTCGAACCTGATCTTCCGCCATGACGGCCGCATCGAGTTGACCTCGTCGGCTCGCAATCTGGGACGCTACCAGGACTGGGCGGACGCCGATTTTGCCATCGGCGGCGGGCCCACCCTGCTGGCCGACGGCCAGTACGTGATCGACCCGCACGCCGAAGGTTTCAGCGACCCCTCGCTGTTCAAGCCTCGACCTCGTACCGCCATCGGCGTGACGGCCGACGGCAAACTGCGGATGGTGGTGGTGACCAACGGCGTGACCCTGTGGACCCTGGGCCACATCATGAAGGACCTGGGCTGCGTCCACGCCTTGAATCTTGATGGCGGATCCTCGTCGGCGATGTCGGTGGGAGGGACGACCATGGTGGCTCCTTCCCGCCGCCTGACCAATATGGTCGGAGTGTTCTCGGTAGCCAAAGACGCCAACCTGGAGCGGGCGATGGGGGTGGCCGAAACTCGAGCCTCTCAGCACTATCAGCGCGGTAACGAATTGGCTCGGATGGGGATGCGCATCGAGGCGCGTTCGCAGATGCGCCAGGCCGTGGCCAAGGCGCCCAGCGAGCCTATCTACTGGAAGGCCGCCGGGCTGGCCGAGGCGTCTTTGAACAACGCTCTCCGCGCCGTCGCCGACCTTTCTCGCGCGGCCGATATCTATATGAACCGCGGCGACCTGGTAGCGGCGCTGGAGACCTCTCGGATGATCCTCGAGTTCGATGCGGAGAACCTGCACGCGAACTTGCTGTGCGGTGAGGCGCTCATCGAGCAAGGAATGGACCAGGAGGCGGTCCCCCACCTCGAGGCGGTCCTGGCCACCTCGCCCGGTCACGAAAAAGCGACCGAACTGATCGAAGGGGTCGAGTTCCGCGCACGTTCTCTGGAAGCGCTGGCGCTGCCGCTCGACAACGCGGCCTTTGCGGCCACCGCGCTTGGCTTCAAGGCGCTTAGCCTGCTCTGAGCGGTCCAGAAGCCTCGAGAGGCCGCGGAGTGACGGTTTGAGCCTACCACGTCGTCGGGAAAATTTCTCCTCATGAGAACCGTGCTCAAGATACTGCTGGCCGCCTTCCTGGTCATCCCCAACGCGGTGGCGGCAGGGCTCTTGATGCACGGCGGAGAGCAGGCCGAACAGGCCCGGTTGCTGCAGAGTACGGTGCTCTCGGGCTATCGCCCTAACGGCCCTTTCCTGGCCCAGGGCGAGCTCAGTTCGCCCTCGGGAGCGAAACTGGTCAGCCCCTTCCAGCGGTGGGAGTGCCTGGCCTACCGCACTGAGGTGGATCAACTGCGGGAGCGCTACAGCGAAGACAGCGACGGCAACGAGCAGACCCGGACCGAACGGGACACCGTCTTCAGCGAGCGCAAAAGCGTGCCTGACCTGACGGTCACCTTCGTGGAGGGCGCGGCGCTGCTGGATCTGGCGGCGGTCGAGGAGTTCCACGCCACCGTTCGAGAGGACCTGGACGAGCCGCCGGCTTTTGTCCCGCGAGAACGGGTCAGCGGTCGACTCGACGACTGGTACGTGGTTTCCGAAGACCTGTTCAGCACGGGCCAATCCGTTTTCGTGGCGGCCAGCCAGGGGGTGGACGGCCGACTGGGGCCTCATCCCGTGCTGGGAAAGCTGCTGCTCTACCCGGGGACCCGCGAGCAGTGCGCGGCGGCGCTGAAAGGAAGCAGCCGCGCTTTCCGTATCGCCGCAGCGCTGACCTCGGTGGTCTCTCTGCTGATCTGCACCGTCCTGGCGCTGGCCTTGCGGCGGGCCAACCGAGTGGCCGAATCTACGCGAGGCGAGAGCCCGTAGGCCCCGCTTCGCTAAAGCTTCTCGACGATCACGCTGCCGATCGAGTAGCCCGCCCCGAACGAGCAGATGGCGCCGATGTCGCCCTTCTGCAGATGAGAGCGGTGCTGGTGAAAAGCGATGATCGAGCCGGCCGAAGAGGTGTTGGCGTACTCGTCGAGGATCAGCGGCGCTTCTTCGGCGCTGGCCTCGCGTCCCAGCAGCTTTTTGGCGATCAGATGGTTCATGGCCGCATTGGCCTGGTGAAGCCAGTAGCTTTTCAGCGATGACGGCTCGAGGTCGTGCTCTTTGAGATGGCTCTCCAGGTGAGTCGCCACCAGTCCGGTCACGTCTTTGAACACCTTGCGCCCTTCCTGATAGAAGAGCAGGGCCGGGTCGTCGTCGGGCCGATCCTCGCAGCGGGTCAGGAAGCCCCGGTTGTTGCGGATATTGTTAGAGAATTTGGTCGAGAGCTTACAGCCCAGCACGCGGTACGGCTCCTTGCCGCGCTGGCCATCGGCGGCTTCGACCACCACGGCCGTGCAGGCGTCACCAAAGATGAAGTGGCTGTCCCGATCGCGGAAGTTCAGATGGGCGGTGCAGATTTCGGGGCTGACCACCAGGGCGCGCCGAGCGGCGCCGGTAGCCACCAGAGAGACCGCCTGAGCGATCCCGAAGGTCGCTGAAGAGCAGGCCACGTTCATGTCGTAGGCAAAACCCTGGGCGCTCAGGCGCTCCTGCAGTTCTACCGCAATGGCGGGGTAGGCGCGTTGGAAATTGCTACAGGCGACCAGTACGGCGTCGACCTCGGAGCCTTCGACCCCGGCGCTCTTCAGCGCTTCCAGGGAAGCGGCCAGACCCATTTCGGCCTGCATGGAGATCTCGCTATCGGGACGCGCGGGGAACTGCGGTCGCATCCGTCGAGGGTCCAGGATGCCCGCCTTGTCCATGACTTTTCGGTGCTCGATGCCGGAGGCTTTGAGCACGAATTCGGCGGAAGATTCGGGCAGTTGGTCGTCGTCGGGCCGCCCGGGGTTGGCCTCGCGAACGTAGCTATTGAAAGATTCGACCAGTTCGGCGTTGCTGATCGATTCGGCCGGCGTAAAGAGTCCGGTGCCGCTGAGAACAATCTCTGTCATTCGTACTGATTAGTCAGTCAGTGGGGGATTTCCTAGCGGGCCTGGGAGCGATGAACCCGCAGAAGATGACTCTCCAACGGGCGTCCCAGACCGCCTTCCAGGAAGCGAGCGGCCTCCAGTACGGCGTCGCGGTCCAACCCGTGGTTCCAGCCGCCGCGCTCTAAAAGATAGAGCAGATCTTCGGTGGCGAGATTCCCCGTCGCGCCGGGCGCATAGGGGCAGCCGCCGGCTCCTCCGACCGAACTGTCGAAGGTCCGAATACCGCGTTCCAGCCCTCGGCTGGCATTGGCTAGCGCTGTGCCGTAGGTGTCGTGAAGGTGCAGCGCCAGTTGGGATAGGGGCACACCTTCCAGGCAGCGGAGCAGTTCGTCGATCTCTTCCGGGACGGCCGCGCCGATGGTGTCTCCCAGACTGACCTGGTCGCAGCCCATCCGTAGCAGTTGGCGAGCGAGTTCGGCCGCCCCCTGGGGAGCGATTTTGCCTTCGAAGGGGCAGTGGAAGACGGTGGAGAGGTAGCCCCGGACGCTGACCCCGGAGGTCAGCGCGGTCTGGACCACACGCTCGGTCTCTTCCATGCCCTGGGCGATGGAGCGGTTGGTGTTCTTCTGAGAAAAGCTTTCGCTGGCCGCCACGAACACGGCCACTCGCTGGGCCCCCATCTCGAGAGCGCGCTCGAGACCTTTGCTGTTGGGGACCAGGACGGTCCTCTGGGAGGGGGAGGGGTGGAGGGACAGCGCGCGCAGCAGGTCCGCCGCGTCAGCCAGTTGCGGTACCCATTTGGGGTGCACCATCGAGGTGACTTCGACTTCGCCGAACCCGCAGGCCTCGAGGCGTCGGACCAGTTCGACCTTGAACTCGGTAGAAAGGGGGGTCGCTTCGTTTTGCAGCCCGTCGCGAGGGCCGACTTCGACGATGGTGACGTCTCGTTCGCTCATGACCGAGGCCTTTCCACGTTACGACAGTGGCCCACCTGCCGCTCTCGCTCCGAGGCCCGAGGGGCGAAGGACCGAAGGGGGGCGGGGCGGAAACGCCTCAAGGTTACAACGATTCCAGTTTCCCGGAGGACCTATGACTTTACCTATCCGTTTTCTGCTTGCTACCGGCCTTGTGATGACGCTGCTCGGAGCCGCTCCCGTCGGGGCTGCGGTCCACTCGGACCCCCTCAACGCCAAGCCTGCCAGCAGCCAGTCGTACGAGAAAGAAAGCGACAACCCGGAAAAGTCCGACCTCGAGAGCTACGAGGACGAAGACGAGAAGTCGAGCGAACTCAAGAGCTACGACAAGGAAAAGGACGGTAAGGAGCCTCTCGACGCCGACGAATTCGAAGGCGACAGCGACGAGAAAAGCAACGACGCCAACGAGAAGAAGACCGACTTGAAAAGCTACGACAAGGAGAAGAAGGTCAACGACGCCGACTTCTCCGACCGTTCGTCCAAAGACAAGAGTTCTCGGCAATAGCGGCCTTCCGGCGGCGCTTCCATGAAATCTTTCGATCTCATGGAGGCGTACCGCTCAGGTAGTCGAAGAGCCGGGGCCGGCGCCGACCGTTCGAAAGAGTGTTCGACATTTCGACCGAAAGGCGACGCCGGCAACCTGGTCCCAAAAGCACCGGCGGAATCGGAAGGTTACCCAGACGGGTGAGTCCCTACAGCGTCTCATTACGTCAAACATGAAAAAACCTTCCCCGACGGGGTTGACGCTTCGAGCCCTTTGTTCTAGATTTAGGCTCGCCGCCTAGCTACAGGGTTAGGTATCCTTTTTTCGAAATGAGAGTGAGTCATAGTCATGCCTAAGATCAAAGTGGGTAAAATGAGTCGCCGCCTTGGTATCGGGTTGACCTCCAAGGGGCAGAGGATCCTGGAGCGTCGTCCTTACGGACCTGGTCAGCACGGCCCGAACGCACGTCGCCCCAAGCCTTCCGAGTACTCGCGTCAGCTGCTCGAGAAGCAGAAGCTTCGCTTCCTGTACGGACTTCGCGAGGGCCAGTTCAAAGGGATCTTCTCGAAGGCCCGTTCTATGGAAGGCACCACCGGTGACAACCTGATCAACCTGCTCGAGCGTCGTCTCGACAACGTGGTCTACCGTGCCGGTTTCGCCACCACCCGCGCCCAGGCCCGTCAGCTCGTCGCTCACGGCCACTTCACCGTTGGCGGTCGCAAGACCAACATCGCTTCCTACCGTCTCCGTCCCGGCGACGAAGTTGGCGTTCGTATCCAGAGCCGTGAAGGCGCCTACTTCAAGAACCTGGTCGAGTCGGGTCAGCTGAACATCGAGCGCGGCCTACAGTGGCTGAACGTCGATGCCGGTAACCTGGCTGTTGCCGTGACCGGTCAGCCCAGCCGTGAAGATGGCGAGCAAGCCGTCGACCTGCAGGCCATCATCGAGTTCTACAACAGGTAAGCCCTTTCGAGCGACCTCTCTCGGGTCGTCTCGACATCGAAATCTGGCGAGTTTCCACCGTACCGGTGGCCTTCTCGTCGGGTCTCGACAACGGTTACGCGAAACAGCAGTCCCAAAAGGGCTGCTGTTTTGCGTTGGCAAAGAAGGCCATATGTCCAAAGGCTTTACGACCTATAGCGGCCCAAACTTTTCGAACGACGACGGCGAGCCTGCCGAACCGCTGGACCCGCCCGCTCCTTCCCGCCCGTGTCCGCACTGTGGGCAGCCGAATAAGCCGTCCGAACATTTTTGCGGACAGTGCGGATCGTCGCTGGATCAGCAGCGCTGAAGTGTAGGAGCTGAGTGTCCAGGAGTTCGAAATCCAGGTCCAGGTACGGGCTTCTATCGAGCTGGGACCAGCAGGCTGTCGACCTTCGCCAGCCGCTGCGCACGCCAGCGGCGAAGTTCGTCCCAGCTGAGCAGATTCAGGATCCTCTCCGGGCGAACTCCGGCCCGCTGAGCCGAGGTCAGAGCAAAATCCAGGTAGGTCAACTGGCTGGGATGATGGGCGTCCGAGCCGAGGGAGACCCACACGTCGTGTTTGACAGCGTAGGCTAGAACGTCGGGACTCATGTCCTGGCGATCGGGAATTCCATCAATTTCGAGAGCTTTACCCAGGCGAGCAGCCGTCTGACAAACGGTATCCCAGTCCGCCTTCAGGCCCAGCCGATGGTTGAAGATGCGCCCCCGCGGATGAGCTAGGACGTCGACTTCCGGGCAGGTCAGAGCCGCTTGGTAGCGCTCGGTCTGGTCGTCGGTCAGCCGCAGCTTCGAATGGAACGCGCCAATCACGAAGTCCAGTCCGCGCAGGACGTCCGCCGGGTAGTCGGGCAATCCGTTAGGGGTAAAGTTGATCTCGGACGAGCGCAAAAGTCGCACGCGAAATCCGCGTTGCTGTAGCTGCTCGTTGGTCTCGTCGATGGCTTGCCCCTGGTCTCGGAGCCGCTCTTCGCTAAGGCCTCGAGCGATCTTCAGATTGGCAGCGTGGTCGGTAACGGCTAAATAGCTGTAGCCTCGCTCTTCCGCCGCCTCGGCCATCTCTTGTAAGGACGCTTTCCCGTCGCTCCAGTCGGTGTGGGCGTGCAGGTCGCCGAGCGGCCAGTAGCACCTGGGAGTCGCTTGCACTTGCTCGAGACTGAGGAATCCTTGTCGCAATTCGGGTGGTTCTGGGACCGGTGGTCCATCGGCTAGCCAGCCGGAGATCAGATGGGACAAATAGGGCCCGACCGAGCGAAGACGGGTGAGCGGTTCGCCCTGATCACGAAGTTGCCAGGCCGCCACGGGCCAGGTCAAGGCCGAACGGGCCGCTTTTAATAGAGCGCGACGAGCGTGGGGGGCAAGGTCGTCGTCCTCATGGTTCTCGGCGGCCCGGGCTAGGAGTTCGGAAATTTGCAGATTGCTCAACACGTCGACAGGCCAAACTCGACCGCCCTGTCAAAGTTTCCAAGAATTCCAGGGGAACATACCCCGCTGGCCTCTAGGGCGTGTCATCAATTAGCCGTCCGCCCCTACACTCGTCTATTTCCGCCCTCCAGAAGCGACATTCTTCTGAAATACACCTGGTATTAGGCGGCGAATCTCACTCCTGGAGGACGAAAATATTCTTCGTGTAGCAACGAAAGTCCAATTGATGACACGCCCTAGTCGTTGCGGCGCAGGCGTCGACTGCTGATCGGATCGCCGCAGTGGTCGGCGATGAACCCCCGCGCCCTGGTCGCCAGATCGACCAGGTCTTCCCACTCTTTGCCTTTCGCCCTGAGGGGAGGGCCGATCGTCACGGTGACCTCGCCGGGGTACGGTTCGGTTCGTGGCCAGGGCTGAATCTCGCGAGCGCCTTTGATGGCGACGGGGATGATCGGGACATCGGCAGCCAGGGCAGCTTGAAACACGCCCAGAGCAAAAGGGCGCAGGCCGGGCGTGATCTCGATGCCGCCCTCAGGGAAAGCGGCAAGGCAAGCGCTGCCTTGCAGGACCTTTCCGATCTCGGCCTCCTGGGCTCGGGCGGCTTCGGGGCTGCCCCGATGAACCGGCACATGGCCCAGGCGCAGGATCAGATGGCGGAACACAGGATGGTCGGCGATCCAGGGCGCCACCAGAAAGCGCACGGAGCGAGGAAAGACCGCGGTCAAAAGGACGGCATCGAGCGAACTCGTGTGATTGGCCACCACCACGCAAGGGCCCACGTGGTCGAGACCGTTTTTGACCACGGCCGTGACCCCGGTCATACGAAGATAAAACCGAGCGGCCGGCTTCAGCAGGCGCTGGGCCGCTTCTCGAGAGGCCAGCGAGACGACCTGGGGCAGACCCAGGCAGCTCAGGAGCAGGCCGTGGCACCAGGCGGAACGGGCCGCCCTGGGCGGAAGTTCGCGAGCGGTCTTTGCGGCCTGTCGCGCTTGACCGGTCAGCAGATGGACCAACTGCTTCACCACGCCTCCCGAGGGGCGCAGCCGCCCTTCGAGCAGTCGCTGACGGGTTTCCGAGCGGCGAATCTTTCCGCTGGGGGTCTTGGGCACCGTGTGGGGCGGCACCAGATGCACCTGGTCGGGCGGCAGGCCCAGTTGGCGGCTGATCGCGGCCGACACGGCCTGAATCAGGGCGTCCCTTTCCGGCCCTTCTTTGTAATGCTTGGATTCGGCGACGACGACGAGCGCTTCCGTGCCTTCTTCGTCGTCGGCCACGCCGAAGGCGGCCACGCAGCCGCGACGGACGCCGTCGACCGAAGCCGCCACATCCTCGACGTCTTCCGGGTGCAGATTGCGCCCGCCTACCACGATCAGGTCTTTGCTGCGTCCGGTCAGGAACAGTTCGCCTTCGGATAGGTAGCCCAGGTCGCCGGTTTTGACCCAGCCTTCGCTGTCTTTGACCTCGCGCGAAGCTTCGGGGTTATTGTAGTAGCAGTCCAGAGAGGACGGTCCACGGAACTGTAAGTGGCCGCGAGTGCGGTCGCCCAGCACCGCGCCGTTGTTGCCCACGATCCGGACCTCCATGTCGGGCAGCGGTCGGCCACAGGCGACCAGGGTCATCGCCGGGTCTTTGGGACCGCAAGAGGCGACCACCCCGTCTTCTTCGAGAGCCTTGCGGTTGATGCGGTCGATCACGGGGCCGCGTCCGGGCGGCGGGAAGGTGACCGCCAGGGTCGCTTCAGCCAGGCCGTAGGCCGGGAAATGCGACTCGTTCCGGAATCCGTACGGTTCAAAGCGCTCGGTGAAGCGCTGCAGCGTCTCGGGGCGCACGGCTTCGGCGCCGTTCAGGGCGATGCGCCAGGAGGAAAGGTCCAGCCCTTCGAGCTCGGAGTCGGGAATTTTGCGGGCGCAGATCTCGTAGGCAAAGTTCGGGGCCGGCGAGACCGTGCCGCGGTATTTGTGCACGGCCCAGAGCCAGCGCGAGGGGCGGGCCAGGAAATCCTGAGGCCCCATCAGCGCCAGCGGCTGGCCGTGATAGATGCTGCCCAGTAGGGTTCCGATCAGTCCCATGTCGTGGTACAGCGGCAGCCAGCTAATCGTGACGTCGTCCTTGCCCAATTCCATGCCATAGCCGTAAGCGCGCAGGTTGTGCAGCAGGGCTCGCTGAGTCAGGGTCACCCCTTTGGGCACCCCGGTACTGCCCGAGGTGAACTGGATCAGCCCCATCTCGCCCGACACGACGGCTGGCGTGGGGCCTTCGAGCTCTTTGACCGTGACCGCTTTGCGCAGCGTTTTGCTGCCCATTTTCAGGAGTGGAAGAACAGCCTTGGCCCGTTCGAACGAGATCAGGAGTTTGACGCCGGCCAGGTCCAGGATGGTGGACTGACGCTGCACATAGTCTTCGAGCTGATCGAGCCGGAACGGCGGGTAGAGCGGGACAGGGATGGCGCCCAGCCAAAGGACGGCGAAAAGGGTGGCCACGTAGTCGGTGCCCGTGGGCAGCATGATGCCCACGCGATCTCCCGGGGCAACGCCTTGCCCGACCAGCCCGCCGGCAATCCTTCCGGCCGCTTGCTGAAGGTCCGGATAGCTCCATTCGGTCACGCACTCGCCGTCTTCGTGGAAAAATAGAGTGCGGCGGTCGGGCTGGTGGAGCGCCTGGTACTCGAGCGCTTCCATCAGAGTGTTGACGTGGGTGGGATAGGGCGGGATCTCTCCGGCCTGCAGGGTCAGCCTCTCTCGCGAGGTGGCCTCGCCGCTGCCCGGAACGATATTTACGAGGTCGGCGACCGTAACGGCTCCGAAGACGGCGTTGGACGACAGGCTGGTGCCCAGCGCTTTTTCCAGCCGAACCAGAAGCTCGGTGCGCTCGACCGAGGCCAGCCCCAGGTCCCACTCCAGGTGGGTGCTCATCGAGACGGGCGTGGGCTTACCGGTGTTGAGCTCGGCCCCCAGCTCTTTCACCACCTCGACGACTTTGGCCTGACGTTCCGCTGTTTCCATCCTTGCACAGTACCTCGGAGGCCGGGATGATTCCTAGTGGCATTCGACCCGTCAGGGCCAGGAAGGGATCAGGGGCGGTCTTTGCTGTCGGCGGTTCGAGCGGCCACGCCCATCATCATTAGGACGAGAAAGATAAAGCCGAAGGCGAAGAGATAATCCATGGCTCGAGGTCTCCTGGATGAGAAGTTGGCCGGCACCGCCTCAGCCCATCTTCTCACCTCCAGGCCTCCTGCCCAACACCCCGGAGGGGCGAGAGGGGGTATCCCTCTCTAAGCCGGGCCGCCGTGTTGGCTGGCCCCGTCGCCTAGAAGATGCCTTCGAGTTCGGCCGTCGACTGCTTGATCTCGGTCAGGGCGATTCTGGTCTGGGACAAGCCCACCGAGGCCTGGCGAGCGCCGTTCGAGATGGCGGTCATGGCGTCGGCCACCTGTTGCACTGCCATCATCTGCTGGCGCACGTTCAGCGAGGCTTGCTGGCAAGATTCCACCACCGAGTGCATGGAGTTCGAGATGCTCTTGAACGAGTCGGCGGTTTCGTGGGTGAGCTTCTTGACGTTCTCTACCGTGCGGCTGCCCTCGGCCGAAGCGGCCGCGGTCAGTCGGGTGGCCTGCTGAGTGTCGCCGACCAACGCTGTGATCCGGTTGGCCGAGGCTTTGCTCTGCTCGGCCAGTTTGCGGATTTCGGCCGCTACCACGGCAAATCCGCGACCGTTCTCACCCGCCCGTGCGGCTTCGACCGCTGCGTTGAGGGCCAGCATGTTGGTCTGGTTGGCGACCTCGGTGACGAACGAGGTGATCACGCCGATGTTGGCCGTGTGTTCGGCCAGACGGGATATCTGCTCGCCCATCGCTTTGACTTTCTCTTCCAGATCGATCACGCCGTTCAGCGTCGCTTCGACCCGCCCGGCGCCAGAGTTGGCCACTTCCAGCGATTGGCTGGCCCGGAACAGGGCGTTCTCGGCCTGGTCGCTGACGTGGCGGAAGGAGACGTTCAGCTCTTCGGTGGTGGCGCTGGTTTCGGCCACGGCGGCGGCCTGGTCGCTGGCCACGGCCTCGTTCTCTTCGGCGGCCGAGGACAGCTGAGCCAGGGCCGATCCGACCCGATGGGCAACCTGGGCGACCGAGGGCACGACCCGACGGGTCAGCATCCAGGTACAGAACAGGGCGCATCCCAGGACGAACAGGGTGCCGACGAGGGTGAAGAGCCAGACCGATCGGGTCGTCTCTTGGACCGTCTGGCGACGCTCTTCCATCACCGCTTCTTCCAGCTCTTGCATCTGGCGCACCAGACCACGGATTTTGTCCATGATCTCTTTGGCCCGACCGGACACGATGATGGCACGGGCTTCCGCCGAGCGCTCTCTCTCCTGCAGGT
Organism: Vulcanimicrobiota bacterium; assembly: GCA_023447635.1. Classification (GTDB taxonomy): domain Bacteria; phylum Vulcanimicrobiota; class Xenobia; order Xenobiales; family JADMJV01; genus JAEXNA01. Next base: position 36,143 of record JAEXNA010000018.1, on the reverse strand, counting down.
CGACGGTCTCACTCATGACTTCGAGCTTGCTCTGGATCAGGGGCTCCATATCGCCGAGCAGGTCCACCATGCGCTGGTCCTGGGCCTGAGCCTTGAGGATTTTCACCCGCTCGGGAAGCTCTTTCAGCGCGTCGGTATAGGGAGCAAGAAACGCTCGATTGTTGGTGTAGAGGTAGCCTCGCTGGCCCGTTTCCGCGTCGACGAGAAGCTTCTCGACGTCGAGCAAGGCCAGTTCGACACGCAGGCTTCGTTCGACCAGCCCGGTCTCTTCCTGGAGCCGGTTCGAACCTCGCTGGGTCACTGCGGCGGTGGCCAGAACCAGCAGCATGATCACCGTGAAGCTGACTCCGACGGCCGTACTCAAGCGTATATGTTTCCCTGTCATCTGAGAACGGTTCGTCCCGATCGCCTCCAGGACTCTTTTGCGCGAAGGGAAAATCGGATCGGATGAGTCCTAACCCAGAAAGGCTGCGCGACCTGGTCCGGGACCGTTTGGCGCTGGACCTGTCTCGGCGAGACGAAGGGTGGTTCGAGGATCTCTTGCGAGAACTGGCGGGTAAGCTGGGGTACGCCGATCCTTTGGTCTTGCTCGAGACGCTGGAGCAAGAGCCGCTCACCAGCCCGGCCTGGGTGGTCGCGGTCGACCGGCTGACCATCGCCGAAACCTACTTTTTCCGCGACCAGGGCCAGATGGAACTGCTGCGCGACCACCTTCTTCCCGGCCTGATGCGCGAAGCCCAGGGGCGACGAGTCCGCATCTGGAGCGCCGGCTGCTCGACCGGGGAAGAGCTCTACTCCATTGCCATGCTGCTCGACGGGCTGGGCAACCCTCCGGCCGACCTTTTAGGGACCGACATCAACCCCGCCGTGGTCGAACAGGCCCGCCGTGGCATTTATCGCGAGCGCTCTCTGAGGACGCTGCCGGCCGCGGTTCGCTCGGCCTATCTGCAGCCCCACGGTCGGGAGTACCAGATCTCGCAAAAGCTGCGGGACCGGGTGCGTTTCTCCGTGGAAAGCCTGACCGCCGACGAGAGCCGTCATCTGCTGGGGCTGGACCTGATCATCTGTCGCAACGTGCTGATCTATTTCGACCGGGACCAGATTCCGGTGGTTCTGGAGCGGTTCTATCGCGCCCTTCGGCCAAACGGACTGCTGCTGACCGGGCACGGCGAACTGCTGACCGTCGAGACCCCGTTCGACACCGTGCCGTATCCCCAATCGCTGGTCTTTCGACGTCCTGACGTGTTCTCACCGCGGGCAGGGCAGCCGGTCGCGGGACGGGTTGTTCCGCCGCCCGTCTCTGCGTCCAAGCCGCTTGCGGCGCCACCGGCCCAGGCGCCGTCAGAGGGCGAGCCAGCCCAGCCCGGGCCGTCGGAGAGCGCCGAGCCTGAGCCCGTCATCTGTCCTCAGCGGCTCTGCCAGCAAGCTCGAAAGGAACGCCTGGAGGGCAAAGAGGTACGGGCTAGAGAACTGCTACGGAAGGCCCTTTATCTGGACCCGGAAAATCCGATGGTCTACTTAGAGATGGGTCTGCTGTCCGCCCCTCGCGACCCCGAAAGGGCACGCAAACACCGGTCCACCGCGCTGGCCCTGCTGTCCCAGCGGGGACACGGCGCCACGTCGGATCCGGAGGTGGCCAGAGCTTTGGGAGAGTTGGAGAAGAGTCTGCTGTGAAGTCGATCTTGACCTTTCGCTGCCGCGGCAGCCTGTACGCCGTTCCGGCGCAGGCGGTGCGCGAGGTGACGGAGATGCCCGCGCTCAGCGCCTGGCCTGCCGCGCCCGAAGGGGTGGTTGGAGTGATCGACTATCGCGGCGAGCTGATCCCCGTGCTCGACATCGCCTCCCGAGTCGGTTCGGCCCCGCACGAGGCGCCCCAGGAAAGCGACCAGCTGATCGTGGTCGAGGTGGCGGGCGAGGTCGCGGCGCTGTGGGTGGACGAGGCGCTTGAGCTGTCGGCAAGCGAAAGCTGTCGGCCGCTTCCGGAAAAGGTCCCCTCTTCGCTCAAGCGGGCGGCGCCTTACCTCCTGGGCACGACGGGTAGCGGCGAACGGGTGGTCCTGGAGCTGGACCTGGCCGCCCTGCTGTCGTTTGCCGACATCACCCCGGCGGCCCTGACCGCCTACGTCGAGCCGTCGGCTCTGCTGGCCGAAAGAGCTCGCGAACTGGCCACCCCGCTGGCCGCACGAGAGGATGTCGAACAGCACGCCCTGGTGGTGGTACAGCTTTCGGGTGAGCGGCTGGGGGTGCCGGTGGCCGAAGTCGCCGAACTGACCCGTTGCCCTTCGTACACTCCCGTCCCCGGAGCGCCGCCCCATCTGCTGGGTCTGGCCTACCATCGCGGAGAGCTGCTGCGTCTGGTCGACGTGCGAGCGATGTGCGGTCTCGACGACAGCGGTCCTACACCGGATGAACTGGTGGTACTTTCGGGTCCAGGGATGCTCACCGGCCTGGTGGTGGACAGTATCGAAGCCGTGGTAGGCCTGAAGGGTAGCGGAACTAAGCTGTCGTTCGAGGACGGCTGGCTCACCGTGCTCGACACCGAGCGGCTGGATATTCGCGAACCCGCGCTGGACTTTGCCGCTTCGGGAGCGACGCGATGATCGAAGAGCCGGAGCTTCGCGACCTTTTCGCCGCCGAAGCCGCCGAGATTCTCGAGCGAATGGAAAGCGGGCTCTTAGCCTTGGAGCGGACCCCGAACGAACGGTCTCTGGTCGAGAGTGTCTTCCGGCAGGCCCACTCGCTGAAGGGCTCGGCGGCCAGTCTAGGGCTTAGGGCCGTCGAGAGCGTGGCCCATCATTTCGAGGACGCCCTGGACGGGGCTCGGCACGGCCGGGTGCCGCTCACGCCCGAGCGCGCCGATCAGCTTTATCGCGCCCTGGACGCTCTGCGGGGCCTGGTGGAGGAGGCGGTCAGCGGTCGCTCTTCCGGGGTCGATCTCAAACAAACTCTGGAGGCGCTGGACAAGGCGCCGGCTCCGTCTCCAACCCGGAGCGCCCCGCCTCCGCCTCAGACTCCAACCCCTCCGGCCGCTGCAGCCCCTCCGGCCCCGGAGGTCCCTACCCCCGAGCCCTCGCCGAAACAGCCGTTGCCGGCACCGGCCCCTCCGGCTCCCCCGGAGCCTCGACCAGCCGAGCCTTCCGAGGCGGCGGCCGAGGCGGTACCGACCACCGTGCGCGTCGAAACCGTAAGGCTCGACCGCGCGCTGGCCGACATGGGCGACCTGGTGGTGACCTCGGCTCGGGTCGGGCTGCGGCGCTCCGAAGCGCGGCAACTGCTCGAACTTCACGAGGCGTGGGCTCGCGACTGGCGCCTGCGAGGGGCCGTCTCGTCGGCCGAAGGCGAGCGGTTGGCCCAGTTCGGCACCCGCCTGGAGGGGTTGATCCGGGCCTTGACCGACGACCAGACGCGACTCGAGCAGATCACCGAGCACCTGCGAGAAGAGATCCAGGAGATGCGCCTGGTCCCGCTGTCCGGCCTGTTTGGTCGATTCCCTCGAGTGGTGCGCGACCTGGCCCGCCAGGAGGGGAAGGAGATTCGTCTGCTGGTCGAGGGGGGAGAGACCACGGCCGACCGCCGCCTGTTGGAGCGCCTGAACAGCCCGCTCACCCACCTGGTTCGCAATGCGGTGGACCACGGGGTCGAATCGCCCGCCGACCGCCTGGCTCAGGGCAAACCGGCCGAAGCCACCATGCGGCTCAGCGCCGTTCGTCGCGGCCCTCTTTTAGAGGTCTCGCTGAGCGATGATGGGGGAGGGCTAGACCTGGCTACCATCGCCCAGCGCGCTCTAGAATCGCGCTTGCGAACCGCCGAGCAGATCGCCCAGGCCAGCGAAGCCGACCTTTCCGCGCTGATCTTCGTGCCTGGCTTTTCCACCCGCACCGTCGTTTCGGACCTGTCGGGGCGGGGGACGGGCCTGGACGCGGTGCGGTCCGAGGTCGAAGGGATGGGCGGCACCATTGCGGTCGAGAGCCTGCGCGGAGCCGGCACCGCTTTTTATCTTCGCATCCCCCAGACCCTGGCCACCTCGCAGGTGATGGTGTGCAGCTGTGCCGACCGACTCTTCGCGGTCCCGCTGGCCTTTGTCGAGCGAACTCTGGTGTTCGATCCGGAGGCGACCTTCCCGGTCGAGGGGCGGCCCTGTCTGGAGGTCGAGGGGACGCTCGTTCCCGTTTCCGGGCTGGACGCCGTTTTGGGAGGGGCCGGCACTGGAGGGTCGATCTGCTTGATCCTGAGCGACCAGGCCGAGCGGCACGGCTTCATCATCGAGGACCTGCTGGGAGTGATGGAGATCGTGGTCAAGCCGTTCCAGGAGAGCCGACTGGTCGGCGGCGCCTCGATCCTGCCCGACGGCCGGGTCTGCCTGGTCTTGCAGTCCACCGAGCTGTTGAGGAAAGCCAGGGGAAGCGCGCCCGGACCTTTCGTAGCCCCACCGAGCGCGGCTTCTGCGGCCTCCTCGGCGCCTCGGGCTCGAGTTCTGCTGGCAGAAGATTCCCCCACGGTGGCGCTGCAGGCTCGCCGGCTACTAGAAGCGGCCGGCTATCAGGTGGTGCAGGTGGGCGACGGAGCGCAGGCCTGGAAACTGGCCTGCGAGCAGCCGTTCGACGCGGTGGTGTCGGACATCGAGATGCCGTTTATGGACGGCCTGGAGCTGACCCGCCGACTGCGCGGGTTGGCCTCTTATGGCGACGTCCCGATTCTCCTGATAACCTCCCTGAGTGGAGAAGAATCAAGATTGGCCGGTCTGGAAGCGGGGGCCAGCGCCTACCTTGGCAAAGCTAGCATCGACGAGGGAACGTTTCTGCCGATTTTGGAGAGGTTGTTGTGATTCGGATCTTGCTAGTCGAGGATTCGCCGACGGCGTTGCAGCTGTTGCGCGAAGGGCTGACCAGTCTTGGCGACTTCGAGGTGGGGACTGCCGCCAGTTCGAGCCAGGCCATGGAAGAGCTGCGTCGGCAGAAGCCTCAGGTGCTCTGTGTGGGGCTCGAGATGACGGCGGGCGTGAGCCTGGTTCGCGAAGTGATGAAGAATGGGCCGCTGCCTATCTTGCTCTTGAGCAATGGGACGGCCGAGCCGGGACAGGTCGAAGAGGCCCGCCAGGCCGGCGCTTTAGAGGTGGCCCCCAAGCCACTCTCCGGCGGCTCGATCAGCGGCCTCGGTTCGACCCTGCGGGTGCTCTCGGGGGTGAAAGTTTTTGCCCGACGCTCAACGGCGCTCCGCACTGCGCCGGTGCGACCGTCATCGCCCAAGCTGGTGGCGATCGGCGCTTCGACCGGCGGACCGCAGGCGCTGGGTCGTCTTTTGCGCGGACTGGAAGCGCATTTTCCCTGGCCGATCCTGTGCGTGCAGCACATGAGCAGCGGGTTTCTGGATGGCATGGTGGCCTGGCTGCAAACTCAGACCGGCTTAGGGGTGCGAGTGGCCAGGGCGGGCGAGACACCGCTGCCAGGCCAGGTCTATTTCGCTCCCGACGAGCATCACCTGAAGCTTCGTTCCGATATGACCCTGGCGGTCGAGCGGGGCGACCCGGTGGACGGTCATCGTCCGTCCGCCACGGTTTTGCTGACTTCGGTCGCCGAGGTGCTGGGGTCGAACGCGGTGGGCGTTCTGCTCACCGGAATGGGGGCCGACGGAGCGCGCGGGCTGCTAGAGATGGCCAACGCCGGCGCGGTCACGATGGCTCAGGACGAGGAGACCTCGGTCGTGTTCGGAATGCCCCGGCAGGCCGTGGAGATGGGGGCCGTGAAGCAGGCTCAATCGTTGGACGAGATAGGCGCCCAGCTGCGCGCTCTGGCGGAAGGGAGACGTAAGTTATGACCGACACTCTAGGCGCGGTCATGATCGTTGAGGATAGTGCTTTGCAGGCTGCGCTGCTGCGCAAACTGCTGGAGGGGGCGGGCTATACCGTGATCGTGGCCAGTGACGGCCGACAGGCGTTGGAGAAACTGCATGAGCCGTTTCCCCAGGTCATCATCAGCGACATCGACATGCCGGAAATCAACGGCTATCAGCTGTGTCGCGCCGTCAAGAACAACGCTTCGACCCGACACATTCCGGTGATACTGCTGACCAACCTCAGCGACCCTCGCAACGTCATCGAGGGGCTGCAGGCGGGGGCCGATAACTACGTCACCAAGCCTTACGACGCCAAAGGATTGTTGGCGCGGGTCCAGTCGCTGCGGCTTTCTCCCGAGCTTTATCTCGATCACGGTCCGGAACAGCCGCTAGAAGTGAACCTGTCCGGTGAGACGTTTACTATCGACGCGGGGCGCGGGCAGATCCTGAACCTGCTCCTGTCGACCTTCGAAAGCGCGGTTTGGCAAAACCAGAAGCTGCGCCAATCCAACGACAAACTGCAGCTGATGGCGCGCGAGATGGAAGAGAAGAACCGCGAGCTCGAGCAGGCGATCGAGACGCAGAATCGCTTTATCGGCATGGCCGCGCACGATATGCGTAACCCGCTCTCAGTGACCCTGGGCTACAGCCAACTGCTGCTCGACGGCGTGATGGGTCCGCTGGAAGGGTCGCAGAACAAATTTGTCGGCTCTATTCAGAAGGCTACCGAGTCCTTGCTGCAGCTGGTCAACGAACTTCTCGAGATCAGCGAGATCGAATCCGGCAACCTGCAGCTCGAGCTTATGGACACCGACCTGCCGGCGCTGGTGCGCAACGCGGTCGAGATGAACGGGTTCCTGGCCCGCAACAAGGGGATCAAGATCATCGACGATCTCGACCCCTTGCCGCCGATGCAGGTCGATCCGGGCAAGATCGATCAGGTGCTCAATAACTTGCTGTCCAACGCAGCCAAGTTTTCTCACCCCAACACCGAGATTCGGGTCGAGCTTCGCCGTCGCGAGGACGGCGGCGCCGTCTTGTCGGTGGTCGACCAGGGCCAGGGGATTCCGAAACACGAACAGGAGAACCTGTTTCTGCCGTTCCAGCGCACTTCGGTGCGTGGGACCGCGGGCGAGAAAAGCACTGGTCTGGGGCTGGCTATCGTCAAGCGGATCGTGGAAGGGCACGGCGCCACCATCTCGGTGGACAGCGAACCTGGCCAGGGCAGTCGCTTCACCGTGAGCTTCCCGCCGCCGGCGGTCTAGATGGAGGCGCCCCGGCTCGAGCCGTCTCGCCGCCCGGCCGAAGCTGGACGCGGCTGGCTGCTGTGGCTGGGCTCGCTGGGTTTCGGGCTGTTTGCGCTGCTGCTCTTTTTCGCCGAGGTGGGGCCGGGGATCGGAATCCTGGGAATGGTCCTGTGCTTGTCGCTGTCGTTCTACGAAGCTCGACGGGTAGCTCGCCCCGGCGTCTGGCTGGGTCGATTAGGGCCGGCCTTCCTGGGGGGCCTGGGCCTGGGCTCGCTAGGGGTGCTGCAGGTTAGGGCGGCCGAGTGGATGCCGGTGCTCGACTCTCAGGACAAGCTGACCCCTCAAGGAATGGTCCTGTTCTGGGGGCTCTTTCTCCTGGGGATGGGGCTGGTCGCCTGGCGGATGGCCCGCCCCGACGAGTCGGAGGGCTAGCGCTTCAGAGCGTGTCAGGCGTCCGGGGCTGTCTCGTCGGAGGAGGCGGGTTCGATCCGCACCAGTTCGTCGCCCTGAGCGACCATCTGGCCCACGCTGACCGAGAGGCCCGCGACCACACCATCAAGAGGGGCGTCCAGGGCCAACTCCATCTTCATCGACTCCATCACCAGCAGGTTTTGACCCGCGCTGACCCGGTCGCCGGGCTGCACCGCTAAGGAGAGGATCTTGCCCGGCATCTGAGCCGCGACCAGGCCCGACGAAGCCGCCGAAAGTCCGCCTCCGCCCGAGCGTTGGCGCGGGTCTTTGACGGTGAAACTGAACACTTCGCCATCCAGCCAGACGCTGACTTTATCGCCCTGCTGGTGGGTCCAGAACGGGACCCGGCGTCCAGCGATGGTGACCGAACGGCCGTCGCAGGGATACGACTCTTGGCCAACCGTCAGCGTTCCGCTGGCGACCTCGAAAGCCACGCTCTCTTCGCCGTCCGAGGTGAGATAGGTAAAGCTCTTCACGCGTTATTCCTCCAGGGTCCAAGGGTGCCCCAGACGTCTTCCGGGGCGTTCGAAGCGGGGCCTCCGGCAGCCACGGCCCGGGTCGGGTGAGCGTAGGCGCCCCCCAGAGCCGCCGCCAGGCGGGTCGCGGCGGGTTCGCTGGAGCGGGCGAAGTACTCGGGATGGCGCTCCAGGAACTGGGTGTGAAAGTCGCTGGCGATGAAGGTCGGGTGCTTCAGGATTCGCAGCAGATAGGGGATGTTGGTGGTCACCCCCAGCACCGCGAACTCGCGCAGGCCGGCCTGTAAGTTCTTGCGCGCCTCTTCCCGGCTGGCGCCGTAGGCGATCAGCTTGGCCAGCATCGGGTCGAAGTGGATAGAGACCTCGTCGCCCTGACGGAAGCCCGTGTCCAGTCGCAACGAAGGGCCGGAGGGGGGAGAGAAGACGGCCAGAGTGCCCACCGAGGGCAGGAAGCCGTTGTCCGGGTCTTCGGCGTAGATTCGCGCTTCGATGGCCCAGCCACGCGGTTCCAGATGGGCTGCAGGCACGTCGAGCGTCTCGCCCTGGGCCACCGCGATCTGCAGCGCCACCAGGTCGATACCGTAGACCATTTCGGTGACCGGATGTTCGACCTGAAGTCGGGTGTTGACCTCGAGGAAGTAGAAGTTGTCATCCTTGTCCAGGATAAACTCGACCGTGCCCGCCCCGGTGTAGCCCAGCACGTTCACTGCTTCGACCCCGGCATGGACCAGGCGCATCCGCAGTTCAGGGCTGACGGCGGCGCTCGGCGCCTCTTCCACGATCTTCTGATAACGTCGCTGCAGCGAGCATTCGCGCTCGCCGAAGCAGAGCGCGTTGCCGTGCTCGTCGCCGAAGATCTGCACTTCGATATGGCGGGGCGACTCGATGAACCGCTCCAGGAAGATGCGCTCGTCGCCAAACGCCTTCTTCGCCTCGCTGGCGGCACGCTGCACGGCTTCGACCAACTCCTCGGGGCGGCGGACCAGGCGCATGCCTTTGCCCCCACCTCCGGCGGCGGCTTTGACGAGAAGCGGAAAGCCAACTTTCTCGGCGCCTTGTTCGACCTGATCGGGCGAGCCGCTCCAGCCGGGCACCAGGGGAAGCCCTCCTCGCGCCATGGTCTCTTTGGCTATCAACTTATCGCCCATGGCCGTGATCGCTCCGGGCGAGGGGCCGATGAAGGTGATCCCGAGTTCGGCGCAGCGGCGGGCGAAGTTGGCGTTTTCCGAAAGGAAGCCGTAGCCCGGGTGCAGCGCCTGAGCGCCTTCGCGGAGAGCGGCCTGCAGCAACTCTTCGCCATCGAGATAAGACGAGACGGGCACCGCCGTGTCGACCACCTCGCAGTGATAAGCGTCGGCGTCCGGTTCGGTGTACGGAGCGACCGAACGGATCCCCAGGCTGCGCAGGGTGCGCGCGATACGAACGGCGATCTCGCCGCGGTTAGCGATGAAGACGGTGGTGAATGTGCGGGCCGGGCCCGGGTTATCGTGGTTGAGCATGCTGACCTTACATCCTGAAGACGCTGTGAGCGCGGGGCGGGAAGGGGGCGTTCAGGGTCGAGGCCAGAGCCAGACCCAGCACCTGACGCGACTGAGCCGGGTCGATCACACCGTCGTCCCACAGTCGGGCGGTCGAATAGTAGGGGCTGCCCTCGTGTTCGTACTTGGCCACGATCGGGTCGACGATGGCGGCTCGCTCGTCGGGGCTCAGCGGCGGGTCGCCGCGATGGCTGCGCTGGTCCTCGGCCACGGTGGCGAGCACTCCAGCGGCCTGCTCGCCGCCCATCACCGAAATCCGGCTGTTGGGCCAGCTGAACAGGAAGCGCGGCGAGTAGGCTCGTCCGCACATTCCGTAGTTGCCAGCACCGAACGAGCCGCCCACGATCAGGGTCAGTTTAGGCACCGCTGCGTTGGAAACCGCGGCCACCATCTTGGCGCCGTGTTTGGCGATCCCCTCGGATTCATACCGGCGTCCTACCATGAAGCCGGTGATGTTCTGCAGGAACAGGAGCGGGATGCCGCGCTGCGAGCAGAGTTCGATAAAATGGCTGGCTTTGAGCGCCGATTCGGAAAAGAGCACGCCGTTATTGGCTACGATGCCGACCGGGATGCCGTAAAGATGAGCGAAGCCAGTGATCACGGTGGTGCCGTAGTTGGCTTTGAACTCTTGGAAGCGCGAGCCGTCGACCAGGCGTGCGATCACCTCTTTGATGTCGAACGGCTTGCGAGTGTCGCTGGGGACCAGACCGTACAGCTCCTGGGCCGCATAGAGCGGCTCCTCGACGGGCTGGCGCAGCACCGGGTGCTGGTAAGTGCGGTTCAGCTGGGCCACGATGTCGCGGCAGATCAGCAGCGCGTCGCGGTCATCGGCGGCGTAGTGGTCGGCCACGCCCGATTCCCGGGTGTGCACTTCAGCCCCGCCCAGGTCTTCGGCGCTGACCTCTTCGCCGGTGGCGGCTTTGACCAGAGGCGGGCCGCCCAGGAAGATGGTGCCCTGCTGGCGGACGATCACGGTCTCGTCGCTCATGGCGGGCACGTAGGCGCCGCCGGCGGTGCAGCTGCCCATCACGCAGGCGATCTGAGGGATCCCTGCGGCCGACATCTGGGCCTGGTTGTAGAAGATGCGTCCGAAGTGGTCGCGGTCGGGGAACACTTCCGCCTGCAGCGGCAAGAAGGCGCCGCCAGAGTCGACCAGGTAGAGACAGGGCAGGCCGTTCTCCCTGGCGATCTCCTGGGCCCGCAGATGCTTCTTCACGGTGACCGGGAAGTAGGTGCCGCCTTTGACCGTGGCGTCGTTGGCGACGATCATACACTGCTGGCCGTGAATGTTACCGATACCGGTGACCAGACCGGCGCCGGGGGCGCCGCCGTCGTACATCTCGTGGGCGGCCAGGGGCGAGAGCTCCAGGAACGGGCTGCCTTCGTCGAGCAGCAGTTCGACTCGCTCGCGGGGCAGCAGTTTGCCGCGGTCGGTGTGCTTTTTGCGGGCTTTTTCGCCACCGCCCAGGGCGGCCAGACGTTGCTTGTCGTGCAGCTCCCCAACCAGGGCCGTCATCCGTTCGCGGTTGGCGGCGAAGTCGGACCCCTGGGGGGAGAGTTTGGTATCGAGAACGGGCATGGGTTCCTCGGTCGAAAAGATTGGTCGCTCGCCTTCGTAGCTCGGGCGCCGATCTCCCTTTCCGCCGGGAACCCGGAGTAGGCCCGGAGCGCTAGTGCTCCGTCAAGCTTAAATCCTGGGATAGTGGTGGTGAGGCGCGATTCTGAGGAAGTTATTCTGAAGGCGCATACCGAGTCGTACGTAACTGAAGAATAACAATGTCAGAATCGATGGATCGCCGCCAGGATCCCAGAATTTAGGTTTGACGGAGCACTAGAGACTGACCTTAGGAGCAAGCCAATGGTAGACGGTTCGGCGAACGTCGGCGGGCAGCTTCCCGGCCATGCCCTCGAAGGCGGTGTTGGTGAAGACGACCACGGTCAGGTGCTGGGCGGGATCGATGAACCAGGAGTGGCCGTAGGCGCCGCCCCACTGCAGGGTGCCTTTCGACTGAGGGGTGTTGGCTGCGGTCGGGTCGAGCAGCACGGCCCAGCCCAGTCCAAAGCCCCAGCCTGGGCGATGACCGGCGACCTCGCCCAGCGAGTTTTGCTCCATCCGATCGATGGTCTCCGCCTTCAACAGAGTCCCATCGTTGCGGCGGACCGCTTCGAGAAAGGTCAAAAAGTCGCCGGCCGAGCCGACCATGCCGCCGCCGCCCGAAGGGTTGGCGGGCGCCGAGAGCGCCTTCGAAGGAGTGTAAGAGACCCAGCCGTCGCCCAGGGCCAGGGTGGTCCCGTCGACCACCTTGATGGGGCCGACGGCGGTGTTACCATAGGCGGTGGTCAGGCGTTTGGCATCGACCGCCTGGAAGCCGGTGTCGTTCATCTTCAGCGGTTTCAGAACGAGGTCGGCGACCGCTTCGGGCAGCGGTTTGCCACTGACTTTTTCGATCACCGCACCCACCACGTCGATGGAGAGCGAGTAGAGAAACTTGCTGCCGGGTTGGTGGTGCAGCGGAGCCTGACCCAGGCGGTGGAGGTTCTCGGCCAGGGTGAGGGTAGGGTTGTCCAGTCCGTCCGAGACGCCCAGCACGTGGTAGAGGCTCTCCTTCGGTTCACTGAAGCGGTAGGAGAGGCCGGAGGTGTGGTTGAGAAGTTGACGGATGGTGATGACGACGGGCTTTCCGTCCAGCCTGGGCTGGAAGTCGGGCAGCCAGCGAGTGACCGGGTCGTCCAGGGAGAGTTTTCCCTGTTCCACCAGGCGCATGGCCGCGGCCGAGACCATCGGCTTGCTGACCGAGGCCAGGCGGAACAGGGCGTCGGTCTGCATGGGGCGAGCGCCTTCCTGGTCGGCCATTCCGGCCGCTTTGGCATAGACCGTTTCACCGCGGTAGGCCACCATGACCACGCAGCCGGCCACGCGGTGCTCGTCCAGGGCGGTTTGGACCACCTTGTCGAGGCTTTCGACCAGCTTGGGGTCAGTGAACTGCGACCAGCCTGTGGCTTGCAGTAATAACAGTAGGAAAAGGGATAAAACTGAGCTTCTCATGGGGTGGCCCTTTGGAGCTGGCTTCAGGAAACCTTTAGAATTCCCGCCATTCCTTGTTCTGCGGGGCTTCAGGTGCGTTTCCTTATCCTGGGAGTAGGCCTTTGGGATGGGGGAGGGGCACCGCCCTGAGCCATCCGTGGCCTCCCCCCGACAAGGCAAAGTTTCCTTGGAGGCCTATATGCGTAAATCTCTCTTTCTCGTCGCCCTCAGCCTGTGGCTGGCCGGCTGCGGGTCGAACCCCCCGGCCCAGGAGGCCAAGGCCGGGCTGGGAATCGTCCCGCTCAACGGTGCGACGCTCACAGGTAAAGTGGTCGAGGCGTCCCAGCCGGATGGCGTGCTGGTCAAGACCCAAAGCGATCGCTCCTTCTTACTGCCCCAGGACTGGGAGTATCGAAGCGGCGGCAAGACCGTCCCGGTCAAGGATCTGGTTCCGGGCAGCACGGTCACTGCCGTGGCTCCAGCGGGAGAGTCCCGTCTGGTTTCTGCGGCCGACAACACCCTGGTCTTGGGGTCGGAGAACGGCTTCTTCTCGTTCCCGGTCGAAGGGCTCTCGGACAGCGCCCGCGCGGTGCCCGTCCAGGTTCAGACCACGGGAGGCCAGAGCTGGGATATGCCGCTGGGTCAAGCGGTGAGCTCGTATCCCGCCCAGATCGTGTCCCATCCGTATTACAACGATTATGACTTCCCGGTGGCCGACCCTTACATGGTCCACAAGGGGCTGCCGGTCGGCGCTTACGGTGAGTCGCCGCTGCTGCTGGCGCCCGGCCCGGGCGGGGCCCAACTGGTCCAGCTTCCCGCCATGTATCCTCGTCAGCAGTTGGTCAGTCACCAGCCGGTGCGTTTCACCTACGCGGACAACAACGTCGCGGTTTCTAGCTGGAACACCCTGGGCGACGGACAGTTCGACCTGGGCAAACTGCTGCTGGCAGGCACGCTTTTGGACGTGCTGCCTGGTCAGGCGATCATCGAGGTGGGACAGAACCCGGTAGCGGTTCCCTGGAACTACGTCACCTACCAGGGCGCCCCGATCGGGCAGCGTCGCTTCCCCGTCGGAACCCAACTGGGGATCCAGTACCACCCCGGGGTGTACGACATGGTCTCTTACGACTACGACAACGTCACCTTTATGTACAACCATCAGCCGGTCCAGGTTCCGATCTCGTACCTGCCCGACTACAGCTACCGCCAGCGGGTCAAGATCCGTCGCCCGCACGGGCAGTGGGTAGGAATGCCGTTCCAGGCCGCTCAGCCTCTGCTGGCGACCGGCGACTACTGGGTCTGCCCCTCTCCGGTCGCTCAACCTTACATGGACTACTGGAGAGACGACCAGTGGGCCTGGCAGCCTCGCCCCGTGCGCGGTCGCCCGGACTTCCGGCTGGTCGGCCACTCGGGTTTCGGCCCGCCCAGGGTGATGCGTTGGGATAACCGACGCGACCATCACCGACCGGGCCGCTCCTGGTGGGACCGTCAGGCCGACTGGGCCTACACGGCGGCTTCCTGGGCCGGACCGGCGGCCGCCTGGAGCTACGGCTCGCATCATCGCCCCTGGGAAAGGGACCGGGGAGGCGATTGGGACGACCGACGCTTCGGTTATGGCGGCCCCAAGCATCACGGAGGTAAGGATCACAAGCGCTTCGCCAACTGGAACGGAGGTCGCGACCATCGCGGCGACCGTGACCGTGACCGCAGTTGGGGGCACGGACCGAAGGGGGTCGCCTATTGGGACCGGGGCAGCAAGAAGCGCTTTGGTTTCTCGGACCACAAGCGGGGCGACCGCCAGGTTGCCTGGGGCAACAACGGCCCGGGCCGAGGTGACGGCAAGTGGGACGGCGACCGTCGACGCGGAGGCGAGCGACGGGAAGGCAAGGATTGGAGGCCGGATCAGCGTCGCGGCGATCGCAAGGTCGCCTGGAACCACGGACCGCAGAAGCGGGGCGACCACAAGCGCGGCGACCAGAAGTGGCGCAACGAGCAGCGTCGCGGCGGCAACGAGCGGCGGGTTTCCCAGCGTCCGCAGCAGCAGCAGCGTCAGCGTCAGCTCGCTCAGCGTCCTCAACAGCGCCAGCAGTGGCGCAACGAGCAGCGTCGAGGCGGCAACGAGCGCCGGGTTTCCCAGCGTCCGCAGCAGCAGCGTCAGCGTCAGGTCGCTCAGCGTCCTCAACAGCGCCAGCAGCGCTCGAACTACTCTCAGCGCCCGCAGCAGCGCCAGCAGCGAGTGGCTGACGCCGGTCGCCAGCGCCCTCGCATGAGCGCTCCGAGCCAGGGCTCGCGCCAGGTCCGCTCCCACGGTGGGGGTGGAGGCCGGGGCGGCGACCGCGGAGGCCGCGACCGCCGCTGACCACCCTGGAGCTCAGGAAACGACCCTCCGTCTCAGTGCGAGACGGGGGGTCGTTTTTCTATGAGGAAGGTTCGGGAGTCTCGGCCTGGGAAGGCGCCCCTCATGAGCGAGCAGATTGTCCTTATCAGTGGAGCTTCGTCCGGTATCGGGGAAGCCGTGGCCCGACGTTTTCACCAGGCAGGAGCCACCGTGCTGCTGACCGCCCGGCGGCGCGAGCGTTTAGAGTCGCTGGTGGCCGACCTGGGCGAACGAGCCCACGCCTTTGCCCTGGACGTCACCGACGCGGCAGCCGTTCAAGCCTTCTGGTCCGGGCTGTCTCCCGAGTTCGCGGAGATCTCCGTGCTGGTCAACAACGCGGGCTGCGCCCACGGCCTGGAGCCTGCCGATAAGGCGTCCTTTTCCGACTGGCAAGGCATGGTCGATCTGAACATCAGCGCGCTCCTGCGCATGACTCACGCCGTCCTCCCCGGTATGGTCGAACGGAACCGCGGTCATATCATCAACGTCGGCTCGGTCGCCGGCAGCTATCCCTATCCGGGGGGCAACGTCTACGGCGCCAGCAAGGCGTTTGTCGAACAGTTCTCCCTGAACCTGCGCTGCGATTTGCACGGCAAGCGAGTGCGCGTCACCAACATCGAACCGGGCCTGGTCGAGACCGAGTTCTCCCTGGTGCGCTTTGCCGGCGACAAGGAGAAGGCCGAGGCGGTCTACCAGGGGATCGAAGCGATGACTCCCGAGGATATCGCCGAGACCATCGTCTGGTGCGCCTCGATGCCCGAGCGGGTCAACGTCAATCGGATCGAACTGATGGCGCTGATGCAGACCCCGGCGGGCTTCCGTTTTCAGCGCGACTAACCGATGCGCAACCTGATCGTCGTCCCCAGCGGGGGAGACGAGAGCTTTATCGCGTCTTGGATGGAGGGCAGCCCTTCTTACGACTTGATGCTGCTCGACTACACCCCGGACGGCAGCGCTCCGTGCGACTTTGCTACCTATGTCCACAGAGTCGTCGGTTTCAAGACCGAGATCATCGCGCGAGCCATCGAGGCTCATCGGGAGTTGATCGACAGCTATGACGCCGTCTGGCTACCTGATGGCGATCTGCAGATCGCTCCGGCCGACCTGGAACGGATGTTTTCCGAGTTCCATCGTCTTGAACTGTGTTTGGCTCAGCCGTCTATCAGCGGTCCCTATGTCAACGTGGGAGTTACCGGACGCCGCCGCTGGTGCCGCTATCGCTATACCGATTTTGTCGAAGTGATGTGCCCGCTGGTGACACCCTGGGCCTTGCATCGGATCAAAGATACCTTCCCCATGACTCGCTCTGCCTGGGGTCAGGATTGGGTTTGGCCCGAGCGACTACCGCCGGGGAAGGTCGCCATCTTCGACCATGTTAGCGCCTACCATAGCAAGCCGTGCGAGCCCAACGGACCGGTTTACCGAACTTTTCAATCGATCGGGGTCGACTGGTTCGAAGAGGACCGAATTGTTCGAGGGCTGTTTTCACCGCGCAGTCAGGGCCGCACCCTGCGCTGGGTGCTGGCCGAGATCGGGGGGCGCGAGATCGGATTCGGCCATGTCCCGAATCATCGCCAACGGACTCCGGACGAGCGGAACGACGCGACTCCCCGAACCGAGGGGTTGACCCTGGTGCTTGACCCGACTCTCTCCACCGACTCGTCTCGGAAACTGTTAGAGGCGGTAGAGGGCCTTGACCTGCCCTGGGAGGCGCTGGCCTCCAAGCAACAGATCTCTTCTCTGCGCTCCGAACCCGAACCCGAACCCGATCTCGCTCTCAAAGAGCGGACCGAAGGCCCGCTTTCCGCAGTCAACCAGGCGTCCTACCGGTGGGTGCTCTTTGGCACAGAGGGCACCGATCTCGGCTGGTTGGAGCGGGCTCTCGACGACTGTCGCCAGGAGGCCTCCCTGGCCGCTGTCGGCGCCCCGGACGGCCGTCTCCTGTTGGACCGGGCCGCCTGGGCTACCCTGGTCGGGCGAGGCTTGATCTCTCGACTGACCGGCACGGCCGCCGAGACAGCAGAACTGTCGGCGGCGCTGCTCAGCGGCGGTTGGCGCGTGGCCCAGCCGATCTCGCCCGATCTCGAGACGGCCCTGGAGCGACCGGGGGTAGACATAGCAACGGCTCGCTCGCTGGGGGAAGCCTCGGTATGGATGGACGGCTACCGACTGCTGCCGTACTGGCCGTTCCGCAACTTGAAGGAGCGCGCTCTGCTGCACTGGTTCGTGCACGCTGCCGGAGAAGCTTGGCGTTGGCTCTGGCCGGGAGCGGGCGAGACGCAGGTCCGCCGGGCCTACCGACGTGGACGCCTTGGCGCCTTACTGAAATGTCACTTCGGCCACTCGGCCTGGGTCAGCTACCTGCGACATCCCAGTTGGGCGCAAGCCCGCGCCTCGCAGGCCTCGCGGCTCAGTAGCGGTCCAGACTCGATTCCAGGAGCGCTTTCGAGACCAGCGCAGTGATCTGCAGGGCGTTGACGGCGTTGGCGGTCGAAGGCGCAAAAAGCGGTAGGAAGCTGGCCGCGCCTTTGACCGTGTCGAGGGTGCCGGTGGCGACCTCTTTCCAGGCGGGCTTGTCCTTATTGACGAACTCTTCGCGCAGTTCGCGGACGCCGAGCGACAGCTCCAGAGCGCCCTGAACTCCCATAAACGCCTGGCTGGCGGTGGTGGCGACCTGGCCGGGGAACAAGGAGAGGGTGCCGGCGATGCCCAGAGCCAGCGAGGAAGCGCCTTCCATCTTAGCCTCGATCGACTTGCCGCTGAACCCTTGAGCCGCCCGCTTGAAGGCCAGCGCGCTGATTCCCGCCTGCGCGATGCCGCCCAGCACGGGAGAGGTCGAGTTCAGGCTGGACATATCCAGCACGGCCTGAGGGATCTCGACGGCCGCCTCGTTCAGCGTCACCTGACGCCAGTTTTCCACCAACTGCTTCGGCTTCTGCACGGCAGGCGAGTCCAACACGGCTCGGGCCGTATTGCGCAGTCGCTCGGTTCTCCCCACGAATCCCGTCTTGATTTCCACATGGCGAATCTAGACTGAGGCTCTGAAAAAACCATGAAACCGCCCTCCCACCAGGACCGGCAGGGATCGTCCGCGCTGGAACACACCTAAAGGCATGGCCTCCATCCCTTATCAACTCCCCCCCACCCCGGCGCCGGTCGATCTGGCGAGCTGGCCTAGAGCCGATCATTTCGCCTTCTATCACGAGTTCAAGGAGCCGTTCTTCTCGCTGGTCGCCGAAGTGGCTTGTGGATCACTGGTGCGCGCCTGCAAAGCGAGGGGAGAGTCGCCCACCCTGCGTCTTTGGCATGCGGTGCTGCGCGCCGCCAACGAGGTCGAAGCGTTCCGCTATCGCATCGTCGAAGATCGTCCGGTACTTTATCCTCGCATCCACCTCTCCCCGACGGTGGCCCGGCCGGACGAGACTTTTGCTATCATCTTCCTTCCATTTGTCGACGAGTTCGATGAGTTCCAGGAGGTCGCCACGCCGCTCCTGGAGGCGGCACGACTCTCGAAGGGGTTCAAGCTCGATGCCGGCGAGCGAAGGATCGACCTGATCCATTTCTCGACCCTGCCCTGGTATCGATTCAGCGCCCTGACTCACGCCAGGCACATGGGCCACACCGAGAGCGAGCCGAAGATCACCCTGGGCCGCTTCGGCGAACGCGACGGCGAGCTCTGGCTGCCGGTCTCCGTGACCGTGCATCACGGGCTGGTCGACGGGCTGCACATCTCCTACTTTCTTCGTCGTCTCGAAGAGCTACTGAGCGCTGGCTAAAGCCTGACGAAATCGCCACGAACCCCCATTTCTAAGCGTTTGCTGAACCTGAAGGGGGGGCATACCCCTGATCGAATCGGATGGGCACCTGAGCGGTTCTCAGGTAAAGCGCAGTCTGGGGAGGCTGTGTTCGGTGAGTATGATTTGGCGGCGCGGTCGAAGGGGCCTCGCTCTCGTCGCGCTAGGATGGCTTGATGTTTCAAGGTAAGGTCCGCTGGATTGTCGGCGTGGTCGCACTGCTGCTGTGCGCGCTGATCGGTTGGCGGTTCACCCAGATTCTGGGTGGTGGAAGCTCCTCCGGAAAAGGGGGAGGGCGACGTGGGGGCGGTTCGCAGAAGGTGGCGGTCGGTACGGCCGCCATGGAGAACCTGACCTTCGAGTTCGAAGTCGTGGGTAACGTCGAGTCGACCCAGAACGTCGATATCGTGGCTCGTTCGGCCGGACTGGTGCGTGAAGTGCTCTACCGCGAAGGCGACGAGGTCTCCAAAGGCCAGGTTCTGGCCCGGGTCGACGACGCTCAGGCCAAAGCCAACCTGTATAAGGTGCAGAGCGATCTGGCGAACGCGCGCTTTACCTACTACGAACTTCAGTCGCAGCAGGACCTGACCAACGTGCAGGCCTCGAGCAGCGTTTCCATCGCGCAGGCCGACCTGTCCGCAGCGCGGGCCAACCTGGAAAAATCGAAGTCGGTCTACAGCGCGACGGTGGTCCAGGGTCAGACCTCGGTGGTCCAGGCTCAGTCAACCTACGCGCAGGCCAAAGCTCAGCTGCGCCAGGCCGAAGTCGACTTCGAGCAGTCGAAGCTACAGTACGACCGCATGCTCGGGCTGCAGCGGCAGGGCTTCGCCTCGAACGCCGACGCCCAGGACGCTTACACCGACGTGCTCTCGAAGGCGGCCGCCGTGGACGCTCAGCGCGCGGCCACGGCCGCCGCCGAAAAGTCGGTCGCCAACGCCGGCCAGCAAGCAAAGAAAGACAACGTTTCGACCCGCGCCGATATCGAGAACTCGAGCTTCACCGAAGTTTCGGCTCAGGCCACCTTGAACGAGGCTAGAGCCGGCGTTTCGAAAACCCAGACCTTCCAGCAGCAGCTTCTGGCCCGTCAGGCGCTGGTCGAAGCGGCCGAGGCTGAACTACAAAGCGCCCGCCTGCAGCTTGACGAAACGGTGCTGCGCTCGCCGGTCGACGGCTTTGTCAGCGCTCGCCAACTGGATCCCGGAGCGGCGGCCAGCGTGGGCAGCGTGATCATGACGGTGCAGGCCGGCGGCGAAGTATGGATCGTCTCGGCCTTGCCCCAAGAGATCTACCGCTACGTGGACAAGGGCGACGCCTGTAAGGTCACCGTCGACGGGCTGCGCAATCGCGTGTTCGACGCCTTCATCTACTCGAAGGACGCCGCCGTCGACGCGGCCAGCCGGCAGTTCAATATCCGGGTCAAGATCGAAGACGAAGACGGGCTGGTCAAGCCGGGCATGTTCGCCCGCGTCAAGCTGACCCTGGGCCCGCCCGGTCCGCGCCTCGCGGTGCCTTCTTCGGCGCTCTACGACAAGGACAGCGAGGCCCGCACCGCCGTGGTGTACAAGGTCGTGGACGGAAAGACGGTCAAGACGGCCGTGGGCTTTGGTCTGGCCAACGGCCGGGTCACCATGATTCGCGAAGGGCTAAAAGAGGGGGACAAAGTCGTCATCCAGTCGGCCAACCCTCCGCGCGACGGAGCGGAAGTGACCGTCGGCGAAGCGACGCCCGAACCGACTGCCACCCCCGGCGACGGCCCCACCACCAGTTCGATACCGCGCCCTTCCGCTTCGCCCACCCCGGCGGGACGCAGGTAGGCCCGCCATGGATATCGCGAAAATCTCTGTCGACCGACCGGTCGCCACATGGATGCGCATTCTCATTTTCGTGCTGCTGGGCGCTATCGCGTTTGTGCAGCTTCCGGTGGAACTGCTACCCGACGTGGCTCCTCCTTCGATGTTTGTGAGCACCACCTGGTCAGGTGTGGCTCCGGAGGATCTGGAAAGCCAAATCACTCTGGCCGTAGAGGACGCCGTGGCCACGGTCCCTGGCCTGGTCAACCTCTCGTCCCAGACCTCCGAAGGCCAGTCCCGGGTCACGGTAGAGTTCAACCCCGGCTACGACCTGGGCCAGGCGGCGCTCGACATCCTACAACAGGTGCAGCGGGCCCAGCGCCAGTTCCCCACCGACGACCCTTCGCTGCAGGCCCCCACGGTGCAGAAGTTCGACCCTAATTCGATGCCAGTTCTGGTGCTGGGCGTCAGCGGAATCAACGACCCGGTGCGACTTCGCAGCATTCTCTATGACGAGATCAAGCCGGTCTTCGAGTCGGCCGAAGGGGTCGGCGCGGCCAACGTCAACGGCGGTCAGGAGCGGGCCATCATGGTCGAGTTCGACACGCGATCGCTACTTGCTCACAGCGTCAGTTCGGACGACATCGTCAGCGCGCTTCAGCAGGAGAATCGTAACGTCCCCGGCGGTACGGCCTACGAAGGGAACCGTCAGCTGCTGGTGCGCAGTTACGGCTGGATCACCGACGTGGCTCAACTGGCTCAGATTCCGATCGGATCGCCCAACGGTAACGTTTTACCACTGGCCTCGGTGGCTCGCATCACCGATAGCCACCGCGACACCACCAGCATCCAGCGCCTGAACGGCGACCCGGCCGCTTCGATTGAAATCCAGAAGCAGAGCGGCGCCAACACCGTGAGCACGGTAGACGAGGTGTTGGCCAAGCTCGAAACGGTGAAAGCCGCTTATCCCGAACTGAAGTTCGTGGAGGTCTATAACCAGGCCAAGTACGTCAACCAGGCCGTCCATTCGCTCGAAGAGGCGGCCGTGGTCGGCGGCGGACTGGCCATGATGGTCGTCTTCTTCTTCCTGCGCAACTTTCGCTCGACCCTGGTGGTGGCAACGTCGATCCCCGTCTCGGTGATTTCGACTTTTGCCTTCATGTGGTGGTTCGACTACTCGCTGAACACCATGTCGCTGGTCGGTCTGGCCCTGGCTACGGGGCTGATTGTGGACGACGCGGTGGTGGTGATGGAGAACATCTACCGCAAGATGGAGCATGAAGGTCTCGACCCGAAAACGGCCTCTATCGAAGGCACCCGGCCGATCGTTTCGGCGGTGATCAGCTCGACCTTGACCATCATGGTGGTGTTTTTTCCGCTGCTGCTGATCCCGGGACAGACCGGCCAGATGTTCAAGCAGTTCGCCCTGGTGGTGATCATCTCGCTGGCCTTTTCGCTGCTCGACGGCCTGACCGGGGTGCCGATGCTGTGTTCTCAGTACATCCGCCACGAGCCGATTAAGCCGGAAGGCGAGCGCGGGTTCTGGGATCGCACTTTCGTCACCTGGGGACGTTGGTTCGATAGCTGGGATGCGGGCTACGGAGCCATGCTCCGGCAGGCGCTGAAACGCCCCTGGCGGGTGATGATCGGCGCCTCGGTGCTGACGGTGGCCTCCCTGGTGCTGGTGCCGTTCATCGGCTACGAGTTTATGCCGGGCACCGACACGGGTGTCTTACGCCTGATGATGCGCATGCCTAAGGGCACCTCGCTCGAAGAGACGAACCGGGCGATGCTGAAGCTGGAAAAAATCATGTCCGAGCATCCGGACGTGATCGCCTATCTGACCTCGGTGGGTTCCGGCACCGGTTCGCAAGGCAGCCGCGATAGCGGCAGTGCTTACATCGTGCTTTCCACCGACGGCAAGCGAGCGGACGCCAACACCCTGAGTATGCAGCTCGGCGGCCTGTTCTCGCAGGTCCCTGCGGTGCAGGCGTTCCCTTCGAACATGGACATCGTGCAGCGCCTGATCGGTGGCGGCAACCAGGGCGAAGGGGTCGAACTCAACGTTTATGGGCCCGACCTGGTGGTCCTCAACGAAATTTCGGCCCAGATTATCGACCGGGTCAAAACGGTACAGGGGGCGGCCGACATCCGTAACCAGGCGGGCGACCCGACCCCGGAGATCCGCTGGATCATCGATCGGGCCAAAGCCACCAAACTCGGGGTCAGCTTCTCCCAGATCGCCTCCGCGATTCAGACCGCCTCCGAGGGTGTGATCGCTTCCTACCTGCAGACCGGCGGTCGCCGCGCGCCCATCGTGGTGCAGCTGGCGGCGGCCGAACGGCGCAGCACGGCTCAGCTTCGTAGTCTGGTGGTGAACGCTACCAGTCTGGTCACTCAGGCGGTCGGCGGAACTTCGACCCGCGGCACCACGGCCGCCACTCCCGGCAGCAACACCAACGCGGCCGAAGGGATTCAGCTGTGGCAGGTGGCCACCGCGCAAAGCGCCGTCGGCTATCCTACCATCAGTCGGCAGGCCCGTCAGCGCTACGTCGCCCTGGTCAGCGCCGGGCAGGGGCGCACGGTTAGCGAACTGCAAACCGAGATCACCGAGGCGCTGTCCGACCTGGATCTGCCCGACGGCTATCGCTGGGACTGGAGCGAGCGGATGAAACGGCAGAGCGGCGAGTTTCAGAAGCTGGCGTTTGCCGGCGCGCTCGCCGTGGTGCTGATCTACATGCTGCTCTGTATCCAGTTCGAAAACGTGATCGTGCCGCTCTCGATCTTGCTCAGCGTGCCGCTCTGTATCGTCGGGGTGGTGCTCTCGCTGTTCCTGGCCGCTATCCCGTTTTCGGTGATGGCGGGCGTGGGCTGTCTGATGCTGGTAGGGATCGCGGTGAAAAACGGGATCCTCCTGATCGAGAATACCCTGCAGGCCCGAGAGACCGGGATGAGTCGGGAAGACGCGCTTTTGCACGCCTGTCCGGAACGTTTGCGACCGATTCTGATGACCGCGTTCGCGGCCATTCTGGGGATGATCCCGATCGCCCTGAGAGGAGAGCTGGAGGCGCCGATGGCGGTGGCGGTGATCGGAGGCCTGTTTGCCTCGACCATGCTGACGCTGCTGGTGGTGCCGCTGGCCTACGTGATGTTTGATAACCTGGAAACGCGCTGGCGTCAGCGAGGCCAGTCCTCCAAGCCCAAACAAGGGGAGGAGCAGCGCCATGAAGGCTAGGAAGCTTCACCTCGTCGCTGCCCTTCTGCTGGGGCTGAACCTGAACGTGCTGGCTCAGGTGCCCACCGACACAACACCGGTGCCGGCTCCACCGCCGCTGGTGCCTCAACCTATCCCCGGCCAGCCGGCCCCTTTCAACCCGAACCAGACCCGCGAGGCGCAGCTCGAACCCGACCTGGACTTGCGCTGGCGAGGGCTCGACTCACTGCCGGAGGGACCTCAGGTGCTGGACCTGCCGGCCGCCGTCAAGCTGGCCTTGACCCAACAGCCGGACATCCAGACCGCTCTCGGCCAGCTTCGTCAGGCTGAAGGGGCGGTCGTCAGTCAGCGCGCGGCGCTGATGCCGCGCATCGACTTCTCCAGCACCTTCCTGCACAGCTCGTCGCCGGGCACGGGAGGGGACGAGCTGAACAGCGCGACCCTGGTGACAGCCGGTGGGGGAGGGGCTGTGGTCGCCTCGGGAGGGCGGACCTCTCAGCGCTTGACCTCGAACCTGGGACTCAGCCAGCTCCTGTTCGACTTCGGCCGAACCAGGATGCTGGTGCTGCAGGCCGATCTCGCCCGCCAGGCGGCGGCGGCCTCGCTGCTGCAGGCCGAGAACGACGTGGCGCTCGATGTCAAAGAGCGGTTCTATACTCTGCTCTTGCAGCGACGTCTCGTGCAGGTGCGCGAGGACGACCTGGAAGGGCGTCAGGAGCAGCTGCGCTTGGCGCGTGCCCTGTACGATGCGGGCGAACTGGCTCCCGGCGACGTGGTGCGCGCGCAGACGGCGGTGACCAACGCCGTGGTGTCGCTGAACAGCGCGCGTCGTGAGCTAGAGCTGGCCCGCCAGGACCAAGCTCAGGCACTGGGCCTGCCGCCGCTCAGCGAGATCGAGATCGAAGAGTCCAGCGAGCCCCAGCTTCCGGACACCACGACGGCCTACTTGATGACGAAAGCGTTAGAGCGGCGCCCCGACATGCTGGTCGTGCAGAAGGATCTGCAGGCGGGCGAGGCAGCTCTGGGGGCGGCTCACGCCTTGAACCGTCCGGCGCTATCGGCCTTCACCGGGATCACCTATCAGGGCGACCTCGACGGGGTCCAGCGGCCGACCTTTACCGCTCAGCTGCAGCTGAGCTTCGATATCTACGACGGCGGGGCGCGAGCCGGAGCGGTCACTTCGGCGGAAGGCGCGCTGGAGGTGCTCAAGGCCAACCTTCGCCGGACTCAGCTGGTGGTCGAACGCGACGTCAGCGGCGCCCTGGCTCAGCTGATCACGGCCGAGCGGAACGTGGCGGCCGCGGAAGCGGGGGTCGATTCGGCCCGCGAGGGCGTACGCATCGCTCAGGGTCGCTATCAGGTTGCACTGGGAACCCTGACCGACGTGCTGGATGCCCAGGCCAGTTTGGTCACGGCGCGTAACAACCTGGCCTCTTCGTTGAGCGAGCAAGACCTGGCTCGGGCCCGTCTGCGCCACGCTGTGGCTTCGCCGTTCGAGGAAGGCTATTACGTCCAGGCTCCCTCCGACCTGGGGCCTCCCGCTCCCCCGGAAAGCGCTCCGCCTCCGCAGGTGGAGCCTCCCACCGTACCTCCCCTGGAGACCCCGGTACCGCCGCCGCCTCCAACAACCTCCCCGGAAGAGGCTACTTCCCCGTCTGCAGCTCCAGCTGATCCCACCCAACCCCGCTAACCGCGTAAGCGGCGCCGAAGCCGACCACCAGTCGGATGTCGGCGGGGGTCAGGGCGAACATGTGGAAGTCCTTGAGGCCTGACAGCATGGAGAACAGTTTGCCGAAGCGCTCGCCGTAGACGGCGGAGGCCCGTTCCCAGGGCTCTCCGCTGTCGCGGGCGATCGCTTCGACCGTCCCGTTGACGGTCAGTCGGTTGCGGGCGAACAGCTGCTCGCTGCGCGCTTCGTCCTCGATCAGCATCAGGCTGGCCCGGCCGCTCTGCTGCAGGTTGGCCGTGTGCTCGGACAGTTCGGAGACGAAGAACAGGAAGCGACGCTGGGCGTCGAGCGCGGTGGGGACGTAGCTAGCCTGGGGAGTGCCATCGGCGGAGACCGTGGCCAGACTGGCCGTCTTGTATTCGGCCAGCAGGCGCTGCATCACCGCGCTCGGGTCAGGTTTGTTCCCGCTCACGGAGCGGGGGTCTTCCAGGTGGCCAGCTGTGCCAGCACGTCGTCGGCCTGTTTGGCCGTCGAGGCGGAGCTGTCGTGCCACACGGTCACGCCGTCCTTGATCAGGAACGCCTCTCGGTTGGCAAAGCCGCCGAACCCAGCCGACACGCCGAAGGCTTTCAGTACGGCTCCCTCAGGGTCCGAGACCAGGGTGAACGGCAGCTTGTACTTTTCCTGGAACGCCTTCTGGGCGGCCTGGCCGTCGGTGCTGACGCCGACCACGGTCAGCCCGGCGTCGGTCAATTTTTCGTAGGAGTCGCGCAGCGAGCAGGCCTGGGCGGTACAGCCCGGGGTGTCGGCTTTGGGATAGAAGTAGACCAGCACCGGGCCGGCTTTGTACAGGGCGGCGAAGTCGACCGGGGCGCCGTTCTGGTCCACCGCTTTGGGGGTGGGAGCGGCCTGGTTCAGGCTGGCGGCGGCCAGGGGACTACCGCTGGCGGTGGGAGAGGTCGGCGTCGCCGTGGTGGCGGTGGGCGCGCAGCCCAGGAAGACGAGCAGGGCAGCGCCCGCGATAGAGGTTTTCATGCCTTCTTCTCACCCACCGGGGCGTCGGCGAAACCATGCTTCATACCGTGCGGTGAAAAACTCTAAACTCTTTTGCGAGAATTGGCGGGAACCTGGGGCGGGAAGTGAGAAGAAAAGGGCAAGAACGGAGGCTCTGTGAAAAGCAAATATTCAACTCTGGCCGTGATCGGACTGTCCACGGCCTTCACCCTTCACCTCACCGACCAGGCGGCTCGTTGCGCTCAAGAGTCCAGCCTTTTCGTCTCGCCTGTCGCCAGCAGCTACGTAGGCTGTCCGGCCGCCGACGAGTGGAGCTCTGCCTATCTTCCCAGCGGCGGCCTTGGCGCCATGGTCGAGGCCGAGCCTCGCGGCGCTCGCCTGGTCTCGCTGATGCCCGGCCACGCCGCCAGCAAGGCGGGTCTACGCCTGGGCGATCGCATTGTGGCGATCGACGGACGCGCGGCCCGCGGCCACGACACCGAGTGGATGGTCTCTCACCTGCGCGGTAAGATCGGCACCGAAGTGACCCTGGAAGTCGAACGCGGCGACGGCATCTGGCAGCGCACCTTCCTGATGCAGCTGACCCGGGAAAGCATCGACAGCAGCCACTCGGTCTACTCTCGTGTGCGCGACGGCGTGCTGACCCTGAAAGTTCTCTGGCTCGACAGCAACACCGCCGGCCAGCTGGCCGAGCACCTGGACCAGGCCACTCGGGACGACGTCACTTCGGTGGTGCTGGACCTACAGAACGTCTCCTACGGCGACAGCGCCTCGGTGGCCGAATGCGCCTCCCTGTTCCTGCCTCAGGGCACGGCCGTGGGCTATATGGTCAACGACGACCGGACCTCTCTGCCGATTTTGACCAACGGGTTCGCCGTCACCGACCAGCTTAGCGCGGTCGAAGTCGGACCTTATACGGCCCGCACCGGCGAGATGCTGGCCCGCGCCCTGACGGACAATCTCCACCTCGAGGTTCGCGGCGACGCTTCGGCCGGTCTGGGCACGCTGGACGGCCGCACCATCCGCTCGCGGGAAGGGCATCGCGGTGACAGCCTGCAGCTGCTCGACAGCCGGGGTCACGCTATCGAAGGCCGTCCCCTGAAGCCTAGCTTCTGGAGCTGGTCCAACTTGCTCTCCTCGATCCCCTCCGGACTCGAGTAAAGCGACTTCAGATAGGCGCCAACCCGCGTCACTACAGGAAAGGAGAGAGGGAGACCTCTCTCCTTTCTCGTACGCCGAGAGATGTTCAAAACGGCGGAAATCATTGTCGTGGGCAGCGAATTTTTCACTCGCTTCAAGCCCGATTCCAACAGCCTCTGGCTGACCGAGCAGCTGGAAAAACGAGGGGTCCGCGTGGTCTCGAAACGGACCGTGGCCGACGACCTCGAGGCGATGACGGCGGCTTATCGCGAGGCGGCGGACGGGGTCGATCTGGTCATCTCGACGGGAGGGCTTGGACCTACGGCTGACGACCGCACTCGCGAAGCTGTGGCGTTGGCGTTCGGCCTGAAGCTGCAGCGCCATCAGGAGATCGTGGACGACATCGCGTCCAAGTTCGCTCTGCGGGGGCGGACCATGTCGGCCAACAACGAGCAGCAGGCCGATATCCCTGAAGGCGCTACGGTGCTGCCGAACCCTAACGGGACGGCGCCAGGCTTCTTTCTTCGCGGCGACCGGGCGACGCTGCTGATTCTTCCGGGACCGCCTCGCGAGATGTCCTACCTGTACGAGGTGTTCGCCGGGCTTCGGGAAGAGGAGTTCCCGGTGGGCGAGACCGTGACCGCCGGCCGGATTTTGAAAGTTACCGGGCTGGGCGAGTCGGACATGGACCGCCGCATCGTCGATCTTTATCGCGACCTGACGAACCCCGAGGTGACCATCAACTTCACCCCTAACGATCTGGAGATCCATCTGACTGCCCGGGCGGCCACCTCCGCGATGGCTCAGGAGCTTCTTGAGCCGCTGGTGGCCGGGATGGTGCAGCGACTCGAGGGGTTCTTGTTCTCGACCGAGGGGCTAACCCTGGCCGAAGTGGTGTCGCAGCGACTGCGCGAGCGTGGGCTAACGGTGGCGTTCGCGGAAAGTTTGACCGGCGGTCTGGCGGCGCATCGCTTGGCCTCGGTGCCGGGAGCCAGCGCCCTGCTGGCCGGCTCGGTGGTGGCCTACACGGAGGCGGCGAAAACGGCGCTGCTGGGTGTTCGGCCGGAGACGCTGGAAGAGTTTTCCGCGATCTCGGAACAGGTGGCCGGCGAGATGGCCGAAGGCGCCTGGCGAGCTTTCGGAGCGGACCTGTGCATGGCTTGCACGGGCTACGCCGGACCGGACGGAGGGACCGAGAAGGACCCGGTGGGGACGGCCTATCTGGCGCTTCGCAAAGGGGGAGAGATCAGTCACCTTCGAGTGAGTGTGCCTGGCGATCGGAATCTGGTGCGGACTCGGGTCGCTCAGGCCATGCTGTTCTGGCTCTACCGAGAGACGGCCTGATTTTTGGGGGTGGGGAGCCTGGCCCCTCTATAGAGCTTCCGGCAGAAAAAGAACAACGGTGCCGGGACGATATCCCGGCACCGCTGCGGTAGTTGAAAAACCCCCGATGTGGCCCACCCGCCACGGAAATAGACGACAGACGTCGCGGTTACCCTTTTTGGAGGGAGTTCCGCAGTTTGTCACAGAGGGCGATCAGTTGTTCCTGTTCGCCGGGCTCCAGGGCGTTGAGAGCCTTTTCCACCTTTTTGACGTGATGGGGGAAGTACGATTCGATCGTCTCCCGCCCTTCGTTGGTCAATCCAACGTGGACAACGCGGCGGTCCTGGGGCCAGCGATTCCTCTCTACGAGGTTTCGCTTCTGCAGATTGTCGACAACCATGGTGACGTTGCCGCCGGTTACGAGAAGGTTTTTAGCAATCTCTTTCTGCGGTAGAGGCCCAACTTGTAGGAGTAGCTCGAGCACGTTGAGCTGGCTCTCGGTCAAGCGAGTGTCACTGAGCCCCGAGTAGACTTTCCTCCGCAGTTGACCCGCGGCTTTCGAAAGCCTAGTGAAGGTGGAGAGGGCGAGGGAGTCCTCTCCCAGCTCCTTGTGTGACTTGGTCATTGTGGATCCTTTCTGATCTCCTCCCCCGCGCGAGCCGCTGACGAGCCACCAATGTGATGCCGACCTGGGGATTTCCTCCTGGTCATCCTTTAATAATCGGCTGCGGGTCATAAAGAGCATACTCCCAGCAGAAGAATAGCCTCTGCGGGGAGGTAAGATCTCTTTATGCGCGCTCCCCCTACACGAAAGGCGCCAGTCTGCACTCGCACGACTTGAACCATTAAAGCGCGTTAGGGTCGAAACGTTTCGGAGATTATCGAACTTTTCTCCTTATTTGCCCGGACCACGGCGGGCCTTCGCGTTGAGGCGGTTTCCTGAAAATTTTCCGCAAGAAAAAGAAAGTAGACGAGATATCCCGAAGCGGCCGAGACCCTCGGCCCTGATGATCTTTAGCCCAAGCGGCGGCCGATGTACGGAGGATTTTTAAGTTGAGCAACAAGCTAGAAAAGCTCCAGGAGCACGTGTCCAAACAGGTCGCTCCCGCGGAGGTGGACTTCTATCGCGGGTTGGTTCGCGATGTGTTCGGCAAGGCGAATCCAGCCTTCCTCGATCATCTCGATCATGAATCGCTGGCCGCCATTCTGGCCGGTGCCGTGAAGCTGATGGATAATAAGGACCCCGATGAGATTCGGGTCCGCGCGTACAACCCTCGCTACGATGCCGACGGCTGGGAAACCAGCGGCACGGCTCTCGAGGTGACGCTGTCCGATCGACCTTTCATCGTAGACTCGGTCAGTCACGAACTTCGCCGTAAAGGCCTGGATCTGTTCTACCTGATCCACCCGATCCTACAGGTCACCCGCGACGATAAAGGCGCGCTGCTTCGCCAGCCCGCCGGTGGCCAGGGACGTTCGGAAGTCTATGAACTCTACCTGATCGAGCACGTCGCCGACGAGGCGCTGGGCGAACTCGAAGCCGATATCAAGCGTGTCCTGGGCGATGTGAAAATCGCCACCGATGACTACCGCGCGATGCGAGAAGTGGTGCAGAAGATGTGCGTCGACCTGGGCAGCCTGGCCGACAAGCACGCTAACGACGAGCACGGCGAAGCGATTCGCGAGTGCGAGGACTTCCTGCACTGGCTCGAGGATCATAACTTCGTATTCCTTGGTTTCCGCGAGTACGACATCGTCGCTGGCGACGGGGGTCCCGCGCTGCAAGTCGTGCCCGAGACCGCTCTGGGTGTGCTTCGCGACCTGGGCAACTCGCACTACCGCCAGCCCGTTCCTATCACGGAACTGCCCGACAACCTGCGCGAACGAGTGACCGCCGGCCCGCCCGTCATCGTCACCAAGTCGAACCAGGAGTCGACCGTGCACCGCCCGGCCCGCATGGACTACGTGGGGCTCAAGAAGTTCGATGCCGACCTCAACATCATCGGCGAGCAGCGGTTCTTCGGTCTGTTCACCTCGGGTGCGCTGGGCACGCCGGTCAAGGATATCCCGATTCTGCGCAAGCGACTCGAGGCCGTGTTGGAACTCGATGGTGCCCGCGAAGGGTCCCACGACTTCAAGCAGATCGTGACCATCTTCGACTCCATGCCGCGCGAAGAGCTGTTCTGGTCGGAACCGGCGGCTATTCATCGCGATATCCGCACCATCATGGCGATGCAGCAGGAGCGCGAGGTCCGTATGACCCTGCGCCCCGACCCGCTGCATCGTGGCGCTCTGATCATGGTGATCATGCCGCGCGACCGTTTTAATACCGAGGTTCGCCACCGCGTCCAGGAGACCCTGACCGAGGTGTTCCAGGCCCGCCACGTGGACTATCAGTTGTCCATGGGCGAAGACGAAGAGCAGGTGCGCTTCCACTTCTTCCTGACCACCGACGCCGACCTGGCCTCCATCGACCTGCCGGAACTCGAGCAGCGCGTGGTCGACCTGACCCGTACCTGGAACGACCGCCTGACCGAACGACTGGTCAGCGCTCACGGCGACGCCCTGGGTCACCGCCTGGGCGAGCAGTTCGACCGGGCGTTCCCGGACGGCTACACGGGCAACACCTCGTTCGGTATGGCGGTGCACGACATCGCCAACCTGGTGGCCAGAATCGACGAGAACGAAGTTTACCGCGTGGGGATCTTCAACCCGACCAACGAGCCGTACGCTGAAGAGGCCACTTCGGTGCGCATCTATCATCAGCGCGACAGTCTGGTGCTGTCCGACGTGTTGCCCATCCTCGAGAACCTGGGGCTGCGAGTGCTGCTGCAGAGTTCTCACAAGGTGCACTTCCAGCACGGCGGGCAGTCGCAGTCGGCCACCATCGACATCTTCCGCGTGCAGAACCGCTGGACCAACCGTCCGCTGGATATGCGCAAGGACCGCGAGCGACTTGTGGCCGCGACCACCGCGCTGCTGGGCAAGGACGCCGAGAGCAATCGCCTGAACGGGCTGATCGTCTCGGGCGGCCTGACCTGGAGAGAGGTCAGCCTGCTGCGCACTTACCAGACGCATCTGTCTCAGGTGTCGCTGTCGACCTCGCGGAACTTCATCGCCGATACGCTGCTGGCCCATCCCGAACCGGGCGGACTGATCTATCGCTACTTCGAGGCCAAGTTCCAGCCCGACTTCGCCAACCGCAACGAAGCGATGGCCGAGCGTCGGGAAGCGTTCTTCGACTCCCTGAACAAGGTCAGTTCGCTGGCCTACGACCGCACTTTGCGCGCGCTGTTCAATCTGGTCGAGGCGACGGTTCGCACGAACTTCTTCTTGAACAAGTCCTACATCTCGCACAAGGTCGCCTCGCGCGCCGTGGGCGAAATGCCGGAACCGCGTCCGCTCTACGAAATTGTGGTGGTGGGCACCGGCGTCGAAGGGATCCACCTGCGCGGCGGAATGGTCGCTCGCGGCGGTCTACGCTGGTCGGACCGCCCGGACGACTTCCGCACCGAGGTCCTGGGTCTGATGAAGACCCAGATGACCAAAAACGCGGTGATCGTGCCGGTCGGATCAAAAGGCGGTTTCGTAGTGAAGCGCCCTCCGGCCGAGCGCGAAGCGCTGATGCCGTATGTGGTCGAGCAGTACAAAACGTTCCTGCGCGGACTTTTGGACCTGACGGACAACAATAAGGGCGGCAAGGTGGTCCATCCTGAAGGATTGGTCATCTATGACGGTCCCGACCCCTACCTGGTGGTCGCGGCGGACAAGGGTACAGCGACCTTCTCGGACTACGCCAACTCGGTGTCCGAGGAGTACGACTTCTGGCTGGGCGATGCGTTCGCCTCGGGCGGATCGTACGGCTACGACCACAAGAAGGAAGGCATCACCGCCCGCGGAGCGTGGGAGTGCGTGAAGCGTCACTTCTTCGAAATGGGCGTCGACGTGATGTCGCAAGAGTTCACGGTCGCCGGTATCGGCGATATGGCGGGCGACGTGTTCGGAAACGGTCTGACCTACACGAACAAGACGCGCCTGCTGGCCGCCTTCAACCATATGCACATCTTCCTCGACCCGAGCCCTGATGCGGCGGCTTCGTTCGTCGAGCGCAAGCGCTTGTTCGACCTGCCGCGTTCGACCTGGGACGACTACGACAAATCGCTGATTTCGGCTGGTGGTGGTATCCACTCCCGCGCTGCCAAGGCGATCCCGCTGACCCCGGAAGTCAAGGCGATGCTGCAGGTCGACGTCGACGAGATGAGCGGTCAGGACCTGGTTCGCGCCATCTTGAAGATGCCCGTCGACCTGCTCTGGAACGGCGGTATCGGAAACTACGTGCGCTCGTCGACCGAGACCAACGCCGACGCCGGCGACTCGTCGAACGACGCGCTGCGCATCACGGCGCCCGAACTGCGGGCCCGAGTGGTGGGCGAAGGCGGCAACGGCGGTCTGACCCAACTGGCGCGTATCGAGTTCGCTCGTTTGGGCGGTCGGATCAACACCGACGCCATCGACAACTCGGCCGGTGTGGATATGAGTGACCACGAGGTCAACATCAAGATCCTGCTACAACCACTGGTATCGCACGGCGACCTGTCGTTCGATGAGCGGAACAAGGTGCTCGAGAGTATGACCAGCGAGGTCAACGCGCTGGTGCTCAAGGACAACTACTGGCAGTCGCTTTGCTTGTCGGTGGGCGAGAAGCGCTCGAAGGAAGACCCGACTCTGTTCGCTTCCTTGATGAACTACCTGGCCGAGCGCGGTCCGCTGGATAAAGCGGTCGAGTTCTTGCCCGACCGCAAGGCGGTGCAAGAGCGTCAGCGCGCGGGCGAAGGGTTCACGCGGCCTGAACTCGCCATCATCCTGGCTTACACCAAGATGGGTCTGTATCGGCGTATTCTGGAGACCGATTTCCCGGACGAGCCGCTGTTCCAGCACTATCTCGACGACTACTTCCCGACGCTGCTTCGCGAGAACTACGCCGAGCGGATCAAGAAGCACTCGCTGCGCCGCGAGATCATCGCGACCCAGTTCACCAACGTGGTCATCGATCTGCTGGGTATTACCTTCGTCCATCGCACCATTCGCGATACCGGAGCCACCCCGATTCAGGTTATCCGCGCGGCTCTGGCGGCGCTCGAGATCACCGACGCCAAAACCTTCTTGCGCAAACTGGCCGAGTACGACGCGAAGGTCTCTTCCGAGAGCTTCTACTACGTGCTGTCCGGTTTGGTGAAGGCGCTGGAGAACGTGGTCAACTGGATGCTGTTGACGGATGCCGACCTGTCGTCCATCTCGAATTTCATCGAGAGCTACCGCGAGCGCCTGAAAGATCTGCGCGAGGACCTGTTCAACATCTTGCCTCCCGAGCAGGTGCAGCGTCTGACGGGTCTGGAGAAGCGGTTCGAAGGGATGGGGTTCGGCAAGGAGTTCTCTCGCTACGTGGCTTCGCTAGACTACGTGCCGTCCGGCATCGGTATCGTGGACAACGCGCGTATCGCCAACGTCGACCTCAGCGAGGCGGCGCGGCGCTACTACCTGGTCGGCGAGAAGCTTCGCATCGGCTGGCTGCGCGAGCAGCTGCGTTCGGTCGAGACCAACGACAAGTGGTCGACCATCGCCAATGTGGGTCTGATTATGGACTTGCGCCAGGTTCAACTGCGTCTGTCCTTGACCGACGTCGACCTGGACTCGCTGCCCGGTAACCCGGTGGCGCGTTTCTCGCAGTTCGTCAGCGAGGTCGAGGCGGAAGAGGCGTTTGGTCAGGCTTCCGGCGACGTTCTGGCCCGTCTGCTGGCCCAGATCGCCGAAGGCGCTCGCCGCAAGGCGATCGAGGGCTCGGTCGAGATGCCGGCCATCGCGCCGCTCAAACCCAGCCAGCCGGTCGGTAGTCCCGGATAGACAGCCTCCTGACGAGGCTCGCCTGGTCGAGCCTGTCGTCAGGAAGCTTGAGTCTGGAGCGAAAAAAAACAGCCCCGAGGAAACTCGGGGCTGTTTTTATTTCAGCACGTTGGGTTGTCGTGCCCTGGCCTAGGGCTGAGGCTCAGCGGGTTCGCTGATTTCGGTGGGCTCGGCCGGGGTGGAGGGCTGAATCTCCGGGTTGACCGGGCCGCGAAGGGCCTCGTTGGTGTCGAGCATGCCGTCGTTGTCAGTGTCGTAGTTCAGCGCTGGTTGGTAGTTGTCCGGAGACGTGCTCCGGCTGGACTCGATGTTGGACACGTCGTTACTGTTGTTGCGGGTGCTGTTGGTCGGATTCACAGTGGACTGCGATTAGGGAAGGGGGCTCGTCGGCGAAGTCGGCTCCGGCTGAGGGGTCAGCGGAGTGACGTTGTCAGTGGGCTTCGTTTCCAGCGTACCGCGAGAGTCGAGCGGGTCGACCGTGGGGTCCAGCGGGTCGGCCGGAGTGTTGGAAACATCGTTGCGCAGGGTCGAATTTGCCGGCTGGGTAAGATCGCCGTTTTGAATGTTGGTGGCCGGGCCGACCGCGTTGTTGGTCGGGCTGGGGTTGAGGCCCGGGGCCGTGGTGGTGCTGGCCGGGGGATTGACCGGGGTGGTCGCGGGCGCCTGCTGGGCGTTGGCCGCACTGGCGGCAAGCACGGTGAAGGCGCAAAGCGCCAAAGCTGTTTTCTTCATGGTTCTAAGGCTCCTAACATCTCGCTCAGGGAGCGAGTGTGGTTGTTTTCTCTCCGAACACCTTAGTGCCAAACGAAGGGCGGGCGAGCCCCCCTGAGGATACAAAAGCCCCCCTACTCATGGACGGTTCCTGTCCCTGGTACCCTGGCTTTGTTCGCTGGCGTCGGGCTTTGTTCGCTGGCGCGGGGCTTGGTGCTCTTGCGCGGGCATTTGGGCGGGGGCCTGCAGGCCTCGCGGGTCCCTTCTTGCGCCGGCCTGGGGCCTGGGTTCGTTTTCTTTTTAAGAGGACTAAAAAGAAACAAAAAGTCCTTTTGTGCTCTATGGCCGCACGGCCAAATTGGCAGGACTGAAGGCTTCGGTTCGGCCTCAAGGTTCGGTAAGGAACCGGTCGGTGGCTGGGAACCGACTTAGCAGCAGGGCTGGCTTGGTGGTGATCTCCTTGGGCGGGACCCTGGTGGGAAGGGACGAGGGTTGCCGGGCAAGGGCTCGGTTCTGGTGGTGGGCGAGGCCTTCGTGGGAAAGATGTTTTCGCCGGGCGAGGGTTCGGTCTTTGTTGGAGGCGGGGTCTGGTGGGAGGGGACAAGGTTGCCGGGTGAGGGC